>JAPPNM010000177.1 GCA_028873825.1 Gemmatimonadota bacterium | reverse complement strand
GGTGGAAAATGACCCGGAAAACGGCTAGATTCCGTGCGCCAAATGCACAATCACCGTTCGTTGCGTCGCGGTTCGCTCGCCGTCCGAAGCTCCGATGTCGCTCGCAACGCCCCCGAAGCGGAAATCCGGATCTCGCGGGCCTTCGTGCCTCGCACCTAGTCTCCCGGCAAGGCGGAGAGCCGGGCCTCCCGCGGCTCGCCGCCGATTCCCGCCAGCGGTTCCGCACCGCGCCCGGCCGGCGCCCCCTGAGCGGGCCGACCGGGGATCGAACCCGGGACCTGCGGACCAGGAGCGCCGGCTGCGTCCCCGCCCGGCTCCGATGCGGCGGCCCGGCCTCGCGGCAACCCGTCCCATCCGGCCATGCCCGCGCCCGCGCCCTCCCGCGAACTTGGGCGTCCCCCACGCCGGAGACGCCGTGCACGACCCCCTGCTCAAGTCGGTCTTCGCCGACCGCGGCATGATCGAGATCCTCATCCGCGACCATGTGCCCGAGTGGGCCGGCGAGACCGACTTCTCGACCCTGCGCCAGGAACCCGCCGAGCTCGTCAGCGGGAAGACCCTGCAGCGGCGCCACCCCGACATGATCTGGTCGGCCGACACCTTCGACGGAGGGAGAGTCGTGTTCCTGGTCGAGTTCCAGCGAAGGCCCGAACGGTTCATGGCGCTGCGCACGACCACCTACGCCTCGCTGGCGCTCGAGCGAATCGTGGCCGGAGAAGACCTGCGGGCCTCCGACGCGCCGCCGGAGTTCGTCTGCCTGGTCCTCTACCACGGCGACGGCCCCTGGCGCGGCCCGGATCGCGTGACCCGTCTCTTCCGGCGTTCCGACCCGGGCCGCTTCCGCCTGGTGTCGTGGAGAGACGAGGAGGGTGGCGGCCGGCCGCGGAACGACGTCACGGCGCTCGTGCTGGGCCTGGCGCGCAGCCTCTCGCCGGAGGAGATGGCCTCGCAGGTGGCGGCCCTGCGGCTCGCGGTCGCGGATCGCGGGGACCCGAGGCTGGAGGCGTTCATGGCCGGACGCGTGAGGACGATGCTAGAATTGAGGGGCCACACGGAGAAACTGAAGCTGGGAGGGGCGAAGACGATGGACGAGATCGCGGACAGGTTTCAGCGGGGTCTGGACGAGCTGGTCAGGAGGGGGGCCCGGGAGGGCCGCCGGGAGGGCCGCCGGGAGGGCCGCCGGGACGGTCGCCGCCAGGGTCAGGCGATGGTTCTGCGGCGGCAGATCGTCCGGAGGTTCGGAGAGGATACGGCGGGGCGGGTGTCCGACGTGCTCGCGGGACTGCCCGGCCCCGAGGGCATCGACAGGGTGATCGACGCGCTGTTCGAGTGCGGAACCGGCGAGGAGTTCATCGAGCGGGTGCGGACGGCCTGACCCCTCCGTCCCCCGGCCGGCCCGCCCCGGCCGGATCATGCGCCGGCCGGCGTCCCCCGAAGTGAGCCGGCTGGGAATCGAACCCAGGACCTACGGATTAAAAGTCCGTTGCTCTACCGACTGAGCTACCGGCTCGCCGGAAAGGTAACGAGGCCCCCCGCTCGGCGGGACGCCCCGATCCCTCCGTCCCGTTTCCCGGCCTCCTACAGATCCACGAACCCGGCGGCCGTCACTCCATGTCCCATCGGAAGCCGCCCGTGCCCCGCATGGACGAGGAACCCCGGGCCGCACCGGTCGCCCAGGTCGTTGCGCAGACTTCGAATCCCGCGAACCATCCCGGACCGAGGCGTGGCCGTCGTCCTCACCTCGATGGGAACGAGCCGTGCCTCCGCCTCAACGAGGAAGTCCACCTCCGCCCCGGCGGCCGTGCGCCAGAAAAACACCTCCGGGCGCTCGCCCCGGTGGGTGAGCGTCTTGACGATCTCTCCCAGGACCGCCGCTTCCATCAGCGCTCCCGCCAGCGGCCCGGCGGCGGCGTGGTCCGGATCCTTCAGGCCCGTCAGGTGGCAGAGGGTGCCCAGGTCGGCGAAGTAGACCCTGGGGGCCTTGACCAGGCGTTTGCCGATGTTGGCGAAGTAGGGCCGCACGACGAAGACCTGGTGCGTCGCCTCCAGAACCGAGAGCCAGGCCTTCGCGGTGTTGACGGCCACGCCCAGATCCCGGGCGATGTCGCTCAGGTTGAGCAGTTGGCCTGTCCGCGCCGCGACCGCTCGCAGAAAACTCCGAAACCGCCCGAGGTCCCCGACCTGGCGGAGGCTGCGAACATCCCGCTCCAGGTAGGTCTGGATGTAGCTGGAGTGCCAGAGGTGAAGGTCGCGGCCGGGGTCGGCGACGAGTTCGGGATAACCGCCTCGCAGGAACTCGCGCCACAGCTCCCGGGGCGACAGCGGCTGTCCGGTCCCGGTTCCGGTTTCCGCCTCCCACAGCAGCGGTGCGTCGACCTCGCCGCAGGCTTCCCGCCGGGACATGGGCAGCAGGTGAAGGATCGCGGCGCGCCCGGGAAGCGACTCGGTGATCCGTTCGTTGAGAAGCAGGTTCTGGGATCCCGAAAGCAGGAACCGTCCGGCGCGGCCGCGGTCCTCGTCTATCCTCTCCTTGACGTACGGGAGAAGCCCCGGAGCGAACTGGACCTCGTCGTAGATCACCGGCGGCGGAAAACGCGCCAGGAAGGACCTCGGGTCTTCGGCCACCGAATCGCGAACGTCGGGGAGTTCAAGGGAGACATAGCCGTATTCGCCCCCGAAGAGGTGCCTCAGGAGCGTGCTCTTCCCCGACTGCCTGGGGCCGGTCAGCACGACGGCCGGGAACTCCGAAACGGCTCTCCGCAGGACCGGCTCGAGGGATCTCGCAAGGTAGTTGGTCATGTGATAGTGTCTCAAATCTGCATTTCAAATGCAAATTTACAAGACGACAGGCTCCGAAAGGCGCTTGCGCGACCGGCTGACCGGTTCGTTCGAGTGGTTCACAATGTAATCAGCACCTTACATTATGTAATGTGTAGTGTACATCGGAGTCGCCCTTCGGCCCGGTCGGCCTGCTCACGTCCCGCCGTCCCCGCGGCGCCCCCCCGGCCCGACGCCCTCCCCCAGCGCCAGCTCCAGCTGCATCGGCCCGAACGTCGTACGGTGGTGCGGCGTCAGCCCCGCCCTCCCCACGGCCCGCCGGTGGCCGGGCGTGGCGTAGCCCATGTTCCGTTCCCATCCGTAGCCGGGGTAGCGCGCGGCCAGGCGCGTCATGAGGCGGTCGCGGCACACCTTGGCCACGATCGACGCGCAGGCTATGGAGTGGACGAGGCCGTCCCCGCCCACCACCGCGTCGTGCTCCCGCGCCAGATCGCGCACCGGCAGCCCGTCCACGACGACGTGGTCCGGCGGCGCCGGCAGGCGGTCCAGCGCCCGGTTCATGGCGAGCGCGGTGGCGCGCAGGATGTTCACCCGGTCGATCTCCCGCGCGGACGCCGCGCCGAGCGAGACGGCCGCCGCCCGCGCACGGATCTCCTCCGCGATCTCGGCCCGCCTCCGCGGGGTCAGCGTCTTGGAGTCGGCGGCGCCCTCGACGGCCGTCCCCTCGGCGAGGACCACGACCGCCGCCACCACGGGTCCCGCGATCGGCCCCCGCCCGACTTCGTCCACCCCCGCCACGCGCGGCAGGCCCCGTTCCCAGAACCCCCGTTCGTATGCGAGGATGTCCAGCGGCTAGCCCGGCCGGAAGGTCCGCTTTTCCTTGATGCGGGCGGCCTTGCCGCGCAGTCCCCTCAGGTAGTAGAGCTTGGCCCTGCGGACCCGCCCGCGGCGCACGACCTCGACGCCGCCTACCGTGGGGGCGTTGACCGGGAAGACGCGTTCGACCCCGATGCCGCCGGAGATCTTGCGGACTGTGAAGGTCTCTCCCATCCCCGAGCCCCGCCGTCCGAGGCAGACCCCTTCGAATACCTGGATCCGTTCCTTCTGCCCCTCGCGGACCCGGTAGAGGACCCTGACGGTGTCGCCGGGCGCGAAGTCGGGAAGGTCGTCGCGCGCCTGCTCCATGTCGAGTTTGTGGAGTATGTCCGCCATGGCCGGGTTCCCCTCCCGTGGTTCCGTTGCCGGTTCGCGGCTTCAGCGTCTGCAAGCCAGCAAAGATAGGCTCTCGCGGGTCTTTTCGGAAGTGCGAAGGGGCGGGGCCGGAAGGTCACGGCGGCGCTCCCGGCGGGAAGGTCGCGGCGGCGCTCCCGGCGGGAAACCCCCGGCGCTGCGACCGCGTAGTGGTCTCGTTTCGTTCCATACGTGCATGCAAACGCGAGGAGGAGTGGTGATAGACAGGACGCGCGCGAGATGTTTGATCGGGCTGCTGCTGGCGCCGGCGGGCCTCGGCGCGGAGATGCGGCCGCCGGAAGGGGCGGCCGGGGCGGCGGCGGGCGGCGTTCGGGCCGCGCCCGCCGACCTCGGCACCGACACGGTGCCGATTCTCCCGGCGACGCGCGTGGCCGACGCGCACATCACGATCGACGGCGCCATGGAGGAGGCCGCCTGGCGAGGGGCCTCCGTGGCCACCCGGTTCACGCAGTTCGAGCCCGACGAGGGCGAACCGGCTACCCAGCGCACCGAGGCGCGCGTCCTCTACGGCGCCGCGGCTCTGTTCGTGTTCATGCGGGCGCACGACACCAGCGCGAGCGAGATCGCCGGCCAGCTCACGCGGCGCGACCAGCAGTCGTATTCGGATCTCCTGGGCGTGGTCGTCGACTCGTACTTCGACCGGCGCACGGCCTTCCAGTTCGCGGTCAACCCCGTCGGGGTGAAGCAGGACGTCTACCGGTTCGACGACACCGGCGAGGATGCGGGGTGGGACGCGGTCTGGGACGTGGCGACCGCGCGCGACGAAGGGGGATGGAGCGCCGAATTCCGCATCCCCTACTCCCAGCTGCGCTTCCGGGACCGCGAGGAACAGACCTGGGGCATCAACTTCCTGCGCCGCCTCGCGCGCCGGGACGAGCTCTCGGCGTGGGCGCCCACGACCCGCGCCGACGGCGGCATCGTGTCGCGCCTCGGCGAGCTCCGCGGGCTGCGGGATCTGGATCCGCCTCGGCGGCTGGAGGTTCTGCCCTACTCGCTGGCCAGCCTGCGGCGCGCTCCCGGCGACGAGGCCGACCCCTTCCATCGAGCCACGGACGTCCTGGCGTCGGCCGGCGCCGACCTCAGGTACGGGGTGACCTCCGACATCACCCTGGACGTGACCGTCAACCCCGACTTCGGGCAGGTCGAGGCGGACCCCGCCAACGTGAACCTGACCGCGTTCGAGACCTTCCTTCCGGAGCGCAGGCCGTTCTTCGTCGAGGGGGCGGGCATCTTCAACTTCGGCATCGCCCTGGGCGACGGGGACGACGGCGGCGAATCGCTCTTCTACTCGCGCAGGATAGGGCGCGCGCCCCAGGGACGGGCGGATCCGCGGGGAGGTTTCGCGGACGCCGACGACCGGACCACCATCCTGGGCGCCTGGAAGCTCTCCGGAAAGACGGCCGGCGGCTGGTCGGTCGGCGCGCTGCACGCGATGACCGCCGAGGAGCGCGCAGACGTCGCTCCGGGCGAGGGCGACCGGTTCCAGGAGCCCGTCGAGCCGTTCTCCAACCACGGAGTCCTCAGGGTGCAGAGGGACTTCGCCGAAGGCCGTTCGGCGGTGGGCTTCATCGGCACCACCGTACACCGGGACGCCGGCGTGGCCGGGGAGCTGGAGCTCAGGTCGGCGGCCTACGCGGGCGGCGTCGATTTCAGGCACCGCTTCGGGGGCGACGCATGGCGGCTCGAAGGCTACCTGCTCGGCTCCTACGTGACGGGCTCGGCGGAGGCCATCGCGCGAACCCAGCGTTCGCCCGCCCGCTACTACCAGCGTCCCGACGCGGGCCACGTGCGCTTCGACGGGAAACGCACCGGCCTGGGCGGAGGCGCGGCCGACTTCGGAGTCTCGAAGTTCGCGGGCAGCCCGTGGCGAATCGGCACCGGCTTCCAGACGCGCACGCCCGGCTTCGAGGTGAACGACCTGGGCTATCAGCGCGACGCCGACTACCTCGTGCACTGGGTCTGGGGCGGATACCACAGCTCCGCGCCCCGGGGCCCGTTCCGCAACTGGTTCGTCAACCTCAACGCCTGGAACGTCTGGAACTACGACCGCGACCGCGCCGGAACCGGAGGCAACATCAACGTGAATTTCCAGCTCCGGAACTTCTGGCGCGGATACGGGGGCGTGAACCGGGAGCTCGGGGCCTGGTCCGCCGGCCTTCTGCGGGGCGGTCCGCTCTTCCGTACCGAGGCCGGGACCAACTTCTGGGCGGGATTCGGCAGCGACGCCCGCAAGCCGGTCCGGATCAACGTCGCCTCCTGGGGCAACGTGCGCCCCGAGAGCGATTCCTGGTCCGCCGGCGTTGCGCCGACGGTCAGCGTGCGGCCGTCGGGCAGAGCCACCTTCAGCCTGGGAGCCAGGCTCAGCCGCAACCTGGACGACCGCCAGTGGGTCCGCCGCATCGACACCGACGCCCCCAACTACCTGTTCGCGCGCATCGAACAGACAACCGTGGGGCTGACCGCCCGCATGGACTACGCCTTCACGGCCGACCTCTCGCTGCAGGCGTACGCCCAGCCCTTCGTGGCCTCCGGCAGCTACCGCGCGTTCAAGCGCGTGGCCGACCCGCGCGCGGAGCGATACGCCGACCGCTTCGAGGCCGTGGAGGCGCTCCCGGAGGGCGGCCGCTATTGGGCCGAGCTGGACGGGAGCCCGGTGTCCTTCGGGAATCCGGACTTCAGCTTCAAGCAGTTCCGCTCCAACGCGGTCCTCAGGTGGGAGTACTCTCCGGGGTCCGTGCTCTACCTCGTCTGGTCGCAGGGCCGCAATCACGCGGCCGGCACCGGGCGGTTCGACTTCGGCTCGGACCTAGGCGATCTCTTCGGCGCCGCGCCCGACAACGTGTTCATGGCCAAGCTCAGCTACTGGCTGTCCCGGTAGCCGGAGGGGTCGCGGAACTTTCGCCGGGCTTCCGCGTACCTCAATGCGGAGCACCGCGCAACTCCCTCCGGAAAAGGCGAATGACATGAAGGCGAAGACGAGCGTCCGCGGACCGGTTCCGGTACTGGCGGCAATCCTGATACTGGCGAGCGGGAGTTCGGCCCAAGCCCAGGTCACCTTGGGACTCAGGGCCGGGGCGATGCGGGGCACGCTCGGAGTCGCCGACGAAGTCGGCTTCGTGGAGGGCGTGTCTCCCAGATACGGCGCCCAGGCCGCCGTCTCGGTCGCCTATCCCCTCAACGACCTGCTCGGTCTCGTCGCCGAGGTCGGATACGCGCAACGGGGCGCGGATCTCACTCTCCTGGATATCGATGTGATCTACGGCGCCCTCTGGGCCTACGACTACGTCGATTTCTCCATGCTCGGCAAGGTCTTCCTCGGGCCTGCCTATCTGCTCGCCGGACCCACCGTGGCCCTCCGCACCGCGTGTTACACCAGGCTCACCCGCCCGAGGGGCCGTGCCACGAGTTCCTGCGAGGAGCTCGAGGCCGTGTACCGGGAGAACGACTTCCTGCTGACCGCGGGAGCGGGGGCGGGTCTCGACCTCGGCTCCGCGACCCTGGTCGCCGAAGGCCTCTACGGCCTGGGTCTCCTCGACATCAACGACAGCGAGGACGACGTCGCCGCCAGACACCGGGGATTCGCGCTGCGGATAGGCGTGGACTTTAGGCTGGGCCGAGCGCGAAACCGCTAAGCGCACCGGGATTCGGAAGAAGGAGCGGCCGTCGCGGCGTGCGGGTCTCCGGGCGGGGAGGACGGGCTAGGGCTAGGAACCCGCGCGCCGCACCCGCGTCAGCCGCTCCGACTCCTTCGCGCGCCAAGCTTCGATCCGGCGGTGGTCGCCGCTTCGCAACACCTCCGGAACCCTCAGGCCCCGGTACTCCGCCGGCCGCGTGTACGACGGCGCGGAGATCGCGTCCCCGTCGTAGAACGAGTCCGAGGACGCGGACTCGTGGTCCCCCAGCGCTCCCGGCAGCAGCCTCACCACCGCGTCGGCGACGGCGAGCGCCGCCGGCTCGCCGCCCGACAGCACGAAGTCGCCGACCGACAGCTCCTCCGTGGCCAAGTGGTCGGCGACCCGCTGGTCGACGTCCTTGTAGTGGCCGCAGAGGAGGGTGACCTCGGGTTCGAGCGAAAGGCGGACGGCGTCGTCGTGGCGGAAGCGCCCGCCCCGGGCCGACATCAGGACGATCGGCCCCCGCGGCGACAG
The DNA here is from genome assembly GCA_028873825.1 of Gemmatimonadota bacterium. Classification (GTDB taxonomy): domain Bacteria; phylum Gemmatimonadota; class Gemmatimonadetes; order Longimicrobiales; family Gaopeijiaceae; genus Bin94. The sequence goes on along the minus strand of JAPPNM010000177.1, from coordinate 102,278 downwards.
GTCAGCGGCGGCTTCGAAGAACGGCTCCGGCTTCATGACCATCCCCGCGCCTCCGCCGTAGGGTTCGTCGTCGACCGTGCGGTGGACGTCGCGCGCGTAGTCCCTCAGGTCGGTCACGCGGTAGGACACCAGCCCGGCCCGGGCGGCCCGGCCCGGTATGCCGAGCTCCAGCGGCGCGGCGAAGTACTCCGGGAAGATGGTCACGATGCCGATGCGCATCACGGCAGGAGCCCCTCCGGGGGGTCGACGACGGCCCGGCGCCGCTCCCGGTCGAACTCCACGACGACCTCGCGGCTGAAGGGGAGCAGGAATTCGCCGTCCGGGCCGGACACCTCCAGAAGGTCCGAGGGACGCGCGGGGAAGACTTCCTTCACGGTGCCGAGCCCGGATCCGCCGCGGTCGACCACCGCGGCTCCCAGGAGCTCGTGATAGAAGATCTCGTCTTCGCCCGGCGGGTCGATGGCGTCGAAGGGCCGAAGGAGGTAGCGGCCGCGCAGACGCTCCGCGGCGGCCCGGTCGCCGACGCCGCCGAACCTGGCCAGGAAGCCCTTCCGGTAGGGGCGGACCGCCTCGACGGTGAGTTCGCCGAGGGTGGCCGAGGGACTCTCGCCGTCCTCGCCGGCGGGAATGTGGACGGCGCCGGGAGTGAAGTGGCTGCCGGGATAGTCCGTCAGGGGCCACACGAAGAGCTCGCCCTTCGTGCCGTGGACCTTGTTGACGTGGCCCACCACGAGAAAGGGGGGATGGCCGCCCCCGGTCAAGCCCCGGCGGCTCCGGATTCGGAAGCGGCGCCGGGGCCGTCGCCCTCCTCGGGGGCGGCCCGGGTCGCCGCGGCGTCGCCGTCTCCGGTCGCGGCCGCGGGGGCGTCTTCGGCGTCGCCTTCTCCGGTCGCGGCCGGGGGGGCGTCCGCGGCTTCGCCGTCCCCGGTCGCGGCCGCGGGGGCGTCCGCGGCTTCGGCCGGCTCGGTCCCGGCCTCGGGGGCATCTTCGGCTTCGGCGGGTTCGGTCCCGGCCTCAGGCGGACCCGGCTCGCCCGCGGCTTCGGCGGGCTCGGTCCCGGCCCCGGGGGGACCGGCCTCGCTCGCGGCTTCGGCGGGGGAGCCGTTCTCTGCGGCGGCCCGCGCTTCCGCTGCCGCTTCCGCGCCGGCTCCGGAACCGGCGGCCGCCAACGCGACCTTGCCGTCCCCCCCCGCCCGCGCCTTAGACACGAGGCTCCGCACCGTGGGCGAAATGCGGGCGCCCCGGCCGAGCCAGTGGTCCACCCGCGACAGGTCGACCGACACTATGGCCGGGTCGGGGACCGGGTTGTAGTAGCCGAGGTTCTCGACGAACCGGCCGTCGCGGGGCGAGCGGCTGTCGGCGGCGACGATGCGGTAGTGGGGCTGCTTCTTCTTGCCCATGCGCCGCAGGCGGATTGTTACGGACATAGCTCTCGGGGTTCTGGTTCCTAGGGGTTCGGTTCATCTGCGGGGCGCGAGCCCCTTCATGGCCTTCAACATCTCCTCCATCTCGGCGAACCGCTTCAAGAGGCGGTTCACCTCCGACACGGGCCGTCCGCTGCCGCGGGCGATCCGCCTTCTGCGCGACCCGTTCAGGATCTCGGGGCGGCGCCGTTCCTGCGGCGTCATCGACAGGATGATCGCTTCGACGTGCCTGAGCCGCTTCGGGTCCGCCTCGCCGGCCGGAAGCGCCCGGTGGGCTCCCGGGATCATCCGCACAAGCTGGTCCAGCGGACCCATCCTTTGCACCTGCCGCATCGCGACCAGGAAGTCCTCCAGGGTGAAGCGCCCCCTGCCGAGCACCTTCTCCTGCAGCTTCTCCGCCTCGCGGGCGTCGACGACGGCCTGGGCCCGCTCGACCAGCCCGACCACGTCCCCCTTCCGGAGGATGCGCCCGGCGACGCGCCGCGGGTCGATCGCCTCGAGCGCGTCGATCCCTTCGCCGGTCCCGGCGAACTTGAGCGGCCTGCCCGTCACGCCGCGGATCGAGAGCGCCGCGCCGCCGCGGGCGTCCCCGTCCATCTTGGCCATCACGAAGCCGGTCAGGCCGAGGACGCGGTCGAAGCCGGCGGCGATCCGCACCGCGTCCTGCCCGGTCATCGCGTCGGCGACGAGGAGGATCTCCCTCGGCTCGAGGACCTCCCTGAGCCGTGCCAGCTCGTCCATCATCGGCCGGTTGGCCTGCAGCCTGCCGGCGGTGTCGACGATGAGGACGGCCGCCCTCTCCCGGCGCGCGCGGCGGTGCGCCCCGGCGGCCACCTCGACGGGATCCGCGGCGCCGTCCTCGTGGTGGACCGGGACGCCCGCCCGCCCGGCCAGCGTCCGCAGCTGGTCGACCGCGGCGGGCCGGTAGAGGTCGCAGGCGGCGAGAAGGACCGGCCCGCGCCGCCTGCGCAGCCGCAGTGCGAGCTTGGCCGCCGTAGAGGTCTTGCCGGACCCCTGCAGCCCCACCAGCATGATGACCGTGGGCGGCGCCGGCGACCACCGAAGCGCGTTGTCGCCGTCCCGCCCGATCATCAGGGCCAGCTCGTCGTGGACGATCTTGACGATCTGCTGGCCGGGCGACACGGACTTGAGCACCCGTTCGCCCGTGGCCTTCTCCTGGACGCGCTTCAGGAACTCCTTGGTGACCTTGAAGTTGACATCGGCCTCGAGGAGTGCGCGGCGCACCTCCCGGAGGCCGTCGCGGATCATGGGTTCCGTGAGGACCCCCCGTTGGCGCAGGCGTCCCAGAACCCCGTCCAGCTTCCTGCTCAGGTCTTCAAACATCGGTGTCCGCGATGAAGGCGGCGCAGTCCCTAAGGCTAGCCGGACCGTGGGCGGGATTCAATGGGCGCGGTGGGCACGCGTGGGCGCGGTCAACCGCGAGACCGCCCACCCAGGAAGAATCCGACGGCTAGGAAACCGACGGCAGAGAGCGCGTGCGTCATCAGAAGAAACGCCGTGTTTCGCTGCTCCTCACCTCCCCAGAACAGCATGGACAGGACGATCCCCAGCACTCCCACTGCAACGGCAACTCCAACCCAAGTCAATCGGATCACATGCGTTAGGCGGCGATTGCGAAACTCATCGTCTCGGTGCAGTCGGTCGGTGTGGAACTTGAACTGGCGATCATCAGCGGCATCCAGCTTTGCAAATCCCTCGCGCATGGCCTCGACCGCCCGGTCCCGACTCGCGATCCGTTCGCGCTCGACCGCCAGCATCTCGCCCCACAATTCGAGTTGGCCCTCCGGATTCGCGTGGGCGGGCAGGTTCCCGCCGCTTTCCTCGCTCATCGGTAGGGTGCCGATCTCCCGCCACTGGAAGGCGCGGGAAAAACACCTGATTCAGCCATGTCCGTGAAAACTTCCATCGCCAGACTCAACGAGACCGTGTAGACCCGGTAGCCCCCGTACGGCGACTCGTCAACGCGCGTCACGGCATCGGGCGCCACCGGCGATGCCTTCCGGCGGCTCGCCTCTTCAAGCGCTTCTTGGCGCGTATCGTGGTGGGAGTCCGCGATCAGGCGGGGCAGGATGTCGAGACGCAGCAATGCGATTCTCCTTTGTGGCGGGCCGCTCGGGTACGGTACCCAAGCGGGGACGCGAAGTCCAGAATTCGGCGCTGCGGCCCGGCGGCCCGCGGACGAAGCCCGAGCGGCGTTCCACCGGCTATGCGTACGCGCCGGCCGCTTCGCCTCACCTCTTCACATTGTAAAGACAACATTACACTATGTCAAGTATAGTATACACTCCGGCACTCCAGGCTCCGCTCTCCGTCGCTTCTCGCCCGAATCACCTCGCCCGAATCACCTGGCTGCGCCTCGTCCCCACCGACACCATCGCGATCGGGGCGCCCACCAGCTCCTCGATGCGGTGGAGGTATGCGCGGGCGTTCGCGGGAAGGTCGTTCATGGAGCGCGCCCCGGTTGTGGGCGTCCGCCACCCCGGAAGGGTCTCGTAGACGGGTTCCGCCCGCTCCAGATCGCGAACGCACGCGGGGAAGAGGGACCGCGCTTCGCCGCCCGTGCGGTACCCGGTCGCGATCTTGAGTTCGGCGAGTGTGTCGAGGACGTCCAGCTTGGTGACGGCGATGCCGGTCAGACCGTTGACGCGGGCGGAGTAGGCGGCCAGCACGGCGTCGAACCAGCCGCAACGGCGCGGGCGCCCGGTCGTGGCGCCGAATTCGGCGCCGAGTTCGCGAATGCGCTCGTCCATGGCGGGACCGAAGGCGGTGGGGAGCGGGCCGTTGCCGACCCGCGTGGTGTAGGCCTTGACCACGCCGATCACCGAGTCGATCGCGGTGGGACCGATCCCGACGCCCACCGCCGCCGCGCCCGCCGTCGTGTTGGACGACGTGACGTAGGGGTAGCTGCCGTGGTCCACGTCGAGCGCCGTGCCCTGGGCGCCCTCGAGGAGGACCCGCCGGCCCGCCGCGAGCGCGCGCGCGATCTCGTCCCCCACGTCCGTGGCCACGGAGGGAAGGCGGCGGGCGAGGGCGAGGGCGCCGGCTACAGTTCCGGCCCGGCCGGGATCGGCGCCCAGCTCCCGGAGCCGCGCCCGGGCCCACGCGATGCCGCGCCCGACCCCCTCCGCCGCGTGCGCGCGGTCCAGGAGGTCGGCGACCCGTACGCCGCGGCGCCCAGCCTTGGACTCGTAGGCGGGGCCGATTCCCCGCCCCGTGGTGCCGATCTTGCGCCGGGCGGCCTCCTCGGCGGCCGCGTCCAACGCCTTGTGGTACGGGAAGACGACGTGCGCGCGGTCGCTCACGCCGATCCGGCCGCCGGGATCGAGTCCCCGCTCCGCCAGCCCGTCCACCTCGGCGAAGAACCGGTTCACGTCCAGCACGACGCCGTTGCCGAGCAGGCACCGCTTGCCGGGGCGCAGCACGCCGCTCGGGACCTGGTGGAGCACGATGCGGCGGTCGCCGACGTGTACGGTGTGGCCCGCGTTGGCCCCCCCCTGGTAGCGCGCGACCACGTCCACGCCGCCGGCCAGCACGTCGACCACCTTGCCCTTGCCCTCGTCGCCCCACTGGCACCCCGCGACGACGGTGCAGGCCGCCTCCTCCCTTATGGCTTTCATCGGCACGGCAACGTAGCCGGGACCCCGCCGTTCGAGCAAGCTGACAGGGCGCGCCCCCGTCACTTCATTCTCGACAGCCCTCCAAGCCTCCGCTCGACGTTGAACCCGAAACGCCACGACCCCGTGTCGAGGAAGTCCTCGGCCGCGCCGGCCAGCGTCTGGGTCGGGTTCATCCGGTGCTGATTGGTGACCAGGAGCTTGAAGAAGTGCCCGCCCGTGCGGATTTCGGCGCCGAAGGAACCGGAATCGTACTGCTGACCCTCCCGGGCCCGGCTGAAGATCCATTCGCCGATCAGGCTCCACGTGCGGTCCAGGTACAGCTGGCCGTTCACGCCGACGGACAGGGTGGTCTCCGGGTCGTGGCTTCGAATCCGGGGATTCCACAGCAGAGTGGGCACGACGCCCAGCGCGAAGCGGCCGGCGAACAGCGCGTTCGCGATCACCTGGCCGTAGGCCTGCATCTCGTTGGCCTCGGCCGTCTCGCCGTTGCTAGCGCCTCCCGCGCCGCCGCCCGGCAGGACGTAGTGCTTATGACCCCCGTGATCGTCCGCGGTGTCGGTTTGCAGGTTCCACGCGACCCCGGCCTGCACGGCAAACTCGAGGGCACCGGTCGCGGCATCCGAGGCCAGTCCCGCGAAACGCGCGTTCAGCTCCAGGTTGTCCGTGCTGTTGGAACGGAGAATCCCGAGGGCGAGGCGGTCGCTGACCGCGAAGGCCAGGCCCAGGCGATTGAGCACGAAACCGTCCAGTCCCCAGAGATCGCCCGCGCCGTCCGACAGGTAGCCGAACCTGTGGGAAACCTCGACCAGGACGACCCCCGCGCCGATCGAGGCCGCGGTCGGCAAAGTCGCCGAATGCGTGGAGGCGAAGACGGTCTGGGCCGAGGCCGCGGCCGGGGACGCCAGGCAGACGGCGGCCGCGCAAAGGCCGAGCCGAGCCGACTTCGTGATCCTCTCCATGCCGGAAGAATTAGTGGAGTGCGCGGCAACCGGCAACCGTTTCCCCGCCGACCGGCAGCGAAACGCCTCGCCGGCCCCGCGCGCCCCGCTCTCGGCGCGCGTGCCGGGTCCTGGGCGCCGGCTGCGGTCCGCCTCCCGTGGGAGTGCCGCTCTCGGCGCGCGTGCGGTGTCCTGTCCCCCCCCTACCCCAGCACCTCCTTCACCCTGGACCAGAAGCCGCGCCGCTCCCCGTCGTCGATCCTCTCGGGCGCCGAGTCCTCCACCTCGCGCAGCTTGCGAATGACCGCCTCCTGGTCCGAGGTCAGGCGGTCGGGGACCCATACGGCGAGCCGGACCAGGAGGTCGCCGCGGCGGTGCCCGTTCAATTCGGGAAGGCCCTCTCCCTTCACCCGTATCACCTCGCCGCTCTGAACCCCGGCCGGAACATCCACGCGGGCGGTCCCACCCTCGACGGTCGGCACCTCCAGCCGGGTCCCCAGAGCGGCCTGGCCGAAGGTGAGAGGCACCTCCAGCACCAGGTCGTCCCCGTCGCGCGTGAAGCGCTCGTCCCCGGCCACCTCCAAGAGCACGACGATGTCGCCGCGGGGCCCGCCGCGGGGTCCCACGTTTCCCTCCCCGCGCAGCGTCAGGTAGTTGTCGGACGACACGCCGGCCGGCACGTTCACCAGTATCCGCCTGTCGGCGCGGATCCGGCCTTCGCCGTGACACTTCGGGCAGCGGTCGGCGGTTGCCGTTCCCTCGCCGCGGCAGCTGCGGCACGGGGCAACGCTCACGAACTGGCCGAATACGGATCGCTCGACCCGGCGCTCTTCGCCCGAACCCCCGCACGCCGCGCAAGGCAGCGCCCTCGCGCCCCCCTTCGCGCCCGTTCCGCCGCACGAGTCGCAGCTTTCGAGCACGGCCACGCGCACCTTCTTCGACACGCCGGTGCGAACTTCCCTGAGCGTCAGGGGAAGCCGGAGCCGCAGCGACTTGCCGCGCCGGGGCCGAGCGCCGGCGCGGCGCCCGCCGAAGAGGCTTTCCAGCCCTCCGAAGCCGCCGAAGTCCCGCATGAACACCTCCAGGGCGTCGGAAAACTCGAAGCCGCCTCCGAAGCCGCCCCGCCCCCGCAGCCCCTCCTTGCCGTACCGGTCGTAGCGGGCGCGCTTCTGCGGGTCCCTGAGCACCTCGTACGCTTCCGTCACCTCCTTGAAGCGCTCCTCGGCCTCCGCGGAGCCGGCGTTGCGGTCCGGATGGTACTCCAGGGCGACCTTGCGGTACGCCTTCTTTATCTCTTCCCCGCCCGCGTCGCGCGGGACCCGGAGCAGCTCGTAGTAGTCGGCCATCCGCCAATCCGAAGATGAGGCGCCGGGGCCCCGTCAGGGCTCCAGCATGCGCGTTACGAGGGACGAGGTGTAGTCCACTATCGCGATCACCTTCTCGTACGGCATCCGCGTCGGTCCGATGACGCCCACGACGCCCCGGAGGCCGCCGAGCCGGTACCCCGAGGTGACCAGGGTGAACCCCGCCAGCTCCGGAGCGTGTTCGCCGCCTATGGTCACGTACGGACCTCCGCCCGAGACGCGCTTCCCGAGAACCTTGGCCAACAGCTCCTTCTGCTCCGTCAGGGTGATGAGGTCCTTCAGCCGCGCGCTGGTCGCGAATTCCGGCTGCGCCGCGATCGCCGAGGTCTGCCCGAGCACGACCTGGTCCTGCGCCCCCGGGCCGGTTCCGAAGAACTCGTCGCTGGACTCGACGAAGATGTTGAGGATGTCCCTGGCCGCCGGGTCCTCCACGGCATCGCGCAGCCGCTCGCCGAACGACCGGCGGATCTCCACGAAGGTCAGTCCGGCGAGGCGTTCGTTCAGCACTCTCTGCAGCCCCGTGAGGACGTCGCGGGGAACGTCTCCCGGGAGGTCGACGTAGACGGTGCGCACCATGCCGCTCCGCACGGTGACGACCATCAGCACCTTGCTGGAGGACACGCGAATCAGGTCGATCTTCTCCAGTTGGGCGTTGTCGAGCTGGGGGACCGAACCCACGCCGAGCTCGTTGACCAGAATGCCCAGGGCGCGGGTGGCGCTGCGCAGGATCCGCTCGAGCGTCGAATCGCCCTCCGAGACCTCCCGTTCGATCAGCTTCGCCTCCGCCGGGGTCAACGACTCGGGCTTCACCACCCTGTCCACGAAGAACCGGTAGGCCATGTCCGTCGGGACGCGGCCGGCCGACGTGTGGGGATGGGTCAGGTAGCCGTCGTCCTCCAGATCGGCCATGGTGTTGCGGATCGTGGCGGCGGACACCCCGAAGTCGTAGCGCCTGGAGAGCGTGCGGCTGCCGGCGGGCTCGGCCGTCTCCACATACGTGCGCACCACGGCCTCCAACACGCTGCGTTCCCGCCGCGAAAGCGGGACGTCGCCGGTGCGCCGCTTCAGAGCCATGCCTGGATCATGTCGTGGTGATGCCTTCCGGATGCCCGCTGCGGGAATCCCCTCCGCAGTCGGCCGAGCGGATTCGTTCGCGGACCGCCCGTCTTCCCCAGCAACTTGAAAATCCTCATTCGGGCGGGAACGTCAAGCCAGTTCCAGCGCGAGGTCGTCCAGAATCAGCCAGCCCTCGGGAGTCAGGCGCGTCCGTCCCGCGGAGCGCGAGGCCCAGCCGGCGGCCTCCCAGCGGCGCGGCGCCGACCGGGCCGGCGCCGGGAGTTTCGCCAGTTCCAGTCCTTCGGCCGTGCGCAGCCCCAGCCACAGGGCCTCCAGCCGCGCCTGCCCGGCGCTGAGAAACTCCTCGCCCGCGACGGCGCGGCCCGACCGCTCCACCTCCTCCGCGTAGGCGGCCCAGTCGCGCCCGTTCCACCAGCGGCGGCCCTCGTAGTAGCTGTGGGCGCCGTTTCCCAGTCCGAGGTAGGGCGCTCCGCGCCAGCAGGCGGCGCTGTGCCTCGAGCCGAAGCCGGGAAGCGCGAAGTTGGAGACCTCGTAGTGCTCGTAGCCGGCCTTCGCGAGGGTCTCCGCAGCGAAGAGGTACTCGTCCCGGTACCGGTCCCCGGCGGGCATGGGCGCGCGGCCCTCGGCGGCAGCGCGGTGGAGGGGGGTTCCCTTCTCCACCGTGAGGCCGTAGAGCGAAATGTGGGGAACGGCCAGCAGCAGGGCGCGCGCGATGTCGTCCTCCCAGGAACGCGGGACGTTGTCCGGAAGCCCGAAGACGAGATCGACGGACAGGTTGGCAATCCCCGCCGCGCGGGCGTCCTCCACGGCGGTTCTCGCGTCGGCGGGCGAATGCAGCCGCCCCATCCACTTTAGCGCGCCCCGGTCGAAGCTCTGCACCCCGAAGGAGATGCGGTTCACTCCGGCGCCCGCCCACGCGGCCGCCGCAGGCCGGCCGAAGGACTCCGGGTTGGCCTCGACGGTCCACTCCAGCGCGGGGTTCGCCAGCCGCTCGCGACCGACCGCTCCGGCCAGGCCGGCGATGAAGCGCGGCCGGAGCAGCGAAGGCGTGCCGCCGCCGACGTAGAGCGTCTCGAGCACCGGGGCCAAGGGAGCCTCCCCGGACGCCCGCACCGCGTCGAGCTCCCTGCCGATCGCGTCCAGCCAGCGCGAACCGTCCGGATCCCCGTCCACCTCCACCGCGAAGTCGCAGTAGCCGCAGCGGCGCGCGCAGAACGGCGCATGCACGTACAGGTTCGCGATTCCGGGAAGCTCGGGGGACATGATCCGCTCGCGTTCCTCCGCTAGCAGTCCGTGGACACGGCCCCGCGAGCACCGAGAGCGGCGAGGCGCCGGGCCGGCAAGGCGCGAATCACCGAACCGCGAGGCCGGCGCGGCCCGGAGTCCTCATCAGCCGTCCGTCGCGCGTCGGGGTCAGGTATCCGCGGATCTCGAGGACCGTCAGCGAGGTGGCCACTTCCTCGACGGGGCGGCCGGCGGCAAGCGCGACCTCCTCCGCCGTGACCGGCGCCGCCGGGACGACCTCGAGCAGTTCGCGCAGGCCGGGTTCCTCGGGCGGGGGCGCGGAGTGCGCGAAGGCGTCGTCGAGCCCGGCGTCGACGATCACGCCCGCGCCGTCGGCGATCAGGCGGTTCGTGCCCTCGCTGGTGGGCCGGTCGATCGGCCCCGGCACGGCGTGCACCTCGCGCCCCAGGTCGAGGGCGATCCCGGCGGTGATCAGGGCGCCGCTGCGCCGCGACGCCTCTACGATCACGACGTCGGCGGCGAGGGCGGCGATGATGCGGTTGCGCGTGGGGAAGTGGTGCGGCTCGGCCCGCACGCCCGGCGCGTATTCGGAGACCGCGACGCCCTTCTCGACGATGGCGCGGTACAGGCGCTCGTTGCGCGGCGGCGACACCACGTCCACCCCCGACCCCAGCACCGCGGCGGTGGGCCCGGGAAGCGCGCCGCGATGGGCCGCCGCGTCGATCCCCATCGCCATCCCCGACACGACGCACCGCCCCTCTCCGGCGAGCCGGGCCCCCAGCCGCCGCGCGACGCGACGCCCGTACGCGGTGGCCCGCCGCGACCCCACGATCGCCACGCCGGGATCCTGCAGGAGCTCGGTCCTGCCGAGCGCGAAGAGCACCGAGGGCGGCGCGCTCAGGTCCCTCAGCGCGCGCGGGTAGCCGGGACTCCCGTACACGAGGGTTGCGACGCCGGCGGCGGCGCACCGTTCCAGCGTGCGCCGGGCCCTGCGCGCGGGCTCGCCGCGGCGGCGCTCCTCGGCCGCGTTCCGCCCCGCCTCCCGCGCGAACTCCGCGGTGCCGCACGCCAAGGCCGCGCGGGAGCTCCCGAACCGGTCGACGAGCGCCCGGAAGCGCGCCGCGCCCACGCCGGGGAGGCCGCGCAGGGTGAGCGCGGCGGCGGCCTCACCGGTTTGCGGGTGGCCGGAGCGCGAGCCGCCGCCGGGCCGGCCGGAAACGGGGCGCGCCGCTACCACCGGTCTCCCGCATCCCCGGCCGCGCGCCGCGCCGCCCGCAACTGGCTCCAGCAGCCTTCCAGCAGGGCCTTCAGCCCCTCGCCGGTCACCGCGCTGACGTGGTAGGTGCCCCACGCTCCGGGCGCCTCCACCGCCGGCCCGCCGGCGCCGGCCGGGAGCAGGTCCATCTTCGAGAACACCACCGCGTAGGGCAGCTCCGCGAGTCCGGCCGAATAGCTCGCCAGCTCGTCGCGCAACCCGGCCAGCACCGCCGCGGGGTCTTCGGCGTCCGCCGGGAGCAGGATGGCCAGCGCCCGCGTCCGCTCGACGTGCCGGAGGAAGCGGTGGCCGAGGCCCCTGCCGTCGTGGGCCCCCTCGATGATGCCGGGGATGTCGGCCATCACGAACGAACGGAAGTCGGGCAGCTCGACCACGCCCAGGTTGGGCGTGAGCGTGGTGAACGGATAGTCCGCGATCTTCGGCCTCGCCCGGCTGACCCGGGAGAGCAGGGTCGACTTCCCCGCGTTGGGTTCGCCCACCAGACCCACGTCGGCAAGCAGCTTGAGCTCGAGGCGCAGCACCCGGCGCTCGCCCTCCGCGCCGGGCTCCCAGCGACGCGGCGCCCGGTGCGTGGGCGAGGCGAAGCTGGCGTTCCCCCGGCCGCCCCGTCCCCCCGCCGCGACGACCAGCCGGTCGTCGGCCGCGAGCAGCTCGCCCAGCACCTCCCCGCTCTCGTCGTCCACCGCGATCGTGCCCGGCGGCACCCGCAGCCTGATGTCGCGGCCGCTCCTGCCGGTGCGCCCGAATCCCTCGCCGTGCCGGCCCCGCTCCCCCCGGTGGTGGCGCCCGTACCGGTAGTCGCTCAGGGTGGTAAGTCCCGGGTCGGCCACCAGGACCACGTCCCCGCCCTTCCCGCCGTCGCCGCCCGCAGGCCCCCCGCGCGGAACCCCCTTCTCGCGCCGGAACGCCTCCGCCCCGGAGCCGCCCCCGCCACCCTCGACTTCGACTGTCACCGAGTCTACGAACACGGAGGCTCCCCGACGCTCACGCGGCCCACCTCGTCGCCCAGCGTGTTGCGGCGCGCAGGCTCCGCGAAATCCCGCAGCGCCAGCCTTGCCGGGGCCGAGAGGAGACCCGCGCGTTCCAGGACGCCCAACAGCGCGGGCCCGGCAGCGCGCCGGGCTCCGTCCTCCACCTTGAGCGCCACCCCGATCCCGCGCTCCACGTCCCCGGCCACGTAGACGGCCTCGGCGCCCGCCTTGGCGAACACGCGGCCGCCCTCCTCCTCCATGAGCCGCGTACACAGCCGACCGGTCCCGGCAACCATGAAGGGGTGGCGGGTCATGGCCCGCACGATCCGCCGGGGCGGTCCCTCCGTTGCGGCGGCGGCGGCCAGTCGCGCGGCGGCCCCCGCCAGACTCGCGAGCGGCACGCCGCAGGTGGGCACGCCGCAACCGTCCGTCTCCCACGCCATCTCGCCGTAACCCGTGCCCATCCAGCGCGCCACCTCCCGCCCTATGCGCCGCTGCAAGGGATGCTCCCTCTTCTCGTAGCCCCGCAGCGGCCACCCGCGAAAGGCGGCCAGCGCCAGCATCCCCGCGTGCTTGCCCGAGCAGTTGCTCATCACCGGAGTCGGCGGCGTTCCGGCGGCGACCGGGGCGGGACGCCCCTCGGCCCGGATCGGCGCATGCGCTCCGCAGGCGAGCGCTCCTTCGTCCACGTCCGCCTTCGCCAGGATGGAGCGGGCCGCCCTCACGTGCGCCTCTTCGGAGTTGTGGGAGCCGCTGCAAAGCGCGATTTCCTCCTCGGACAGACCGAAGTGTTCCGCCGCCCCGTCGGCGACCAGGGGCAGCGACTGAAAGGGCTTGGCCGCGGACCGGATCACGGTGACCAGCCGCGGATCGCCCCAGGATGCCAACACGCGCGCCGTCGGGCCGGCGACCACCGCGTGCGCCCGATGCGTCGATTCGACGAGCCTCCCCCGGAAGACCCGCACCTCCAGGGGCGGGTTCCCCACCTCCGGCCTCGACCGGCCGGCGGCTTCGGCCGTCGTCCGCCCCGGCGGGGATCCCGCAGCTTCCAAACGACTTACGTGCGGCCCAAGGCGCGCACCGGCAATGATGGCGAGGCCGAACGGGCGCTTCCATGGCCGAACGGGACCATCGCCGGCGGGGGGCGTTCAGCGCGCGGGGTCATTCCCCCCCGCCTCCGCGTCTTCCGCCGCCCGCGCTCCTCCCGGAGGCGTGCCGGCCAGCCCGAAGAGATCCTGCTGGCTGCCGGCCGCGAGCAGCAGCTCCACCGCCCGGCGCAGCTGGGCGTCGTGCCCGGCGTTGCGCAGGAAGCGGCCGCGGTCCTCCCACGCCTGCAGCGCTATTTCGCTCCCCAGATGATACCGCACGGTACGGCTTGCCCGGCGCAGCGAGGCGAGGGAGATCTTCACCCCGCGCTCGGCCAGCGTTCGGTGGAAATCGGCCAGATCGGCGTCGGTGACGGCGAATCCGGGTTCGAGGTCCGGGTGCGCCTGCAGGTAGCGCACCGCCCAGCTCTGAAGCCCGCGCACGTAGTCGCCGCCCACGGCGAACAGCTTGCGCACCGCTTCGGCCTCGGCGCCGGTCACCGTGTCCGGGAGCACCCACAGGTCCGGGACGATTCCCCCCCCGCCCAGGACTGCCCGTCCTCCCGCCGACACGTAGCCGGGCCGGTCCGAGAGATCGGGGGGGCGAACCACCTCGCCCCGGAGAGAGACGGCCCCGTTCTCGATGTCGACGAGCTGTTCGTGCGGGTCCTTCTGGATGGAACGGCCCGAAGGAGTGTACCAGCGGGCGGTGGTGAGCTTCAGGACGCGCCCGTCCGACACCGGAAACAGCGACTGGACCGATCCCTTGCCGAAGGTGGCCGCACCGATCAGCAGGGCCCGGTCGTGGTCCTGCAGCGCCCCCGCGACGATCTCGGCCGCCGAAGCGCTGCCGTTGTCTACCAGGACGACCATCGGCAGGTCCGGGCGGGCCTGCGCGCCTCCCGCGCGGAAGTTCTCCGGCGGTGACGCGCGTCCCCGGACCTCGACGATGTCCGATCCGGCATCGAGGAACAGGTCGGCCAGACCCACGCCCTCCAGAAGCAGCCCGCCCCGGTTGCGGCGCAGGTCCAGGACGAGCGACGTCATCCCCTCGGCGCCGAGCGAGTCGAGGCCGGCCCGGACCTCCTCGGTCGTCATCTCGTTGAAGATCTCGACGGGCACGTACCCCACTCCGCCCTCCAGAAGCGCCGCGAATGGCACCGCCTTCAACTGGATCACCTCGCGGGTGATTTCGAAGGGAATGATCCGCTCCACGCCGTGGCGCCGCACCCCCATCCGCACGCCGGTGCCGGGCTTGCCCCTCAGGATGTGGGCGACCTCGTCGGTCCCCCGGCCCACTACGGACCGCCCCTCCACCTCGACGATCCGGTCGCCGGGCCTCAGTCCCGCCCTCGACCCGGGCGTCCCCGGGATCGGCGCGACGACGGTGACGAAGCTGTCGCGGTCCGCGACTTCGAGCCCCACGCCGCCGTACTCGCCGTGGGTGCGGATCCGCATGTCCTCCCAGTCGGGAGCCTGCAGCAGAGTGGAGTTGGGGTCGCCCAGCCTTCCGACGACCCCCTCGAGCGCCGCGTCGTAGAGCCCCTCGACATCCACCTCGTCCACGAAGTGGCGCTCGATGCGCGTCACAACCTCTTCGAGAACCCGGGTCCTGACGTAGAGGTTCGCGCCCAGGCCCATGTCGGCCTGGAGGAACCAGCCGCCGCTGGCGACCGCCAGGACGGCCACCGCTCCGGGCACCGCCAGCGCCTTACCCTTGCTCATCCGGTCTCCTTGACAATGCTCGCCGTCGCTTCCGGCCGCCGACCCCGCGCGTTCCGCCGGTTCAGGAGGGCCGCGGCGGATCCTCCCGCCGGCTCGCGGGCCCGGCCGCGCCGGGGGCCTCGGGGAAGGCCAGCGCGACCTCGCGGCGGATTCGCGCCTCCACGTCGCCCGGACTTCCTCGGGCGGAGAGCAGCACAGTGTCCGCGCGGGACCGGGCCAACTCAACATACCCGCGGCGCACCCTGCCGAGAAAGGCGCGCCCCTGCGACTCGAAGCGGTCGCGCGACTTGCCCGCGAGCGCCTGCCTGGCCATGCCCTCTTCGACCGGGAGGTCCAGAACGATGCAGAGATCCGGAGCCAGACCCCCGGTCGCGAACTCGTTGAGCCGCGCGACGAGGTCCGCGGGGATGCCCCTGCCGTACCCCTGGTAGGCGAGGGAGCTCAGGTCGAACCGGTCCGAGAGCACCCACTTCCCGGCCGCCAGCGCGGGCTCGACCACCTCGCGGACCAGGGCCGCCCGCGCCGCCAGGATCATCAGCAGCTCGGCCTCCGGAGCCACCGGGCCGGCGCGCCCGTGCAGAAGCACCTCCCGGATGCCCTCCCCGACCGCCGTGCCCCCCGGCTCGCGGGTGACGACGACGGGCAGACCCCCGGCCTCCAGGAAGGTTCTCAACCGCCGCACCTGGGTGCTCTTCCCGACTCCCTCGCCGCCTTCGACGACGACGAACCGGCCGCGGCTCACCGGCGCGGGTCCCGCGCGGCTATTCGTAGTACTCCCGGCCCAGGTGCGTGATCTGGGCCTCGCCCGCCAGCCAGCGCAGGGTGTTCTTCAGCTTCTTGTGCTGGATGAACAGGTCGTGCTCCGGGTAGAGTCCCTCGGGGATATGGGGGCTCTTGAAGTAGAAGGACAGCCATTCCTGGATGCCTCCCAAACCGGCGCGGCCGGCCAGATCCAGGAAGAGCGCCAGGTCCAGGACGATAGGGGCGGCCAGGATCGAGTCGCGGCAAAGGAAGTCCACCTTGATCTGCATCGGGTATCCCAGCCACCCGAAGATGTCGAGGTTGTCCCAGCCCTCCTTGTCGTCGCCCCGCGGCGGGTAGTAGTTGATCCGCACCTTGTGGTAGATGTCGCCGTAGAGTTCCGGGTACATCCGCGGCTGCAGGATGTACTCCAGCACGCCCAGCTTGGACTCCTCCTTCGTCTTGAACGACTCGGGGTCGTCGAGGACCTCGCCGTCCCGGTTGCCGAGGATGTTGGTGCTGAACCAGCCGCTGACCCCGAGCATCCGGGCCTTCAGCCCCGGGGCCAGGATCGTCTTCATCAGCGTCTGGCCGGTCTTGAAGTCCTTGCCGGCGACGGGCACGCCGCGGTCCAGGGCCAACGTCTCGAGCGCGGGAACGTCCGCCGACAGGTTCGGGGCGCCGTTGGCGTACGGCACGCCCTCCATGATGGCGGCCCAGGCGTAGATCATGCTGGGCGCGATGGCGGGATCGCGGTCGCGCATCGCCCGCTCGAAGGCCTCGACGGTGGCGTGGGCGGGTCCGCTGCGCTGGAAGACTTCGGTGGAACCGCACCAGATCATCACAGCGCGCGCGCAGCCGTGCTCGGCCTTGAAGCGCCGAATGTCCTCGCGCACGGCCTCGGCGAGCTCCATCCAGTCGGCGCCGGTCTTGCGGTTGGGGCCGTCCAGCCGCCTCACGTAGGCGGTGTCGAAGACCGCCGGCATGGGCCGTACCGACTTCAGAAAGTCGCGAACCGGGTCCAGGTGCCGGGCGCGGTCCAGCACGCCGGCGTTGACCGCGCTGTCGTATGCGTCGTCCGGGATCGGGTCCCACGCGCCGAAGACCAGCTGGTCGAGTTCGGCAAGGCCCACCAGCTCGCGGATGAGCGGCGCACGCGCATCGGTGCGCCTGCCCAGACGGATCGTGTTCATCTGGGTGAGGCTGCCGAAGGGCCGGGCGAGCCCGCGCCGCACCGCCTCCACGCCGGCCACGACCGTCGTGGCCACGGCGCCCAGCCCCGGCAGAAGAACCCCGACGCGACCGCCGGGCGGTTCGATGCTGGGAGGTCTTTCCACGTTTCTCCTATGCCTTTCCGGAGGCGTCGCCGCCGTCGAGAGGGACGCCCTTCCCGTGCCTGTAGACCCAGAAGATGCGTTGCACGGCGGTGGCGCCGGTGAGCGCGGCCACGATCACGATTACGGAAGTGAGGACCGTTCCGTTCCAGCTCCAGCCGAAGACGAGCGACCCGAGACCCAGAAGGAGGATGCGCTCGCCGCGCTGCATCAGTCCCACGGAACAGTCGAAGCCCAGCGACTCGGCCTTGGCCCGCGTGTAGCTCACCATGAGCGACCCGCCGAGCGCCAGCGCGATTACGTAGATCATCCAGATGTCGATGAACCTGAGCTGGTGGGCGTTGTAGAGAGTCATAAGCCCGACGTACATCGCGATCTCGGAGATGCGGTCCAGCGTCGAGTCGAAGAAGTTGCCGAACTTGGAAGCCAATCCGGACACGCGGGCAACGCGGCCGTCGAAGACGTCGCAGAGACCTCCGAGCAGCACCAGGAGCCCCGCCGTGCGCACATGGTCGCGCGAGTACGCCAGCGCCCCGGCCACGGTTACGACGAACCCCGCGATCGTGATCGCGTTCGGATGGACGCCCCGCCGGATCAGCCACTGCGTGACGGGCTCGATTACGCGGTAGGCCGGCTCTCGCAGGGCCTTTATCCCCTTCGGCCCCGGGGGGCCGGCGGATCCCGCGGCGGTGGCGGTCGGCGACATGGAGACTCTATGACGTCAGAATGATGCGGGACTCGGCGCCCTTGCGCATGCCTTCCTCCATGGCCGCGTCCACCCGGTGCATGATGCGGTCGAAGTTGGCCTGCGCGGCCACCACGCTCTGGTACACCGAAGACGCCTGCAGCCGCCCCGCTGCGGCCTCGAGCCGCTCCATCTCCTCCGCGGGCGGCTCCTCGCCCCTGCGGGCGGCCGCCTGGACCGCCTCCCGAAGCGCATGCACCTCGTTGGTCAGGGCCGCGATCTCCCGGTCCCCGTCCGCGCTCTCCACGGCCCGGGCCAGCGTCCGGTACTCGGGAGTGCGGCCCAGCGCCCGGCCCAGCGACTCCGCCATTTCGTGGATTCCTGCCATCTCTTCCTTCCTTTCAGGGTGCCGGCTCGACCGGCGTTGCCGCGTTCACGCAGGCAAAAACATAGCGCCGCCTCCCCGTCAGGTCGTCATGCACCCCTACGGACCCCAGCGCGGGGACGGTTTCCAGCATGCCGGCGACGGCGGGCGCCTGGGAGCTTCCCACCTCCAGCCCGACCCACCCTCCGGGCCGCAGCACGTCGTCCAGACCGGCGACCAGCCCGCGGATGACGTCGAGCCCGTCCGCTCCGGCGGCCATCGCGACGCGGGGCTCCCACTCCCGCACTTCGGGCTCCGAGCTCCGCCACTCCGAGTCGGTGAGGTACGGAGGATTCGAGAGCACCAGGTCGAAGCTCAGGCCGCCGACCGGCGCCAGCAGCGGGCCGGCCCGGAAGTCGATTTCCGCGAGCCCCGCCCCGGCGGCGTTCCGCGCGGCGACGGCGAGCGCGGCGGGCGAAATGTCGGTGGCCGTGACCGAACGGGCCAGACGCTCCTCGGCCAGGGCCAGGGCGATGGCCCCCGAGCCGGTGCCGACGTCCAGAGCCGACTCGAAGACGCGGTCGCCGCCGGCAAGCCGCGACATGACGTCGATGAGGTACTCGGTCTCGGGACGCGGGACCGCGACCCTCCGGTCGACGTGGAGGCGCAGCGTCCGGAAGGGTGCCGAGCCCAGGACGTACTGCAGGGGCTCGCGGGCCCCCCGCCGGCGCAGGAGCGGCCTGAAGCGCCCGAGTTCGTCCCGGGTCACGGGGCGGTCGAAGTGCAGGTAGAGCTGAAGCCGCCCCACTCCGACGACGTGGGCCAGGAGGTGCTCGGCGTCGAGCCTCCCCCGCTCCACCCCTTTGCCGCGCAGGTAGTCGCCGCTGGCGCGAATGACCTCCATGACGGTCCGGACGCCCTGTTTCGGTGCGGGGACGCCGACGGCCATCAGAGCGCGGGGCCCTCCCGGAGCCGCGCTTCGTCGCGCGCCAGCCGCAACGCCGAAACGATCTCGTCGAGGTCCCCGTCGAGCACGTCGGCCAGCCGGTGGAGGCTCAGCCCGATTCGGTGGTCGGTGACCCGGTTCCGGGGGAAGTTGTAGGTGCGGATCTTCGCGGACCGGTCGCCGCTGCCGATCTGCGACCTCCGCTCGGCGGCCCGCTCGGCCTCGCGGGCGGCGATCCTGCGGTCCAGAAGGCGGGAGCGCAGCACCTTCATCGCCCGCGCCTTGTTCTTGTGCTGCGACTTCTCGTCCTGGCAGGTGACGACGACGCCGGTGGGGACGTGGGTGACCCGCACCGCGGAATCGGTGGTGTTCACCGACTGCCCCCCGGGACCCGACGAACGGAAGACGTCGAAGCGCAGGTCGGCCGGGTCGATCTCGACGTCCACCTCTTCGGCCTCCGGCAGGACGGCCACCGAGGCGGCCGAAGTGTGGATGCGCCCCTGGCTCTCGGTCTCCGGCACCCTCTGGACGCGATGCACGCCGGACTCGTAGCGCAGGCGTCCGTATGCGCCCTTCCCGCGCACGGTGAAGACCGCCTCCCTGACCGACCCCGGAATCCCCTCCGACAGGTTCATCAGCTCCACCGTCCAGCCCATGCGCTCGGCGAGCCTGCGGTACATGCGCACTAGGTCGGCTCCGAAGAGTCCGGCCTCGTCGCCCCCGGTCCCCGCCCGAATCTCCACCACGGCGGGGCGGTCCTCCATCGGATCGGCGGGGATCAGCGCTTCGCGGAGTCGCGAGACCGCCTCCTCCAGGCGGCCCTCCAGCGCCGCGATCTCCTCCTCGGCGAGTTCCGTCATCTCGGGATCGGCCGACTCGGCGAGCAGCTCCCGCGCCTCCGCGAGCTCCCGCTCGATGGCGCGCACCCTCCGGCCGGTCTCGACGACGGCGGCGAGCCCGGCGCGTTCCCGGCCCAGCTCCCGCAGCAGATCGAGGTCGCGCACCACCTCCGGGTCCGAGAGTCGGCGCTCCACGGTCCGGAAGCGCTCCTCGGCCTCGGCGGCGCGTCGCGCCAGGCGCGGGTCGATGACGGTCTCCATCGGCGGGGGTGGTGAATGGTGGAAGGTGGCGCCGGCCCGAACGGGGCGAAGCGAGACCCGGACGTTCAAGTATATACCAGCGCGCGGACGGAACCCCCGGCGGCATTCGCACGGCGGCGTCGCCGGCCGGCCACGGTCGCGCACGGGGACCCGGGGCCGGCGGCGGCCGCCCGGCCGACTCCGCCGCTGCGAACCCGCCTCCGTCCCCGCCGGCCGGCGCCTCGTCGCGGTTCTCCGGCGCACCCGGCACCGAGCCGGGCGGGCGGGCGCCGGCCACCTTCCGCCAGCCAGGTTGCACCGCAGCAAGCTTGACCCCGACCTCTCCGGCACGTAACGTGTGGACCGTTGCCGCCGCCGTCCGAAGGGGAGAAGACAACCGTGAAAACGACGATGGAACGGGACCGCGACGCTTGGAGGATCGGCTCTCTCAACGGCAACTTCGCGTTCGGTAGCCAAGGAGGTGCGATGCTGCCGACAAGGCTGTCTCAGCTACACCGTGAATAGTTGTGCAATTGCTATAATCGTCTCGCTAGTCCTGGGCCCAGCCACAGTGATTGGCTCGCCCGGCCCTGCCGGGCGGGGCTGCGACGACGCGACCGTCGAGTTGGGAGCAGCGTTGCCCGCTCTTGACCTCGGAGGAGTGTACGGAAGCGGCTATTGCGGCTACGGCTTCAGGTTGGGCTATTCATGGAGAGACTACCTGTTGTTTGAAGGCGAGTACTCCCACTATTTGGACGTCCATGAAAGTCATACCCAGTCGCTCTTTCTGGCCGGCATTCGAGCCGGCCTTCGGAAGAGGCGGCTCGGCGCCTTCGTCAAGTTGCAGCCCGGGATGATCCGCGCCGTCAAGAGCTATTACCTCCACTACCCCGATTTCACTAAGTTCAAGTTTGCGCTCTCCGCGGGTGGCGTGGCGGAAACACACCTGACAACTAATCTGTACGCCAGATTCGATTTGGGCTATCTGATCATCTGGTATGGGGACGCCACCGTCAACTTCGACGGTGGGTCGCCGTTGCGTCCGGGCACCTCCCTGCATCCTCATTGGAGCATCGGCGTCGGCTTCCGCTTGTAGCAGTCCGTCCACGGGCTTGTGGCCCCCACAATCGCCGGATCGCAGTCCGGATTGGCACCACGTCTCCGGTGGGGTTTTCGGCCCGGAAGGAAGGCGAAGGTCACCGGCGACCGCCGGCCGAGCGGCGCCCCGGGAGCCGTGCCCTCCGGCCGACCGCCACTGCCCCGGCCAGGACCAGAAAGCACGCAAGCCCCAGCACGTCCCCGACCCGGGTGAAGAGCGTGACCGCTCCGCGGCGGCCCACGGTCAGGATCACCGCGTCCTCCTCGCCCGCGCCCAGGGCGTACGCCGGCCCGCGTCCCCCCGGCGACACCGCGAACGTATGGCCGGTGGCGGCCACCTGCACCAGCGAGACCCGGTTCTCGATGGCCCGCAGCCGCCCGTGGGTGGCGTGCTGCCAATACGCCCACGTCGTACGGAAGGGCCTGCGCGGGTCCAGCCAGTCGTCGTTGGAGAGCACGGCCAGCCAGTCCGCGCCGCCTCGCACCAGTGCGCGGGCCGTCTCGCCGTACGCCGAGTCGTAGCAGACCATGGCGCCCACGGCACCCTCGCCGAGGGGGATGGGGAGGGGGTTTCGGCCCCGTGCGTAGCCGCGGCCGGCCAAGCCGAAGGCGGCGCCCGGAAACCAGCCCGTCCCTTCGACGCCCGGAACCGGGCGACCCTTCCGGTAGGGCCGCGAGAGAGTCTCGCCGGGCGCCTGCGCGAATACGGCGTTGTACCACAGGGTGTCGCCGTTCCCCCTCACGTCCGCGTCGAGGGCTCCGACGATCACCGGCGCCTCCACGACGGCGGCGAAGTCCGCCACTTCCCGGCCGGCGACCGTGGCGCGGCCGCCGCCCGGCTGCTTCAGCGGGGCCGCCAGGAAGCGCTCGGGGAAGACGGCCGCATCGAAGCGCTCTTTCCCGGCGAGTTCCCGAAGCGGGACGCGCCAGCGTTCCAGCCGCCGGGCCGCGGTGGCGTCGTCCGCGTGCCCGGCCTGCACGGCCGCCACGGTGGCGATCGGGTCAAGCCGTTCGAAGGCCCCCTGGCGAAGGTGGCCGGCCACGAGGGGAACCGCCACGAGGCCGGCCAGCAGAAGGACCGCGCGGGGCCGGACGCCGCTCCCCGCCGCCCGCAACCGCTCGGCGGCCACCCCCGCCACCCCGCCCACCGTCACCGTCCAGAACGTCAGAAACCGGGCGCCCAGCACCTCGGCCCCCGCGGCCGCCGCGGGATGCCACGCGAGCGATCCCCCCGCGTTCAGCCACGCGTACGAGACGCCCGGCACGTGCGCCGCCGCCCACTCGAACCCGGTCCAGCAACACGCCAGCGCGACCGGAACGGGCCAGTGGCGGCGGCAGCGGAGCCAAGCGGCGGCCATGCATGCGGATCCCCCCAGAAGGCCCAGCAGAACCACGATCAGGAGATACAGGGGAACGGCGAACGGAGTCCTCCAGGAGAGCGCGGGGACCATCCAGTACAGCCCGATTCCATGGGCGACGGCGGCTGCGGCGAACCCCTGCGAGAACGGACCCAGCGAGTCGCCCGGGCGACGGCGGCGCGCGCTCCCGCCCCGCTCAAGCGCCGCCGTCAGCGGCGCGAAGGCCACGAAGGGCAGCACCGGCCCCCCGTGCGGCGAGAAGGTCGCGCCGAGCGACAGCCCGGTGACCGCGGCGAGGATCGTCCCGCGCGCGCCGACCCGCAGCATCAGGACCGGAGTCCGACCTCGCGGCCCTCCCGCGCCGATTCGTACGCGGCCTCGACGAGACGCATCAGCGCGGTCTGCTCGGCCGGGGGCTCCGCCGGCGTCCTGCCCGCGACGACCGCGACAAAGCGGTCGAGCAGGCGGCGGTAGCCGTTCGCGAAGAGCGTCTCGCCGCCGCGGGGGGTGGGGTAGCGGGGGGTGACGTCGACCGTGCGCCCCGACTCTTCCCGGAATATGGAAAGGGGCGAAAGCGACGCCAAGCCCTCCGAGCCGAACACCTCGAGCCGGTGGCGGTCGGCGGGCGCGTGCAGG
Source organism: Gemmatimonadota bacterium (assembly GCA_028873825.1). GTDB lineage: Bacteria > Gemmatimonadota > Gemmatimonadetes > Longimicrobiales > Gaopeijiaceae > Bin94. Next base: position 79,295 of record JAPPNM010000177.1, on the reverse strand, counting down.
CGCCAGCTGGCGGCGAGCGAAAGCGTGGCGCAGTCCCGCGTGACGGCGTGAACGTGGGCCTCCTCCTCCACGTCGGCGTCCTCGCCGAGGGTCGTCGCCGAGACCCGTTCGACCTCCGGGTAGCCCATCACCCAGAGCGCCAGATCCAGCGCCGGCACCCCGAGGTCCATGAGCGCCCCGCCGCCCGATTCCAGCGCGCGCCTCCGCCAACCCCCGCGCGGACGGCGCACGGCACGGTTCAGCCACGTCACCCGGGCCGAACTCGGCCTGCCGAGCACGCCCCCGGCGACCGCGGCCCGGAAGGCGCGCACATCGGGCTGGTAGCGGTGCGCCATCCCCAGGAGCACGCCGCGGCCCGCCTCCGCGGCGGCCTCCATGACCCACCGCGCGCCACCAGCCGACAGCGCCAGGGGCCGTTCCACCAGAACGTGCTTGCCGGCCCTGAGGCAGTCCGAGGCGAAACCTTCGTGGAGGAAGCTGGGCGCGCAGATCACGACGCCTTCGATGCCCTCGTCGGCGACCAGGGCGTCGTCGTCCAGCACGCGCGCGACCCCGAAGCGGCGAGCGACGTCGCGGGCCTTCATATCGTCAAGATCGGAGACGGCGGCCAAGTCGACATCCGGCCGCTCCGAGAGGATCGGCAGGTGCATGAGCTGGCTGGTCGCTCCCGTGCCGATGACGCCGATGCGAACCCTTCGGCGCTCTCCCGCGGTCACGCGATCAGCCTTGCGGTCAGGTCGTAGTCCCCCGCATCCACGATCTCGGCGTCCACGATGTCTCCGGGGCGGACGGAGGCGGAGCCGGCCCCGGTCAGGAAGGTGCGCCCGTCGACCTCCGGGGCCTGGCCGCCGGTGCGGCCGACGGCGCCGTGGCCGCCGTCCCCCGGAGTCCGCTCGTCCACCAGGACCCGCGCCCGGCGTCCCACCCAGTCGCGGTTCGACCGCCGGGAGATCTCCCGCTGGTGCTCCATGACCCTGTCCAGACGCTCGGCCCTGACCTCGCCGGGGACCTGGTCCGGCATGGAGGCCGCGACCGTCCCTTCCTCGACGGAGTAGGCGAAGGCGCCCAGCCGGTCGAAGCGGATCTCCTCGAGGAAGTCCAGCATGACCCGCACGTCGTCCTCGGTCTCGCCGGGAAAGCCCACGATGACGGTCGTCCGCAGCGTGAGATCCTCTATCTCGTCGCGGAGCCACCGCACCCGCTCGCGGACCGTCCTCCGCCGCTCGGGACGGCGCATGCGCGCGAGCACGCGGTCGCTGCCGTGCTGGAGCGGCATGTCCAGGTACGGGAGCAGGCGGGGCTCCCGCGCGAGGAGCGAGACCAGCGCGGGGGTGATCCCCGACGGGTACATGTAGAGCAGGCGGTACCAGTCGACCCCGGTGCCGTCGAGCAGCGCCTCCAGGAGGTCCTGCAGCAACGGGGCGGAACGGTCGCGGCGCCGCAGGTCGCGCCCGTACCAGGTCGTGTCCTGGGAGACCAGGTTGAGCTCGCGCACTCCCTGTTCCCCCAGCGCGCGCGCCTCGGCCACCAGATCCTCCAGGCCGGCCGAGCGATGGAGTCCCCGCATGTGGGGAATGGCGCAGAAGGCGCAGCGGTGGTCGCACCCCTCGCTGATCTTCAGGAAGGAGACGTGGCGCGTCTCGGTTGCCAGAATGCGCAACGGCCGCTCCATGTTGTGCACGAAGCCGTCGCGGATGTGCCCGCGCGCCCGCAGCTCGGGGACCAGACGCGACATCTCGGCGATCCCCAGGAACAGGTCCACCTCCGGGATCTCTCGCTCCAGCTCCTCGCGGTACCGTTGCACCATGCAGCCGACCGCGGCCACCGCCTTCACCCGCCCCCGCTCCTTGAGCGCGCAGGCGTTCAGGATCGTGTCTATCGACTGCTCCTTTGCGGCCTCGATGAAGCCGCACGTGTTGACCACCACGACGTCGGCGTTCTCGACGTCGCTTGTGACGCGCGCGCCGGCCGCCACCAGAGCGGCCATCATGTGCTCGGAGTCGACGGTGTTCTTGTCGCACCCCAGCGTGACGAGGCCCAGGCGCGGTCCGTTCGCGGGGCCGAGATCGAAGGAGCGGGGGTCGACCGCGCGGACCCCCGGATCCACCCCCGGTCTCACCGGACCGGCAGCCACCGGAAAGACCGGCAGCTCGCGCGTGCGCAGCCTCATCGGCGGGCGGGCGGCGGGCGGAAGGGCGAAGGCCGCGGACCCCTCGCCCCGTAAGCCGCCCCGGCGCCGGGCAGCGCGGACGGCGGCGGGCCCGTCACCCGCGCCCCGTCCGGCACTTCGAAGGTGAACAGACCCGGGTCCGGCTCCGGAGAGAGGTCGAGGTTGCTCAGAGTCACCGTACGGACGTTGCCGCTCTCCTCGTGCAGCTCCAGCCGCCGGACTAGGTGGTCGGCGGCGTCCAGCCACAGCCGGGCTCTCCGGTAGGCCGCCCCCGCCGTCGGCGTCAGGGATACGATCCGGCACTCCCTGCCGCCCACGCTCCCGGTGCCGGCGTCCTCGGCCGAGTACTTTCCGGCCGGGTCCTCCAGGAACTCGCGGAAGAAATCGTGCCGTCCGGGCGAGTCCGCCGCCGCGTGGCGCATCACCTGCTCCTCGTCGATGCTCGGGTAGTAGACCCAGAAGTGGCGCCCGTCCGAGATCACCATGTCGCCCTCGGGATCGCTGAAGCGCATGGAGAAGAGATTGGGACGCCGCTGGCAGACCCTGCCCGCGCTCTCGACGCGGCGCCCGAGGAGCCGCACCTCGATCGCCTGCTCGAAGTCCGCGCAGACGGCGTTCACCTCGCGGTAGCGTTCGGCCGCGCTCTCCAGCGCACGCAACGCGGTTCCGGACTCCTGGGCGCGGGCGGCCGGGAGGGGCGCGGACAGCCAGAGGAGGGCGGCCGCCACGCATTTCAGCCCGGCGGCTCCTGGGGCCCGTGGAAAAAACCCCCACGGCATTTCTGCGAAACAAGCACCGCTCCGCACCGCGAGTTTCGGCCCGCGGGGTGGCCGCTCGCAGCGACGGGAGATTCCTATGAAACAAGCACCGCTCCGCACCGCGAGTTTCAGCCCGCGGGGTGGCCGCTCGCGGCCATGGGAGCTTCGACCGGCGATCCGTCCGCGCGGATCCGGCCGGCGACGGCGTGGCGCCCGGGCGACCCTGCTCACGACGGACATATCTCGTCCAGGCCGGCCGCCCCCACCAGCACCTCGCGCGGCTTGGAGCCGTCGGGGGAACCGAGCACGCCCGCTTCGTGCAGCTGGTCCACGATTCTGGCCGCCCTGCCGTACCCGATGCGCAGCCGCCGCTGCAGCAGGGAGGTCGACCCGGCCCCCTGCCGGATGCAGGCCTGCGCGGCTTCGCGGAAGAGCGGGTCCCAGTCGCCGCGGATGGCCCCGTCGCCGCCGGATTCGTCCTCGCCCTCCATCGCCCTCACCTCCTCCAGGATGTCGCCCTCGTCGCTCTTCACCCGCGCCTTGAGCGCCTCCAGGGTGTCGGCCTGCTCGCGATACCACCCCATCAGCGCCTCGGTCTCGGCGGTGGAGATGAAGGCGCCCTGCATGCGCACCAGCTCGCTCTGGCCCGGCGGGAGAAAGAGCATGTCCCCCGCGCCCAGCAGCGAATCGGCGCCGTTCTGGTCGATGATCGTCCTCGAATCGGTCTTTGAAGCGACACGGAACGCGATGCGGCACGGGAAGTTGGCCTTTATCAGTCCGGTAATCACGTTGACGCTCGGCCTCTGGGTCGCCACCAGGAGGTGGATGCCGATGGCGCGGGCCTTCTGCGCGAGCTGCGTGAGCGGCTTCTCGACTTCGGCCTGAACCGTCATCATCAGGTCGGCGAGCTCGTCCACGACCAGCACGATCCAGGGAAGCGGGCCCTCGTCGTACCGCCACCGGTCCGGATCCTCCCCGGGTCCGCCGGGCGCGGCCAGCTTCATCTCCATCCCCTCCTCGACCCGGTCGTTGAACTCCCCTACCGACCGCACGCCGTTGGCGCTCAACAGGCCGTAGCGGCGCTCCATCTCCATCACCGCCCACTTGAGGACCCCGGCGGCGTCCCTGGGGTCCGTGACCACCGGGTGGCGAAGGTGGGGAAGGTCGGCGTAGGCGGAGAGCTCGACCATCTTGGGATCGATCAGGAGGAACCGGAGACGGTCGGGCCCGTGCCTGTACACGAGACTGGTGATGACGGTGTTCAGGCAGACCGACTTCCCCGAGCCCGTGGCGCCCGCTATCAGCGCGTGCGGCATCTTCGCGAGGTCCGCGACAAAGGGCCTGCCGGTCAGGTCCTTCCCGAGCGCGAGGGGAAGCATACCGCGCGAACGCGCGAAGAGCGGCGCCTCGAGAATCTCGCGCAGGCGCACCACTTCGGGGCGCGGGTTCGGGATCTCGACGCCGACGGCGCCCCTTCCCGGGATCGGGGCGACGATGCGGACGCTCCTCGCCTTCATGGCCAGCGCCAGGTCGGCGTCCAGGTTGGCGATGCGGTTGACCTTGACGCCGGGCTCGGGCACGACCTCGTAGCGGGTCACGGCGGGACCGGTAGTGCGGCCCGAGATCCGGCCCTCGATCCTGAAGGTCCGGAGCGTCTCGACGAGGACTTCGCCGAGGCGGTCGAGTTCGCGCTCCATGCCGATGCGGTTGCCGAACTCCGGCGCGCGCAGGAACTCGATGGCCGGCCGCGGATGGCCGGCGGGGGCAAGCCCTTCTTCGGAGAGGAGGCCGGCGGCGGCGGACGGCGGCTGGCCGAGCGGCTCGAGTTGCGAAACCGGCGCCTCATCCGGCTCGGAGTCCGCGGCCGGAGGTCCGGCGCCGTCCGGCCCAGGGTCCGCCGCGGCCCCCGGCGCGACCGCGCGTTTCGCATCCGTGCGCGCCCGGCGCCGGTTCCCCCGCCGCCGCACGGCGGAGGCGGCGGAGCGCGCGCCGCGCCCCGCGCCCCGGAGGACCTTCCCCGCGGACCTGGCCGCGGGTGTCAGCGGATTGAAGCCGAACGCCGCCCTCCATGCGGCCGCCGCGAGCGCGCCCACGACCACCCAACCGCCCAATTCCAGCTTGTCCTTCAACTGCCCCCCCAAGAAAACGCCTACGAAGCCGCTGGGCGCGTCGCCCGCCCCGGCCAGAAAAGCCGATACGGGAAGGAGCGGGAGCAAGGCGGCGGCAACGATCCACAGGCTCCTGCGGCGGGACGGGGCCCACCACCCCCCGACGGAGGCGGCGACGGCGAGAATGCCCAAAGGGACCGCGGCGCAACCGACCCCGAAAGCCGCGACCAGCCCTTCCTTCACCACTCCGCCGACCGTCCCGACCGGATTGCCGGTCTCGAACGCCCCGGCAGCCCGGGGGCCGAACCACTTCAGGGGAACGAGCGCCGCGGCGACCAGAAAGGCCAGCACCGCAGTCACGGCGGCCAGAGTGCGCCGCTGCCGCATCTGCCGCTCGGGCGACCTCTTCCGCGGGGAAAGCCGCTTCCCGTCCCTTTTGCGGCTGCGGGCCCTGGCCCCCTTCGCCCTCCTCCGTCCGCCGCGCGGGCCGGCCACGGTTAGCCTGCCCGCCTATCCGCGCGGGACCGTGATCACGCGATCGTACATCATGGGTACAATCTGGCGCCTGTCGGCGCTTGCGCACAGGGCCAGGTCGGCGCCGAGCCCCGCTTCCACCAGCGCCCGGCCGGCCGCCGTGCCCGCGAGCATCTCCCCGGACACGCCGTACCGCCCGGCCAGATCCCGCGCGGCGGTTGCGCCGTCGTCCAACGTGACGGGTGCGGCCGCGCGCTCGATCACCGCGCGCACGACGTGCCCCGCGCACACCGCGTCGTCGAGGGCGAAGCGGCCCTTCCTCCCCGCGCAGACGACCGCGACCGCGCGGTCTCCCCGCACCGCGTCCGCCACCGCGCTCCGGTTGAGAAAGGAAGCCGCGAGGACGCGATCCGCGCCGACGGCGGCCGCGAAGGCCCGGGTGCCGTTGGTGGTGGTCATGACCAGCCGCCGTCCGCCAACCGCCGGCGGCGTGAATTCGGCGGGAGAGTTGCCGAGATCGAAGCCGCCGGGGCGGATCCCGCCGCGTTCGCCGCAGAGGAGCGGGCGTTCGCCGTCTTCGGCCAGCTCGGCCCGGAGCCTCACCGCCTCGCCGACGGTCACGGCCGGGTGAACGGCGCGGGCCCCGTTGGCGATCGCCTCGACGATGCTCGAGGTGGCGCGGACCGCGTCGACGACCGCCGCGGAGGTGCCCCTCAGGTCGCCGGCATGCACCTCTCCGGGGGTGAAGTACACGCGCAGACGCACGGCCCGCTCAAGGCTCCCGGCTGTTTGCGAAACGTTTCACAAAGTCCGTATCGACGCCGCCCGCCCGGAAGGCGTCGTCGCGGGTGATCCGCGACAGGTAGCCGATCGTCGTCGGAATCCCCTCGATCACAAAGGACTCCAGAGCCTCGCGGCCCCTCACGACCGCCTCTTCGCGCGTGTTCCCCCAGACGATCAGCTTGCCGATCAGCGAGTCGTAGAAGGGCGGGACCAGATAGCCCGAGTAGACGTGCGTGTCCACCCGCACGCCCGGTCCCCCGGGCTGGTGGAAGGTGGTGATGGCGCCGGGCGACGGAGCGAACCCGCGCAAGGGGTCTTCGGCGTTGATCCGGAATTCGATGGCGTGGCCGCGCAGGACGGGCGGACCGGGGGGGAAGGAGAGCGGCTCCCCGGCGGCCACCTTGATCTGCTCCTTGACGAGGTCCAGACCGGTGACGACCTCGGTGACCGTATGTTCGACCTGGATGCGGGTGTTCATCTCGATGAAGTGGAACTCGCCGGACTCGTCGAGCAGGAACTCCACCGTGCCGGAGCCCACGTAGTCGATGGCGCGCGCCGCCGCGACGGCCGCCTCGCCCATCCGTTCGCGCAGCTCGGGGGAGAGGCCGGGGGAGGGCGCCTCCTCGACGAGCTTCTGGTGGCGGCGCTGTATCGAGCAGTCCCGTTCCCCCACGTGCACCACGCGGCCGTGCCGGTCGCCGAAGATCTGGAACTCCACGTGGCGGGGCCGGACCAGGCAGCGCTCCAGGTAGACGCCGTCCTCGCCGAAGGCCGCCGCGGCCTCGGCGCGCGCCGCCGAGAAGTGCCTCGGAAAGGACGCTTCGTCCGAGGCTATGCGCATCCCCTTCCCCCCCCCGCCCGCCGCCGCCTTGATCATGACCGGGAACCCGATCTCGCGGGCCAGCGCCAGCGCCTCCCCTTCGTCCTCCACGATCCCGTCCGAACCCGGCACCACCGGCACCCCGGCGGCGCGCATCGTCTCCCGCGCCGCCGCCTTGTCGCCCATGGTGCGAATCTGGTGCGGCGTCGGCCCCACGAAGACGAGGTCCGAGCGCTCGCAGATCTCGGCGAACTCCGCGTTCTCGGCCAGGAAGCCGTAACCCGGATGCACGGCCTCCGCGCCGGTGACCTCGGCGGCGGCCACGATGCGCGACACCTTGAGGTACGACTCCGCCGCCCGCGACGGACCTATGCACACGGCCTCGTCGGCGAAGCGCACGTGCAGAGATTCCCGGTCGGCCTCGGAATACACCGCCACCGTGGCGACATCGAGCTCGCGGCAGGCCCGGACGATCCGCAACGCGATCTCGCCGCGGTTCGCGATCAGGAGCTTCGAGAACATCCCGCCGGGAATGCGCGCCTCAGGCGGGGTCGATGCGGAAGAGAACCTGCCCGAAGTCGACCGGTTCCGCGTTGTCGACGCAGATCTCGACGATCCGGCCGGAGGTCTCGCACTCCAGCTCGTTCATGAGCTTCATGGCCTCGATCACGCACAGCACGTCGCCCTCGGCCACGGCGCCCCCCACCTCCACGTACGGGGCCGCCTCGGGAGAGGGGGCCCGGTAGAAGGTCCCCACCATCGGCGAGGCGATCTCCGCGAGTTGGGCCGAGCCCGCTTCGACCGGCGGCGGGGCTTCGGCGGCGGCCTCGGGCGGCGGCGGGCCGGGAAGCGCGGCGGCCCCGGGGGCGTCGTCGTTCGCCGACCGGCTTGCGACGACCGCACGCCCGTCCGGCGACTTGGCCAGGCGGATCCGCGTCCCTCCCCTCCTGATCTCGAGGCTGTCCAGGGAGGACTCGTCCAGCATGCGGATCAGGGACTCCACGAAGCCGATGTCGATCATCCGCTGACCCGGGTCAGATACTTGTCCTCGCGCCGGTCGATCCTAACCACGTCGCCGGCCTCGACGAAGAGCGGCACCTGCACGACGGCGCCGGTCTCCAGCGTCGCGGGCTTCGTCGCGCCCTGGGCGGTGTCGCCCTTGAAGCCGGGGTCCGCGCCGGTGACTTCCAGCTCGACGAACGCCGGCAGCTCGACGCTGATCACGTTGCCGTCGTGGACCAGCCCCTCGCACTCCATGTTCTCCTTCAGGTACTTCAGCTGGGTCTCCCCGAGCATTTCCCGGCTGATGGGGATCAGGTCGTAGGTCTCCCGGTCCATGAAGTAGAACAGGGCGCCGTCGGTGTAGGAGTAGTCCACGGGCCGGCGCTCGAGCCTGACGGCCGTGACCCGTTCTCCGGCGCGGTAAGTGCGGTCAACGACCGCCCCCGAAAGGACGTTCTTGAGTCTGGTGCGCACGAAGGCGCCGCCCTTTCCGGGCTTGACGTGCTGGAAGTACGTGATCGACCAGAGCACACCGTCGATCTCCAGCACCATTCCGTTGCGGAAGTCAGCGGTGCTCGGCATCGGCTCGTTGCAGGTGGTTGTGCAGGCAGCGAAAGCCGGAAAGATAGCTGTCCACCCCGAAACCGGCGACCACCCCCACCGCCGACGGCGTCAGGAGGGACCGCCGGCGGAAGGGCTCCCGGGCCGCCGGATTGCTCAGGTGGACCTCGACGAACGGCTTGGCGATCGCCAGAAGTCCGTCGAGAAGGGCCACGGACGTGTGCCCAAGCCCGGCCGGATTGATGACGATCCCGGCCGCCCGGTGCCGCGCGCCGGCGAGAAAATCGAGAATTTTTCCCTCGTGGTTGGACTGGAACGGCTCGACCTCCGCACCGAGTTCGCCGGCGAGGGCGGCCAGCGCCCGGTTGACGTCGTCCAGGGTGGCCGTACCGTAGACGCCGGGTTCGCGCGCGCCCAGAAGATCGAGGTTGGGGCCGTGGACGACGGCGATCCGCAAGGTCGTTCCTTTTCGGTTGATCCGGCGGTCCGCCGCGGCGTCCCCGCTCTGTTCCGAGCGGCGAGGCCGGCAAGGGCGCCGGGGTTCGGTCGCGGACCACGGTGTCCGCCGGCGCACCGCCGCCGCCGGGAAGCCCGCGTGACGAAAGCTAGCGGTCCGCGGACGAACCCGCACGAACGCCGGGGCGCCGGGCCGTCGGAGCGCCAAGCCCGTGGACAAAATCCTCCCGGCATTCGAAGGGCGAACCCCGGTCCTGCGCCGGCGGGATACGGGAGTCGTTCCCGCCCGTTCCTTGGAGCCGGGTCCGGCGGTAGGTTAACTTCCCCGACAAGGAGGGAGCACCAGCCATGATGCAGCAATTGCGCAGGAACACGAAGTGGATCATGATCCTCGCGGTCCTGGCCTTCGGGGGACTCATGTTCTTCGAGTGGGGGATGGACATTACCGGCCAGTCGTCCGGGTCGAGGGGCGAGATCGGGCGGGTCGGCGGCGAGCCCGTCTTCTACGACCAGTACATGCAAGCCTATCGCAGACTGTACGACCAGGCGGCGCAGAGCCAGGAGGACCCCGTCACCGGCGCGCAGAACGCCCAGCTGGAGGACCAGGCCTGGGACGAGCTGGTCAACAGCATCCTGATACGGCAGGAGCTCGACCGCAGAGGGATCGTCGTTACCGACGAGGAGATCCTGAACGCGGCCCGTTTCAGCCCGCCCCCGATGGCCGCGAGCGCTCCGGAGTTCCAGACGGACGGCCAGTTCGACCTCGCCAAGTACCAGCAGTTCATCTCGGTCGCCGGCAGCCAGTGGCTGCTGGGACTGGAGATGTACTACCGGGACGTCATCCCGCGGGCGAAGCTGCTCCGCCAGGTGGCTTCGGGGATCTACGTTTCCGACAACGACCTGTGGAACACGTACAAGGCCGACAACGAGAAGGCGAGCGTCCGCTACGTCGCCTTCGATCCCCTTGTCCGGGTGTCCGACGACGAGATCGAAGTCACCCCCGGCGAAATCGACGACTACTACGACGAGAACCGGGAGGAGTTCTTCGTGGCCGCCACCGCCAGGGTCGTCGCGGTCTCGGTCTCGAAGACCCCGACCGCCGCCGATACGGCGGCCGTCAGCGCCAGGGCCGAGGAGCTGCGGCGGGAGATCGCCGGCGGAGAGGACTTCGCCGAGGTGGCGCGCCGGGAATCCGCCGACTCGGCCACGGTCGCCGCCGGAGGCGACCTGGGCGTCTTCTCCAGTGGACGGATGGTTCCCGCCTTCGACTCCGCCGCCTTCGCCGCGCCGCTGAACCGCGTGACCGGCCCCGTGAGGACGGGATTCGGCGTTCACCTCATCGAGGTCACGCGGCGCTGGGGCCGGGATTCGGCTCAGGCCCGCCACATTCTCCTCCCCTTTGAGCGCACGGAAGATTCGGAAATCGAACTCTACACCGCGGCCGACTCCCTGGAGGTCCTGGGCGAATCCGTCGCCCTGGCCGAAGCGGCGGCGGCGCTGGGACTCGAGGCCGACACGGTGGAGTTCCTGGAGACCTTCCCCCTGGTGCCGGGGGCGGGCGACGTGACCGAAGGCGGCGACTGGGTCTTCGATCCCGAAACATCCCCGGGGGAAGTGAGCCCCGTCTTCGAGAACCGGATCGCGTTCTACGCCATGGAGCTCGTCACGGTCGAACCGTCCCGCTACCTCACCCGCGAAGAGGCGGAGTCCTCCATCCGGGCCTCGATCGGCACGGTCAAGAAGGTCGGCGCCGCCATGGAGGAGGCCCGGACGCTGGTTGCGGAGGTCCGCAGCGGCCGGCCGCTCGCCGAAGTCGCCCGGGAAATGGGACTGGACGAAGTGCGGGAGGCGGGCCCGTTCGCGAGAAACGACAACGTGCCCGGCTTGGGACGTTACAACGCGGCGGTCGGAACCGCCTTCGGGCTGGAGGTCGGCGAGGTGTCCGACGCGGTTCAGGCGAACCAGAACGCCTTCGTCATCGAACTCACGGCCCTGCAAGCCGCCGACAGCCTGGCTTGGCGCGACCAGATCGACGTTCAGCGGTCCCGGCTGCTCGGCGCACTTCGGGAGCAGCGGCTCTTCCAATGGATCGAAGCGCTGCGCGAGGAGGCCGAGATCGTCGACCGGCGCGAGGAGGTGCTCGACCCGCCCGAGACCGAGGATCAGGTGAGGCTGCCCCCCGTCTTCTGACGGCAGGCGGTCGTGCGAATCAGCCCCGGGTGAGGCGCCGGGGCGCGCCCCTTTCGCCGGCGTCCGCGGTCTCGGCCGCGGAGACGTCTTCGCGAGGGGGTTTCAGTTCGCCTTCGTTTCGCACCGAGGACTCGATTTCACGCACCGAGGACTTGAACTCCCTGATTCCCTTCCCCAGGGACGTCCCGATCTCGGGAAGCCGCTTGGCGCCGAAGAGGAGCAGCACGACAAGGAAGATCAGGATCGTTTCGCCGATGCCGAAATTGAATGGCATGTCCGCTGCCTCCTTGTGATCTGGAAATGCGGGATCGCGCCCTCGAACCCCCGCGGCGGGCCGTTTGGACAACCTAACCTTCCCCGCGCCGTTCGCGAAAGACCGAGTCCGCGGACCGCTGGCAATCCGTGGATGAAGCCCCGCGAGCACCCCGAGCGGCCGCCCGAACTACCGGCGGGATTTTGTCCGCGGACCCGCTAGAACCAGGAGCGAATCACCAGCGCCACGAGCGCAATGCCGACCAGCGTGAGCACGTTCAACACGAAGGACACGGGTCCCACCGTGAAGTCGACGGACACGAGATTGACGGACACCGGGCCGAACGACGCGCTCACCGAGGTGGTGAGGAACGAACGCGGCGCGCTCTCCGGCAGCAGGAATCTCTCGGCGAGCTTCGTGAGAAGTCCGCCCAGGAACAGCCCCAGGACCAGGGTCCAGAGCCCACGCGTGATGTTTCGCTTGTAACTCGATTCCATTCGGCTCTATCGTGACCGGTCCACAGCGTATACGACGGCTTCGGAGAGGGCGTCGAGGGCCGGGCCGGGCGTGAGCCCCGCGATCTCCGCCTCTGCCGAACCGGCGTACTCCAGCGCCTTGCGGCGCGCGTACTCGAGCCCTCCGTTTCGGCGCACCAGGTCGATCGCGGCCCCGACTTCGTCGTCGCCCGGATCCGTCAGCGTGAACACATGACGGATCTGGTCGACCTCCGGAGGCGACATCTCCCTCAGCGCGCCCACCAGCGGCAGGGTGACCTTCCGTTCCCGCAGGTCGAGGCCGCCGGGCTTGCCGGTCACGTCTTCGCGTCCGGCGTAGTCGAGCATGTCGTCGGCGATCTGAAAGGCCATGCCGAGGAAATGCCCGAAACGCCTGAACGGGACGCGGAGGGCCCGCACGCCCGCCAACGCTCCCATCTCGCACGCCGCCGACATGAGCGACGCGGTCTTGGCGGCGATGAGACGGTAGTACTCGGCCTCGGAGTAGGTGACGTCGTCGTAGGAAAGAAGCTGCCGCATCTCCCCCACGCTCATCGTGTTGGCCGCGGTCGCCAGAACCCGCACCGCCTCCAGGTTTCCGAGCCGCGCCAGTTCGGTCACGGCGCGGCTGTACAGGTAGTCGCCCATGATGATCGCGATCTGGTGCGTCCACAGCGAATTGACGGTCGGCATCCCGCGCCGGAGCACCGAATGATCCACGGCGTCGTCGTGTACGAGCGTCGCGATATGGACGAGTTCCACCACGGCCCCCAGCGTCACCGCGTCTTCGGACGACTCTCCCCCGACATCGCTAGCGAGGAGCAGCAGCGTGGGCCGAAACAGCTTGCCCGGCACGTCGAGCAGGTAGGCGTTGACCTCCTCGATCATGGAGAAGTCCGAAACCGCGATCCCGCGCAGATTCTCCAGCACCAGATCGAGGCGGTCCCTCACGGGGGCCTGGATGCCGGGCGACACCGTCGTCGCCCCCCGCCGAACCGTCGTGGTGTCGGACATGCGCGCGCGTTGTGAGGATTATCCCGCCGACGGCCCGGGACGGAATCTTCCCCGGAAGCCACCTGCCACCCGGAGACAAGTTAGCATGAGGACCGGGAAAGGCACATTGCGCGCGCGCGCGCGCTCGGTCGGTGCCGCTCCCGCACCGCCCGCACCGCGGTCTTCGCATCGCACCGGCGGATCCGCTTCCACGCGCGCGGCGACCCGGCTTCCAGTAGGGGTGCCCTACCCCTACTGTCTGGTCCGCTTCCACGCGCGCGGCGACCCGGCCGCCGGTGACGGACGGTCCGTCATCCGACCGGACCCGCCTCCGCGCGCGCGGCGACCCGGCGGCTCAGGACCCGGTCGGGGGACCAGTCCCGTATCAAAATCGCCCGGGCGACGGAGTCCGTAACGGCGTCGGGTGCCATGCCGATCACCTCGGACCCCGCCACGCGCCCCCCGACTCGTCCGACGCCCGCCTCGATCGCGGCGAACACCTCCGCCGGGTCGGTCTCGTCAGGCGCCTCCAGGCTCATGGAGACCTGGGTCCGGCCCTGCCGCGGCAGGAAGAGCGCCAGCGCCCGCAAGCCGCGAAAGCCCCCGCCCGATTCCCGAATGCCCGAGGCGATCCTACCGGCTTCCTCGGGGGAAACCCCCTCCACATCCACGTTCCAGGCCAGAAGGACCGCCCTGGCTCCCACGCAAGCGGCTCCGGCCGTCGGGTGGGCGAAGAGGTGGGCGGGGTTCCCGTCTTCGTCCAGCCCGGGGAGGTCGGCCCGCGTTCGCCCGGCCGGCTCCCGGGCGACGAGCGCCTCGAATCCGCCCCGCCGGATGGACGCGAGTCCGCGGCCGGGCGGCTCCGAAGCCCTCCCGTAGAGGTACGCGGGAATACCCAGCCGACTGATGCGTGCGGCGGCGCGACGGGCCATCTCGACGGCCTGAGACATGGCCATTCCCCCCAGGGGCACGAAGGGCAGCACGTCGAGTGCGCCCACCCGGGGATGCACGCCCCGGTGAACGCGAAGGTCGACGCGTTCGCGGGCGAGCCGGGCCGCCTCCACCGCGCCGTCCTCCACGGAGCGGGGCGCGCCGATCACCGTCACGACGCTGCGATTGTGGTCGGGATCCGAATCGGTGCTAAGAACCTCGCACCCCGCCCGCGCGAACGTCTCCGCCACCTCCGCGACGAATTCCGGATCCCGGCCCGCGCTGAAGTTCGGTACGGCCTCCACCACCGTCGTCACGGCGGCCGGCCCGCGCCGCCGCCGCTCCCGGCGCCCGCGCGGGAGGCGGGTCCGTCCACGGGCGGCTACCCCCGCGGCAGCGACAGTTGCGGGTTTCCCGCCTGGGTCTGATACGCCCAGTCGAAGATGACGAAGTGATCGGGGCACGCTGCGGTGTGCGTGGGGCGCACCGCTCCGTATCGCATCTCCCCGTCGTCTCCCGGAACGTAGAACATGTAGGTGAAGCCGACCTCCAGGTGCATTTCATCCGAAAGATACCCCGATCTCGGCGCCTCCTCCCAGGAAACGCAGTCCGAATCCGCCCGCGGACCGCACTTCAGAGCCGAGGTCTCCTTGCGCGTCCCGTGAACGTAGGCGTCCGGTCCGGGAACGAACCAGAACCTGCCGTCGTCGTACTCGATCCTGAAGTGGCGGTAGGCATTGTTTCCGTCGATGACGGCCTGGAGGTCGTCCGACTCCTGGAAGCGGAATCCGGAGGATTTCGGCTTGTTGTCGTGGGCGAAAACGACCTCGCCCGCGTAGTCCGGCCGGGGCGTGCTCTCCACCGTCCGGCTTGCGACGCTCTCGTGGCCCTGCACGTCCACCGACGTGACGTAGTACTCGGATGTCTCGCCGTTCTCGGCCAGAAAGTCGATGAATCCCGGAGAGTCGGTATCCCCGAGGAGATAGTCCTCGTCGACCCCCTTGGAGTAGACCCGGTACGCGGAGAAGTCGTCGTCCCCGGAGCTGTTGTCCCTCCAGCGCAGAAACACCGCGTCGTCCAGCGCCACGGCTTCGACATCGGCGGGCACCGGCGGGGGGACGGGGGCGGGCACGAAGACCTCGACCGAACGCGGGCTGGCCGCCTCCGTCCCCGTCTCTCCGTCCACGGACGCGGCGTAGTACTCGTAAGCGCGCTCCGGGCTGATGTTGATGTCCCGGTACACGCACACGCCCTCGGCGCAGCTCGTCACCTCCGCAATGAAGAAGAACTCCGCCTCGGTGGTCCGTTTTCCGTAGACGCGGAAGGCCTCCCCGTCCCACCTGTCATCCAGCTCCCACCGCAGGTCCACCCCCATGTTGTAGTATTCGCCGTCGAGATTGCGAGGCGGGGCGGGATCATCCACGGGATCCAGCGTCCCGTCGCAAGCTCCCAGGCAGACCGCAGCCGCTACCACCATCCGGTATCGCATACTCTCCCTCGTTTCATTTCCACTTCCGCGGGCCCGCAACCGCGTCGCGACCTGACATTGCAATTTCATTGCGCGAAATGGAATGGTCGTGACGCGGGGCCCGGTTCGGATCCACGGGTCCCAGTTTCCGCACGCTGTCTACAGCATTTTTTGTGCCAAGCTGAAAAAGCCATGCTGCAAACGGACTTACGACCGTGCAGCGGTTCGATCCCGTCCTCACCGGGGGACGAGGGTTCATCGGTTGGCGGACAGTCTTCGGGACGGGCCCGGCGGCCGGCGGCCCTGGGAAGAACACCTCCGCCGCACCGCTAACGCCGCCCGGACCCGCTCGGCCCGGTCTGCAGTCCCCCGGTCCGCTGCTCGTAGTCGAAGTGCAGGTCCCGGTTGTCCGTCAACGCCACCTCGAAGACGAAGGTCCAGTTGCCGGTGGCCGTCTGCCGGAAGGCGAAGTCGGCCTCCCAGCGGTGCATCTCCCGCTTGAGGTTGATCACATGGTCGTTGAAGGAGCCCGCCACCATGTCGTAGGAAGTCCTCCAATTCACCGACCACTTCTCCGTGGGCTGAAACCGGACGTTCGCCTGCAGCATCCGGCTACCGTCCGTTTCGGCTCCCCGGGCGCGCGCCAGGGAGTAGGCGAGCGAGGCGGACCACTCGCCCACCTTGCCTCCTCCCCTACGGGAACCGAGCGACGAACGGCGCCGGTCGCCGGAACGCGGCACGACCGTCGATTCGCCCAGATCCGCCGTCTCCAGCCCCGTCGGGTCCGACGCGTCTTCCCCGTCGCCGGTCCCCGCGGACGCGGATTCTCCCTCCGCCCCGCCGCCCGCCAGCCCGCCCAGCCAGCGGAACAGCCCGGACTTGTTGCTCAGCGAAAACGACAGGTTCGCGCGGGAAGCGAAAGGAGCGAAGACGAGCGCAGCCGCAGCCTCGCCGCCTTCGGCCGGGGGCTCGAAGATGTCGTGCTCCACCGAAATGGACAGTCCCCGGAGGTAGTCCGAGCTGATCTGGTTCGAGATTCGCAGGTTCTCCGCAAAACCCCGGCTGAAGTGGCCCGCCTCGTCCGCTTGCTCGAAATCGTAGGTCACGGCGCTGGTTCGCAGCCCCAGCAGGGTGACCTTCCGCGCCTTGGGCAACCGGCGGGGCCCGGCGGACCGGTCGCGCGCGGGTTCCTCCGCGGCCGCCGAATCCTTGGCCGGATCCGAGACCCTCATTTCGAAGGTCTGGGTCATCCCCACCCGAATCTCGTTCTTCGGCTGGATAGCGCGGTCGCCGAAGACCTGCTTCTGCAGATCGGTCGGTCTCGTCTCGGGCGAGTACGCGTAGTTGAAGCTCGGCGACCACTTGTGCCGGATGCGGTCTCCCAGGAAGAAGCCGTAGACGTCGACCTTGAGCCTCGCGCCGAAGGAAAGGCGGCGGGGAGCGGCGACGAAACCGCCGTCGCCGGCCGAGAGGGTGTCGGACCGGATCGACCGGCCCGAAACGGAGAGACTCGGGGTTAGCGACGAGGACCCCACGAGGTTCACCTGGTAGTTGACGCTGGTCGACCAGGTCAGCTCCTCGTCCCGGTGGTCCATGCTGTCGGCGGCCGCCGGGGTGTGGAAGAGGGGTTGCCGAAGGTCCCCCACGCTCCCCACGCCCGCCGGGGGAGTCGCGGTGTCGGGGTCGAAGAAGCCCGGCGGCACGTCGAGGACGACGTTCCGGTTGAGGTTGACGCTCTGCGAAACGGAGAGGGCGCCCGCCGAGAGGCTGGTCGAGAAACTGCCGCGCCACGCCTCGGTGTCGGCGGACCTCAGCCTGAAGGTGTCGGGCGGCTGCGCCGGAAGGTCGCGTATCGACCGAGACATGCGGCCGGAAGCCGACCACGTCAGGTTGTTGTAGAAGCGGGCCCGGTTGGGGGGCGCGCCGAAGAGGGTGATCGGCGACAGGGAGAGGTTGACGGTGGGGAGCGTCATCTCGACCTTGTCGTCCGACAGGAACTGCCGGCGGTTGGCGTTCACCGAGAGGTTCCCCCAGTCGAAGCGCCGGCTGAACCCGCCCTCCGAGTCGATCGACTGGGTGACCTCCCTGGGGTCGAACGAATTGCGTCGCACGAAGGACGAACTCGACGCGTACCGGAACGAGGCCTGCGCCCGGCTGCGCTCCGAAATCTCCCAGCGGTGCCGGGTGTCGACGGCGAGTTCGGATCCGCCCCCCTCTCTCCAGAACTGCCTGAAATTGGCCCCGCCCTCCAGGAACTGGCGTGCCCATTCGTACCGAAGCGCGCCCGTTACCGCCATGTAGTTGCCGCTCCACCAGTCGATTCCGACCTCGGCGTCGGCGTAGTCGTTGATCGCCCAGTAGTACCCCATGTTGGACACCCGGCGCGAGTAGCTCTCCGAGGTGCGCACGATGTCGTTCACCGAGAAGCGAACCGGGAGCAGGCCCGAGCGGCGCTCCGTCTGGGTGCTCTGCGCAATGAAGGGAAGCCACAGGACCCCTACGTCCGCGAAGTAGAGGATAACGTTGCGCGCGACCATCGTGCCCCCCGGGGTGATCTTGATCTCGCGCGCGAGGAAGTGGTAGTGGGGCTCCTCCTCTTCGCAGCTCGTGAACCGCAGCCGGTGGCAGTACGACCGGTCTCCGTCGACCCAGGGGCAGTCGCCGCGAACGAGCCAGCTCCCCGCGCCGGCCTGCGTCGTCGTTTGCGCGTCCACCGCGGTGGCGCGGTCCTCGTTGAGGTCGAAGATGATCTGGCGCGTGAGCACGGAATCTCCGTCCTCGGGGGTGAAGGTGGCCTCCTCGCCGACGGTGACCAGGCGGCCGGCGTTCTCGTCGAAGACCAGCGCCGAGTCCGCCTCCAGCTCGAGGCCGTCGCGGTGCATGACGGCTCTGTTCGCCTCCGACCCCGTCAGGGTGAGCAGCCGGGCCTCAGGTTCGAAGACCGCCCCCTCCGCCCGGTACTCCACCATGGTGTAGCCCTCGAGGCCCAGCAGCTGCCCGAGCGTGGAGTCCCGGACCATCGGCGCCGCGGCCGAGTCCGCCGACAGAGTGTCCGGCAGCAGGTCGGTCGAGTCCCCCCACGCGCGCGTGAGCCGTTCCAGCCGCGACCGGACCACGTCGCGAAGCGAGTCCGTCAGCTGCTGTCCGGACGCCGGAGACGGCGCCGCCGCAACCGCCGCAAGGGCCAGCAGTCCGTGGATAAAACCGCCCGAGCGGCGAGGCGCCGGGCCCGGTCGCCGCGCCGGTCCGGTCACGATGTAAACTCTGGTTTCCAATATGTCATGTTTACTGTACTTCCCGTCTCTTCGCGGCTCCGCTCGGCGTCGCCTCCGGGGGCGAATCCTCGCGAGGGACCGGACACGTCGCCGGGGACCTTCGCGGCGGCGCCGTTCCCGCCTCGAGAGCGCCCCGCCAACGCGCCGCCCCCCGGCGCTCGCGCGGGTTCACCCGCGGGCTTCCGCTTCGGACCCGCCGTCCCGCTCCGCCCGCCTTCTCCAGACCAGCACCGAGAGAAAGATACCGAATTCGTAGAGCAGCATCAGCGAACCCGCCATTATGACCGTCGCCAGCAGCAGGTCCCCCGGCGAGATCATGCTGGCCACGATCGTGCCCGCGACGACGGCGTGGCGCCTCTTGGCTCTGAGAAAGCGGGGCGTGACCACGCCCAGCGCGCTCAACACCAGTATGACCACCGGCAGCTCGAAGACGAACCCCATCGCCAACAGCAGTTTGACGATGAAACCGTAGTAGAGGTTGGCCGTCCATCCCTGGGTCATGAACTCGGTCCCGATGCCGACCAGGAACCGCAGGGAGACCGGCAGGACGACGAAGTACGCCGCCGCCACGCCGAGCAGGAAGAGGACGAGCCCCATGTACAGCGCCGGAACGATGGCCCGCTTTTCGCGTTTCTCCAGCGCGGGCGCGAGGAACGCCCACGCCTGGTGGACGAGGGTGGGAGAGGCCAGGATGAAGCCTATCCACAGCGAGACCTTCAGGAGGACGAAGAAATGATCGGTGGGAGACAGCGCCTGGGGCAGCCAATCCTCTCCGAACAGGTCCCGGCCGGGTCCGAGCAGGATCTGCATCACGTCGACGTGCGGGTTCGTGACGAGGAAGAGACCCGCGGCTAAGCCCAGGATCACCGCGAGGAAGCTCCACAGGATCCGCCGGCGCAGCTCCTCCAGATGGTCCAGGAAGGGCATCTCGGCCTTGGGATTTCCCTTCCCCCGCGACGCGAGGACGTCGCCAAGCCTCCCCATCAGCCGTCGCCGCTCCGGCTGCCGCCCGCCGGGAGCGGGAGCTCGCCCTGGAGGCGCCGCCGGCCCTCGCGCCGCTCCCGGACGATAAGCTCGTCCACGACCTCCTGGAACTCGTCGATGCGCTGGAAGTTCCGGTACACCGACGCGTAGCGCACATAGGCGACCCGGTCGAGCGGCTTGAGCCCCTCCATGACCTCCTCGCCGATCCGCGCGGAAGTGACCTCCTTCCGGGCCGAACCGGAGAGGCCGTCCTCGATGCGGTCCACCAGCGCCTCGATGTCACCCGGCGAGACCGGGCGCTTGGCGCACGCCACGGCGACGCTCGCTTCGAGCTTGTCGCGCCGGAAGTCCTCCGCGCTGCCGTCCTGCTTGACGACCTGCAGGGGCCGTTCCTCGACTCGCTCGTAGGTCGTGAAGCGGCCGGCGCAATCCAGACATTCGCGCCTCCTGCGAATGGCGCGGCCCCCGCGGGCCGTGCGCGAGTCGACGACCTTCGAGGCGGACTTGCAGACGGGGCAGAGCACGGCCGCCCGTTAGGGAATCTTCTCGAGTTCTTCCCGCGCCAGCTCGGCGAACATGTCGTCCGGATAGGTGTTGATCACCCGCTCCAGGAGCTCGCGGGCCCGGTCGTAGTCCTCCATCTCGACACAGAGCCCGCCGGCCCGGAACAGGGCCGCCGGAATCTGTTCCGCGGTGGGAAACAGCCTGGGCACCTCCAGGTAGTTTTCGACCGCTCTCGTCAGCAGACCCTCCAGCGTCAGCAGCTCGCCCAGATGCAGATAGGCGGCGGGAGCCAGTTCGCTGCGCGGGTACTCCTGGAGGAACTGCGTGAACCCCCGGCGGGCGGACGTTCGCAGGTCCCTCTCGAAGTGGCTCACCGCAGCGTTGTAGAGCGCCTCCTCCGCCGCCGTGCCGCCCTGCCCGGGAGGCTCGGCGCCTTCGTCCCCGGAATCCCCGAGCGTGTCTCCGCCTTCCGCCCCGCGCTCGTGCATCCGCTGCTGCAGGCGCTCCCACTGGTCGTCCATCTCCTGGCTCATCTGGTCCAGGCTGCGCTGGCTCTGGCCCAGGATCTCGCCGAGACGGAGCTGCTGGCCGTGAATCGCCAAGAGGCGGCTGTTGGTGTCTCCCCTGAAGTTGAACACCAGGTCGGAGAGGAGGCGCACCGAGTCCGTTGCCGCCCTGTTCTGCTCCGCGAGCGACCGGCGCAGCTCGGCGAAGGCCGAGTCCTGGCGCGCCGAGAGCGCCCGCACCTCGCTCTGCAGCTCCACGACGTCACCCCGTGTCGCGCACGCGCCAAGCGCGAGCGACAGGGCGGCGGCGGCGCTTCGCGCGGTTGCCGTTCGCGTCACCGGTCCTCCGGTTCGCACTCCGGCGGCTCCATCCCGCCGACGACCGGGCCGGCACGGCTGCGGACACCTTCGCTCGAACCCTGCCGCGGGGCGCCGGAGGGCCCGGCGGCCGGGGACGAACCGCGCCCGCAACGGTAACGGCCGCCTACCGGCCGAGGCCGTCGGCACCGTCCGTGATGACGAACTCGACGCGCCGGTTCTGGGCCCAGGCCGCCTCGTTGGATCCCCGGGCGATGGGGCTTTCCTCCCCGTACGAAACCGACGCGAAGCGCGACCCCTCGAGACCGTAGCCCGTCAGGAACCGCATCACCGATTCGGCACGTTCGTTCCCCAGCGCGATGTTGTACTCCGACGTTCCCCGTTCGTCCGCATGGCCCTCGAGGCGGAGGTGGACGCCGGGGTGGTCGCGCAGGATTTCGAGCTTCGCTTCGAGCCGGCTCCTCGTGTCGATTCGGATGGCGGCCTCGTCGTAGTCGAAGAAGACCATCTCCTCGAGCGTCGCCCGAAGCTGTCTCCGCCGCTCCGCGCGCTCCCGTTCCAGGCGTTCTTCCTCTTCGGCCAATCGCGCGGCCTCCATCTGCGCCGCGGCGATCGAGTCAGCTATTCGTTGCGCCTCCACTTCCTCGGGCGTGGGCCCCGGCGGCGGCGGAGGCGGAGGAGGAGGCGGCTCCGGGCGGCAGGCGGCGGCGATGACAACGGCGACGAAGGCGGCTGGGACCAACCGTGGGTTGAACATCCCTTCTCCCGATCAGTGAAGGTGAGCGTTGCGGCAAGCGGGCCTGACTCGACACCCGTCAAATATAGGCGAAATCGAAGAAGGCGGTAAAGGGGATCCGCGAGCCCCGGCGGGACGCGCCGGAGCGGGCGCCCGGCTCACCCGTCCCCGCCGTTTCCGGCGAGCGGCGGAGACCAGTCGGGGTCTTCGGCGAGCACGTTCGCCACCAGAATGCGGGTGCGCCCCGTGGCGGCGTCGACGATGAAGACCCCGGTTCCGTAGCTGCGCGTGCCCTTGAAGACGATGTGCCTGTCGTCCGGCGCCCAGCTCGGATCCTCGTTGTTGCCTTCCCGAGTAAGCTGGACCAGCCGGTTGTCCCCCTTCTCGAAATCGGCAACCAGAATATTGTAGCGGTTGGCCTGGCGCCTGCCCCGGATCCCGCCCGCGAAGGCCACCTTGCTCGACCCGGGAGACCAGTCCGGGTCGGCGAAGTAGCCGCCCTCGCCGAAGCGGTACGGCGACAGGAGCTCGGCGCTGCCGCTTCCGGCCGGACGCACGTAGACCTGGGGCGTGGCGACTCCCAGACGGTTGGAATTGAAGACGAGACGCGTCCCGTCGGGCGAATAGCCGGGCGAGATGTCGTGGTAGGCTCCGCCGCCCAGGCGCGCCATGCAGCAGCCGTCGCGGATGTTGTAGGTGTGCAGTCCGTTCGGCTCGGCTCCGATCACCGAGAAGGCGACGGTGTGCCCGTCCGGATGATAGGAGGGCGTCAGCTGGTGCCCGTGGCCGCCGGGTACGAGTTCCCGGTCCCGGCCCGTCTCCAGGTCGCGCTCGTAGAGCCGGGGGACGCCCGACTTCCAGGAGGTGTACGCGATCCGCGTCCCGTCCGGCGACCAGGTCGGCGACGCCACGATGCTCTGGTCCCAGGTCAGGCGCTGGAGATTCTCGCCGTCGGCGTCGACGACGTACAGCTCCTTGCCGCGCTCTTCGCCGAAGGCGCGCATGGCCAGCACGACGCGGGTCGCCGCCATGCCCCGTTCCCCGCTCACCCACTCGACCAGGGCGTCCGAGACCGCGTGAACCGCCATTCGGAAGTCCGCGCTGCCCGGTTCCGGCAGCACGAAGCGCTCGCGCTCGTGCAGGCTGCCGTAGACCACGTCGTGCAGCTCCACCGTGAGAATCCTGCCCTCGCCGGTCGCGTCGCCCTCGAGCGTCCCCGCGACGAGCCAGTCCACCTGGAACTGCTCCCAGAGCGCGTACTGAACCGCCCCTCCCGCGAACTCGGCGGGCAGCGTGTCGCGCACCGCGAAGCGGTCGCTGTGGTCGAGGTCCCGGGCCAAGATCAGCTCGATCTCGCGCCCGAGCGCGTCGTCTCCCGCGATCAGGAGGGTGAACGGCCGCACGGCGACGGGCGGTACGTACCGGTCCTCCACGACGATGCCGAGCTCCACGCCCGGAATCCCCCGTTCCTCCTCCTGGGCCGCGAGCCCCGTGGCGGCCGCCACCGCCGGCAGCGCGCGCGGCAGGGCCTTCGCAAGTAACGTCGGTCTTCTCAAGGGGATTCCTCCACCGGCTCGTCCGGGGGCCCCCTTCCTCCAACCCTGGAGGCGATGGTGAAGCGGACCGGAAGCATCGAAAACGGGTAGTCCTCGGGCAGCGGACCCAGGCGGTCGTTCATTCCCGCGCATTCGACGGCCCCCAGCGCGTCGATGTCGAAGGCGTGGTTCCCGGAAGGCGCCGCGACCTCCAACCCGGTCGTGGTCCCGTCCCGGCGAATCATGAAGGTTACCAGCACTTCGAGCCGCCCGGAGCCCTGCCATCGGAAGCAGCGCTCGATCTGGTTCTGGATGTTCCGGTAGTACTCCGGGTAGTCCCGGCGGAACGCCTCGACGCGCCGGGTAACCGCGTCGGTTCCGTCTTCCGGCTCCTCGGCGGGGGCGGCCTCCTCGGGGTCCGGGAGCGGCGGCTCCTCGGCCGGCGGCGGCGTCTCGGCGGAATCCGGCTCGGGTTCGGGGTCGGGGTCCGGCATCGGGGCCTCCTCCTCGGCGGGCGGAGGGTCCTCGGGCGTCTCGACGACGAGCCGGTCCTCGGGGGGAGGCGCCGCGGCGGACATGTCGATTTGAACGACCTCGTAGACGATCGCAGGTTCCCGCAGCGCCGGAACCACCCCGAAGAGGATGACGAGCGCCGCGAAGTGCACGGCGAGCGACACGCCCAAGGCGCCCCCGTCCAAGGGCCGGCGCCTCGCGCCGCCGGCGCCTTCCCGGCCCGCCCCCGTCCCCCTCATCGGCGGAACTCCCGCATGACCAGCGACAGGCGCACCCCCTCGTTGGCGGCAACGGCGGCGATCGCGCGGGCCACGCGCCCGTACAGCGCCGCCGAGTCCCCCTTCACGAAGACCACGTCCGCGTTGCGCGCCTCGATCAGCTCGGCGAGAGTCGCGTCCAGCATTTCCTCCGCCACCGGCGACTCCCCGACGGTAATCGTGTTGTCGCGTTCGACATTGAGGATTATGTGATCGTCCGACGCCTCGATGACGTTCACGGGACCCTGGGGCACGTTCACCTCGATTCCGCCCTGCATCACCGGGGCGGTGATGATGAAGATCACCAACAGGGTGAAGGCGATGTCCACGAGGCTGGTGACGTTGATCTCCGCGCGAACCGGGAGTCCGGCGCGCTGCCGCTCCCGCCTCCTCACGCGCGGCTCCCGCTCCCTGGCGCCGCCTCCTCGCGCCTCCTCCACGGGCGGCCCCTGCGGCCCGGCGCCGGCCCGGTCACACGTGCCGCTCCTTGGCCAGCGTTCCGATGAACTCGCTGGCGAAGCCCTCGAACTCGCCGCGCACGAGGTTGAGCCGCGACGCGAAGTGGTTGTAGGCGATCACGGACGGGATGGCGACGGCGAGCCCCGCCACCGTGGTTATGAGCGCCTCGGCCACCCCCGGAGCCACCGCGCTGATGTTCGTGGAGCCGGAGGCCGTGATCCCCAGGAAGGTGTTCACGATGCCGATGACGGTGCCCATGAGTCCGAGCAGCGGCGACACCGAACCGATGATGGCGAGCCAGTTCATCCCGTGAGCGAGCTCGTCGATCTCCTCGGCCTGCACCTTGTCCATCACCAGCCGCAGCGCCTCGAGCTGCGTCAGCGACAGGCCCGCCGCCTGGCTCGCCCCGAAGAGCGCCCCCGGACTGAGCTCGGCGAAGAAGGACAGGCCGCCGCGAAAGAGGCGCGTGTACGGCGACTCGGGAAGCCCTATCAGGGCCTCCGACGCCTCGGTGAGGTTGGCCACCTCCTCCATCCGGCCCAGGAACCGGTCCCCCTCCCGGCGCACGCCGCGGAAGTGCCTGACCTTCGAGATTATCACCCACAGCGAGAGGACCGAGAAGAGCACCAGCACCACGAGGACGACCTGGGTGGGCACGCTGGCCCCCATGATCATCTCCGCCGGGTTTCGCGGCGCCTGGGGCTGGAGGAGGGCCCCGGTCATGCGACCCGCGCGGCTTCGGCGGAGGCGATGGACTCGAAGGTCGCGGCAAGGCCCTGGCGCAGGCTCGGCGCGGGGATCCATCCGCGCTCGCCGATGCTCGCCGCCGCCAGCGCGCTGCGGCGGAGCTCCCCCGGGCGGGCGTCCAGGTAGACGCGGCCCGTCCGCATCCCGGCCGCGTCTTCGAGCGCGGCGGCGAGCCGGTTCACCGACGTCTCCCTTCCGGTCGACACGTTGTAGGCCCGCGCGTCGATCCCGGGCGCGGCGGAGAGTTCCATGCCGGCCGCGAGAAGGTTCGCCCGCACCACGTCTCCGACGTACACGTAGTCGCGGGTCTGCTCGCCGTCGCCGTAGACCGCCAGGGGCTCGCCGCGGAGCAGTCGCCGCGAGAAGACCGCCACAACTCCGGCCTCGCCGCGCGGGTCCTGGCGCGGGCCGTAGACGTTCCCGTAGCGCAGCGCCACGTAGTCCACGCCGTGTACTTCCCGGTAGTAGTTCAGGTAGTGCTCGCCCGCCAGCTTGGCCACTCCGTACGGAGACAGGGGCTCCTTGGGCGCGCTCTCCGGCGTGGGGAGCTCGCGGGGTTCGCCGTAGACCGCGCCGCCGCTGGAGGCGAAGACTATCCGCCCGGTTCCGCCGGCGCGGGCCGCCTCCAGGATGTTCAGGAGACCCGCCACGTTGACGCGGGCGTCCCGCACCGGATCGGCCACCGACGCGCGCACGTCGATCTGCGCCGCGTGGTGGCTGACGAGGTCGAAGCCCACGCGCCGGACGAGATCGCCGAGCCGTTCGCCGGCGATGTCGAGCCGGTGGAACTCGGCGCCCGCCGGGACGTTCTCGCGTCGTCCCGAGGAAAGGTCGTCCACGACCCACACCCGGTCGCCGCGCTCGAGGTGGGCGTCGGCGACATGGCTCCCTATGAAGCCGGCACCGCCGGTTACCAGGACCCTGCGGCTCTCGTGGGGCATCTTCTCCATAGGGGTTGCGTAGCCTGTGTTTCAGAAAGGTAGCCGCTCAGGCGAAAACGAGAAGTCCCCGGCGCCGGGCCGGGCCGTCACCCGGGGCGCCATCGCCTGACGTAGTCGGGTTCCCAGCCGGCGGCGTCGACGGGCTCCCACGCGCAGCACGACAACACCGCGTCGGCCACCGGGACCCCGGCGGGGTGGGAGCGCGTCCGGTAGCCCGCCGCCCGAACGAGCGCCCCGTGCGCCAGGGCGCCTTCGCCCATGAACACGGTTCCGCGGGCCGGACGGCTGTTGATGACGTCCAGGATCGTGCCCCCGTGCGGCGCGACGACCTGGACGGGACCCTCCGCGCCCACGTCGTAGCATGCCCCGAAGACCCGTTCGCGGCGGGCGTCGAGGAGCACGTACCGGTGCTCGCGCCCGCCGCCGGCCGGGACGCCGGTCCCCGCCGGCCGGCCGGACGGAACGCCTTCGCCGCGCAGCTCGGAAGGCAGACGGACCCCGGCTCCCAGCGCCTCTTCCGCCCAGGAGGCCGCGCGGAGACTCGAAACGGCGTAGAGCGGCACGCCGAGGCTGGTCGCCAGCCCCTTGGCCGCGGCGCCCCCGATGCGGACCCCGGTGAACGATCCCGGTCCGGCGCCGACCGCGACGCCGGCGAGGTGGGCGACGCCGGCCCCGGCGTCCCGAAGGACCTCGCGTATGGCCGGGATCAGCCCGGACGCGTGGGAGGAGGGGGTCGTCAGGAAGCGCCGCGCCGCCACCGACCCGTCGACTGCGAGCGCGACCGAACCCACCCGCCACGACGTTTCGATCGCGAGAACGCATCCCGGGGGCGGGCTCCCGCGCCCCGCCCGGCCGGTCAACCCCGCCACGGCAGAGACTCCGGCTCTCCGAACCGTTCCACCGCCATCCCCCGCCGCCCCGCCTCGCCCGGCACGAAGCCCAGCCGCATCTCCCAGCGATCCGGCGGCAGCTCCTCCCCCGCCCGCCCGCACCACTCCGCCAGCACGATCGCTCCCTCGTCGCCGAGCACGTCCTCCCACCCGACCAGGGCCAGCTCCCCCGCGGACTCGATCCGGAAGAGGTCGGCGTGGACGACCGCGCGCCCGCCCGGCAGCGGGTACCGGAAGACGATGTTGAAGGTGGGCGACGGCAGCGCCCCCTCCACCCCCGCTCCCCGCGCCACCGCCCGCGCGAAGACGGACTTCCCCGCGCCCAGCGGCCCCCTCAGGCCGATGAACACGGGCGGCGCCGCCTCCGCGCCGACGCGGCGTCCCAGCGCGCGCAGCTCCTCTTCCGTCACCCTCGCTCCGACCCGGCTCACCGCGCGGCCCTCAGGTCGAAGAGCCGGTCCCGCAGCATCGCCGCGCGTTCGAAGTCGAGGGCCTCGGCCGCCCTGGCCATCTCCTCCTCGACGATCTTCGCGAGGGTCTCGGAGTCGACCTCGTCCGCGTACGCGGGCACGGGCTCGGCCACCTTCGCCCCCGGCTTCTCCCGCGCGTCGGCCACCCGCGTCGCCCGCTCGATCTCCTCGACGCTCTTGCGAATCGTCTTCGGAACGATGCCGTGACGCTCGTTGTGGGCAAGCTGCACGCGGCGGCGGCGCTCCGTCTCGTCGATGCACACCCGCATCGAACCCGTGACGGCGTCCGCGTAGAGGATCGCCCGGCCGTTGGCGTTGCGGGCCGCGCGGCCGACCGTCTGGATGAGCGAGCGGGCGTTGCGCAGGAATCCCTCCTTGTCCGCGTCGAGGACCGCCACCAGGGACACCTCGGGCAGGTCCAGCCCCTCGCGGAGCAGGTTGATCCCGACCAGCACGTCGATCCGCCCCAGGCGCAGCGCCCGCAGGATCTCCATCCGCTCGATCGTGTCGATGTCCGCGTGCATGTACCGCACCCGCACCCCGACCGATTGCAGGTACTCCGAGAGGTCCTCGGCCATGCGCTTGGTGAGCGTCGTGACGAGAATGCGCTCGTCGCGGGAGGCGCGCTCGCGGATCTCGGCGAGCAGGTCGTCCACCTGGCCGCTCACCGGGCGCACGTCTATCGGCGGGTCCACGAGCCCCGTGGGACGGATGATCTGCTCCGTCACCACCCCGCCGCAGAGCTCGAGCTCGTAGTCCCCGGGCGTGGCCGACACGAAGACGACCTGGTTGAGAACCGAGCGCCACTCGTCGAAGGTGAGCGGGCGGTTGTCGATCGCCGACGGAAGGCGGAAGCCGTGCTCCACCAGCGTGAGCTTGCGCGACCGGTCGCCACGGTACATCCCGTGAACCTGGGGAACGGTCACGTGCGACTCGTCGACGATGAGCAGGAAGTCCTCCGGGAAGAAGTCCAGCAGGCATGCGGGGCGCTCCCCGGGGCGACGCCCGCTCGTGTAACGGCTGTAGTTCTCGATCCCCGGGCACGTTCCCATCTCCAGCATCATCTCCAGGTCGAAGTTCGTGCGAGTCTCGATCCGCTGCGCCTCCAGGAGCCGCCCGGCCTCCCTGAACTTCGCCGCCTGCTCCTCCATCTCCTCGCGCACCAGGGGCGCCATCTCCTCGATCGTGCGGCGGCGGGTGACGTAGTGGGAGGCGGGATAGACCGCCGTTCGGTCGAGCACCGCGATCGCGTCGCCCGTGAGCGGGTCGAAGCGGGTGATGCGCTCGATCTCGTCGCCCCACAGCTCGATCCGGATCGCCTGTTCCTCGTACGCCGGGAACACCTCCACCGTGTCGCCGCGCACCCGGAAGGTGCCCCGTTCGAAGGCGACGTCGTTGCGCTTGTAGAGGATGTCGACGAGGCCGCGCAGGATCCGCTGGCGGGGGACCTCCTCGCCGACCGCGAGGTGCAGCATGAGGCCCCGGTAGTCCGCCGGATTGCCCAGGCCGTAGATGCACGACACCGACGCCACGACGACCACGTCGCGCCGTTCGATGAGCGACGAGGTGGCCCGCAGGCGCAGCCGCTCGATGTCCTCGTTGATCGAGGCGTCCTTCTCGATGTACGTGTCGGTGGAGGGAATGTACGCCTCGGGCTGGTAGTAGTCGTAGTAGGAGACGAAGTACTCGACGGCGTTGCCCGGGAGCAGCGACTTGAGCTCGCCGTAGAGCTGCGCCGCCAGCGTCTTGTTGTGCGACATGACCAGCGCCGGCCGCTCCGACCGCGCGATGACGTGGGCCATCGTGAGCGTCTTGCCCGTGCCGGTGGCCCCGAGGAGCGTCTGGAAGGCGGTGCCGCCCCGGATCCCGTCCGCGAGCTCGGCGATGGCGGCGGGCTGGTCGCCGCGGGGCTCGAAGGGTGCGCGGATCTCGAAGTCGGGCATCACCTGGTCTCCGCGGGTGAACCGGCCCGCGCGTCAGGACATGGCGTCATCGCCGCATCGCGTCATCGAACGAGGTCGCTCTCCTGGAAGCTCTCGCGGCGCACCACCGAGACGACGCCCTTTACCTGCCGAACGGCCTGCATGACCCGCCTGAGGTGGCTCAGGTCCTGCACCTCGACGACGAACGCGGCGGTCATGCCGCCGTCGCTGGCCCGCATGTCGGCGTGCTGGATGTCGGTGGCGGTTTCGCTGATCGTGCGGGCCACGTCGCCCAGGAGGCCGCGCCGGTCGGTCCCCTCCATGTGCAGGTGGACGAAGAAGCGGTCGCCCCTTTCGGCCTTCCACTCGATCTCCACCCTGCGCTCCGGGTCCTTCCTCAGGTTGAGGACGTTCGGGCAGTCGGCCCGGTGGATCGATATCCCCCTCCCGCGCGTGATGTACCCGATCACTCCGTCTCCCGGGACCGGCTGGCAGCACCGCGAGTAGCGGATCATCATGCTGTCCATGCCGTGGATGGTGACGCCGCGGTTCGACTTGCGGATCTTCTCGGCGATGCGCTCCAGCGCCGAGGGCGAGCGCCTCACCACCCGGGAGGGGTCCTCTTCGGGGTAGAAGCCGCGGATGACCGCCGACGGGCCGATGTCGCCCCGGGCCAGCGCGGCGAGCGTCTCGTCGAAGCTCCT
Organism: Gemmatimonadota bacterium; assembly: GCA_028873825.1. Classification (GTDB taxonomy): domain Bacteria; phylum Gemmatimonadota; class Gemmatimonadetes; order Longimicrobiales; family Gaopeijiaceae; genus Bin94. The sequence continues at coordinate 49,074 of JAPPNM010000177.1, read as the reverse complement.
GAAGCCGAGCTTGCCCGCCACGCGCTGCGCCTCGTCGTCGCCGGGTCTGGGCAGGCGCCCCTTCCGCAACGCCCGCGCGAAGAGCTCCTGGCCGAGCCTGAGCGCGGCGGCGAACTCCCGGCGGCGGATCGACTGGCGGATCCGCTGGCGCGCGCGCGAGGTCTTCACGAATTCCAGCCAGTCCCGGTTGGGCCACTGGCGCGGGTTGGTGATGATCTCGACAGAGTCGCCGCTGGTGAGCTCGCGCGACAGCGGCGCGATGCGCCCGTTCACCTTGGCGCCCGCGCAGTGGACGCCCACCTCGGTGTGAACCGAGAACGCGAAGTCGATGGGGGAGGAACCGACGGGCAGCTGCTTTACTTCGCCCTTGGGCGTGAAGACGAAGATCTCGCCCTGGAAGAGGTCCATGCGGAGGAACTCCATGAACTCCTCCGGCTCGCTGGCGTCCTTCTGCCACTCCAGCACCTGCCTGAACCAGGTGAGGGCGTCGTCGACGCCGCTCTCCCTTCCGCCGGCCTTGTAGCGCCAGTGCGCCGCGATCCCGTACTCGGCCGTGCGGTGCATCTCCTCGGTGCGGATCTGCACCTCGTACCTGCGCCCGCCCGGCCCGTAGACCGTGGTGTGGATGGACCGGTACATGTTGGACTTGGGCGTGGCCACGTAGTCGTGGAACCGCTCCTGGATCGGGGTCCAGCGGCTGTGGACGACGCCCAGCGCCGCGTAGCAGTGCTGCACCGAGTCGGCGATGACCCTCAGCGCCATGAGGTCGTAGATCTCGTCGTAGCTCCGGTCCTGGGTAACCATCTTGCGGTGTATGGACCACAGGTGCTTCGGGCGCCCCGTGACGTCGGCGGGGATGCCGGCGCCGGCCAGGGCGTCCTCGAGGGGACGCTGCAGCTCCAGGATGTGCCGCTCGCGGGCCCGGCGCCGCTGCCGGACCAGCTTGCGCAGGTTCGCGTACGCCTCCGGCTCCAGGAACTTGAAGGCCAGGTCCTCCAGCTCCCACTTGATCGCGGCCATGCCCAGCCGGTGGGCCAGCGGGGCGTAGATCTCGCGGGTCTCGCGCGCTATGAGCCGCCGCCTGGCGGCCGGCAGGTGCTCCAGCGTGCGCATGTTGTGAAGGCGGTCGGCCAGCTTGACGAGGATGACCCGCGCGTCCTGCGCCATCGAGAGCAGCAGCTTGCGGTAGTTCTCGACCTGGCGCTCCGTGCTGGAGCGGAAGCGCACCCGCCCGATCTTGGTGACCCCGTCGACGATCGCGCCCACCTCCTCGCCGAAGAGCTCGCGGATCCCCTGCACCGAGACGACGGTGTCCTCGGGAACGTCGTGGACCAGCGCCGACACGACCGAAGCGGTGTCCAGCCGGAGCTCGGCGACGATCGTGGCCACCTCGACGGCGTGGTTGATGAACGGCTCGCCCGAGGCGCGGCGCTGTTCGGAGTGCGCCTCGGCCGCGAGATCGTAGGCGGCACGGATCGTGCCGACATCGAGGCGGGGGGCGTACGCCTCGAGGGCGCGGGCAAGGGGGCGGGGGAGACCCCGAATGGTCTCCGTGCGCGGTGCGGTAGCCGTGGTCGCCATGCGGGTAATCTACGTTCGCGCGCAACTCGGCGACCAATGCGGCGGAAGGCCCTTCGCGCACCGGGCCGGGATCGTTGCCGGGAGCCCGCTCTTCGTGCCCCGGGGACGGGAACCGGGAATCGGATGCGGCGAGGCTGACTTTGCGATGCGGGGCGGGGTAGTGTAGGCTGTAGTCATGCGATCGAACCGAACTATAGTCGCGGCCTCGGTTCTGCTTGCGGCCGGATGCGTCACGGCACCGGACGGCCCCGCGGGAACCGTGGACGGTGCGTACGAATACGTTCCCGCGAGAATCGTCAACGCTGATCAGGTCTTGCGCATGTTGGAGCGCACGTTGGCTCAGGCATGGTCACCCGAGAGACCTTCGGTGACGATCCGGTCGTGGCTGAATGTCGACGCGGAAGGGATCGTCCGGAGCGCCGAGATCGCGGAGAGTTCCGGCGACTCGCTGCTGGATGCGGCCGTGCTTGGCGTGGTGCGCCGTCTTCGCTTCAAGCCGGCCCGGCGCTACGGCACGCCGGTGGAAGCGCGGGTACTTTTCCCTGTCAGCCTCATGGGCGACGGCCCCGCGGGAACCGTTGACGGCAGCCGAACTCGAGGAGCTTCTGCCACTCGGAGCCGCCTCATGGGCGACGGCCCCGCGGGAACCGCTGACGGTGTGTACGAATACGCTCCCCCGAAAGAGGTCAACACCGATGAGGTCTTGCGCTTGATGGAGCGCACGTTGGCTGAGGCATGGTCGCCCGGGACACCTGGGGGGACGATCCGGTTGTGGCTGAATGTCGACGCGGAAGGGATCGTCCGGAGCGCCGAGGTCGCGGAGAGTTCCGGCGACTCGCAGCTGGATGCGGCCATGCTTGGCGTGGTTCGCCGTCTTCGCTATGAGCCGGCCCGGCGCCACGGCAAGCCGGTGGAAGCGCGGATACCTTACACTGTCAGCATCATGGGCGGATGACCCGGTTGGCGGCGCCACGGGGGCTTCCGCCCCATGGACTCAACCACACGAAAAGGAGAGGAAACTCCATGCGACGCCCCGCACTCCCCGCCCTGCTCGCGATCATGTGCCTCGTCGGCACCCTCCAGGCCTGCGGGCCGGACCGGGACTGGTCCTACGAAGGCGACACCGGCCCCGACCGCTGGGCCTCGATCGACTCGACGTACGCGGCGTGCGCAAGCGGCATGCGGCAGTCCCCCGTCGATCTCGCGGGAGCGACCCCGCGCGCCGGGAGCGCGCTCGGCATCCGGTGGCGGTCCGGCGACGTGCAGGTGCTGGACAACGGCCATGCCATTCAAGCGGATGTGGAGGAGGGAAGCTCGATCGTCCTGGAGGGGCGGCGGTTCTCGCTCGCGCAGTTTCACTTCCACCTTCCGAGCGAGCACACGGTCGACGGCGAGGTCTCGCCGATGGAGATACAGTTCGTGCACCGGGCCGAGGACGGGGAGGGCGATCTCGCGGTGATCGGAGTCCTTGCGCACGCCGCCGAAGCCCATCCCAGCATCGAGCGCATCCTCAACGTCGTTCCCCGCTACCGCGACGACCCCGGTGTCGTTGCCGGGTTCAACCCGCGCGCGCTTCTGCCCCCGGGACCCGGGGGAGGGGACTACTTCCGCTACGAGGGCTCACTGACCACGCCGCCCTGCTCCGAGGTGGTCAGCTGGGCGGTGATGACCGCGCCCATTCCAGTTTCGCAAGAGCAGCTCGACGCGTTCGCGGCGCGGTATCCGATGAACGCGCGCCCGGTGCAGCCGCTGAACGGGCGGTCGATTCGGGTGAGGGGGTGAGGCGGGGCGGGGGCGGGGCGGTCGCCGCGCGGATGCCAGCGAAGCGCGGGGCGGCGTGTGCGAAGAAAGGAGGGTGCGCGTCTGCTGAGTGGGGGTCTTGTCGACGGGCTGCCGGTTTACTTGATCTGCATCACGTAAATCTCGAAGTCGCCGTCCCGGCGGGACATGAAAACGATCTCGGTGCCGTCCGGCGACCACGCGGGCAACGCATCCCAGGCACTGTTGTTCGTCAGGTTATCCTGGTTGCTGCCGTCCGCGTCCATCAAGTAGACCTCCCAGTTGCCGTCACGGTTGGAGTGGAAAGCAATCTCGGTCCCGTCCGGCGACCACTCGGGGTATTCGTCCCTGTCACTGTTGTTCGTCAGGCGCTCCTGGTCGCTTCCGTCCGCGTCCATCACGTAGATCTCCCAGTTGCCGTCCCGGTTGGACTCGAAAGCGATACTGTCCCCGGACCGCGACCACGCGGGCGCGCCATCTAAGGCACGGTTGTTCGTCAGGCGCGTCTGGTTGCTTCCGTCCGCGTCCATCGCGTAGACCTCCCAGTTGTCGTCCCGGTCGGAGTAGAAAGCGATCTCGGTCCCGTCCGGCGACCACGCGGGGTACAGATCGTCGTCGCCGTTGTTCGTCAGCCGCCTGAGGCAATCCACTCCCGTTCCCGAGTGGTTCGGGATGTTATCCAGCCATGTCCGAAACGAGGCTTTCGGCGGGACGCACAGGTTCGTGCCGGAATAGTGGAACCAATCCAGCGGCAGACCCTCGAGTGCCAGTGGCAACGGACCGGAAAGGCGACGGTTTTCATGCACATAGAGGCGTTCGAGTCTCGACAGGCTGCCCAGCTCGGGCGGAATCGTCCCGGTGAGACCGTTTGCTTGCAGTTCCAGCCGGACGACCCGTTTCGCCTCATTCGTCGTGACCCCGTACCATGTGGCCAAATCAGCATCGGTCAGCCAGTTCGTATTCGTGGTCCAGTCGCTTCCGCCCAGTGCGTCGTACAGCTCCTCCAGCACCGCCCGATCCGGGATTGTCACCGTCACCATGAATCCCTGGCTGGCCGTGAGCTCCCCGGGGTCGCGGGCCGTCACCGTGACGGCGGCGCTGCCCTTCGCCACACCGCTCACCGTGACCACGCTTCCCGACACGCTCACTCGCACGTTGGCCGGGCTCGACGACGAGGCCGCGTAGTACAGAACATCCCCGTCGGGGTCGGTGAAGTGCCCGGCAACGTCCACCTCCGCCGCCGCGTCCGCCGCCACCTCCCGGTCCGCGATCGTTCCCACCGGCTCCGGTGCCCGGTTGGGGACCGTCGCCAGGAAACCCTGGCTGGCCGTGAGCCCCCCGGGGTCGCGGGCCGTCACCGTCACCGTGGCGTCGCCCTTGGCGACGGCCGTCACCGTTATGCCGGCGGTGCCCGCCATCGACACAGTGGCCACCGTGCGATCCGACGATGTGGCGCTGTAGACCAACGCTTCTCCGTCCGGCTCGGTGAAGTACGAAGAGGCATCCACCGTCGCCGTCTGGCCGACGGGAACCGTGGCCGGGGGAATGGCGCCCCGCGGTTGCGGAGCGCGGTTCGGCACCTCGACCGAGAAATTCTGCTCGGCCTGCAGGCCGCCCGGATCGCTTGCCGTGACCGTGACGGACGCTCGCCCGGGCGCGACCGCCGCGACGGTGATGTCGGTTCCCGATATGGACGTCGTCGCCACGCCGGGGTTCGACGACGTGGCGGAGTAGACGAGCGCGTCCCCGTTGGGGTCGTTGAAGCACGCGGCGACGGTGGCCGTCTCGCCCGCGTTGACGGTCACTTGCGGGATGTCGGCGCAACGGGCGGGGGGCTCCGGGCCCTCGCAGGCGGCGAGGGCGAGCAGGGAGAGAACGGCGAGACGCTGCATCTTGAACCCGGATCCAGCGTTGCGGGGTGGGTCGGCACCGCCTGGGGCCTTGGGTTTCGGGGGATTTCGAGCGAAAAACGACCCGAAACGGAGGGCACCCGGACGGTGCGACACCATCATACGGGAAGCCGACCCCGTGTTCAAGGCCGCGGACAGCCGTTGCGAGTCCGCGACGGCGCCGGAACCTCGCCGGGGGCGGGGGATTGGTCCTGGTCCGCAAGCCCTTCGGCCGGCTGCATCGACTGCCGGACGGGAAAGGAGAAGGACTTCTTCCGGCCGTCGCCGACGGTAGCAATGCGGCCGTCTGGCAGGTCCTCGCGCCGAACGGGCGAGGCGTGAGATCAACCGGACCACGGCCGCGCCCGGGAGTCCCCCCGCCTGCACGGGAGCCGCGCTGGCGGGTAGACCGCGGGACAAGGCCGAAGGGCTCGCAGGTCCAAAACCGACAGACCGTGCGGCGGCCGGTTGCCGTCTGCTCGAGTCTCGGAGTACCTATTGTGGGTCCCTGATCGCTCCACACCGCAGCCGCAAGGAGCACCAAGATGAAGCGCATCGCAGTTCTCCCTCTCCTCGCCCTGGCCGCCTGCGAGAGCCGGGAGCACCCCTCCGCATGCGCCGACATCCCGCAGGTGACCGTCTACGCGGGCGATACGGCCGCCGTCGCCGCGTGCTTCGCCGATCCCGACGGGGACGAGCTCGTCTACTCCGCCACGTCGTCGAACCCCAGCGTGGCGACGGCGTCCGTGTGGGATACCACCGTCACCGTCGGGGCGTTGCGCCCGGGAAGCGCATCGGTAACGGTCACGGCAACCGATCCGGGCGGCCTGGAGGGCAAGCTGAGCTTCTCGGTCTCGGTGCCGAACCGCGCTCCGCAGCCAATAGGCGCCATGCCTTCGATCGTCGTTCCCGTCGGGCAGACGAGGACGGTGGACGCCTCCTCGTACTTTACCGATCCCGACGGAGAAACTCTGGAATACGGCGCCATGTCGTCGAATCCCGCGGTCGTGACCGCATCGGCGGAGGGCAGCATCGTAACGGTGACGGTAGTCGCCGCGGGCAACGCCACGGTAACGGTGATAGCTCGCGACTGGGAGGAGCTCGCGGCAACCCAGGACTTCATGGTCGCTGCACTCGAGCGGCTGACGAACGACACCGCCTCGGATTACTCGCCCGCGTGGTCGCCGGACGGGACCAAGATCGCTTTCTACTCCTACCGGGACGGCAACTCGGAGATCTACGTGATGGACGCGGACGGAGGAAACCAGACGCGCCTCACGTACAACGATGCCGGGGATCGGGACCCAGCGTGGTCGCCGGACGGGACCAAGATCGCTTTCGCGTCGAATCGCGACGACTCCTGGGAGATCTACGTGATGGACGCGGACGGAGGCAACCGGACACGCCTCACGAACGACACCTTCCTAGATTTGGGCCCCGAGTGGTCGCCGGACGGGACCAGGATCGCATTCTCGTCCTCCCGCTACCCCATCATCCGAAATATCTACGTGATGGACGCGGACGGAAGCAACCAGACGCGCCTACCGAGCGACAACCTCGATGACTCGCCCGCGTGGTCGCCGGACGGGACCAAGATCGCTTTCGTGTCCCGCACCGACCCCTTCTTCGATATCCACGTGATGGACGCGGACGGAGCCAACCGGACACGCCTCACGAACGACACCGTCCCCCCAGTGTCGGGGGCCCCCGCGTGGTCGCCGGACGGGACCAGGATCGCTTTCTCGTCGTATCGCGACGACTCCGTTGATATCTACGTGATGGACGCGGACGGAAGCAACCGGACGCGCCTCACGCATAACGATGCCGGGTATTGGGACTGGGACCTCGCGTGGTCGCCGGACGGGACCAAGATCGCTTTCGCGTCGAATCGGGACGGCTCCACCGATATCTACGTGATTTGGATCAAGTAGAGTCCATTGAATACCCAAACCCGTGAATCAACGGCCATGCGGCGGTGGCCGGGGTGGGTTGTCGCCGCGTTCTCGCTGCCCCTCCTTCTCCCGGAACCGGCCCCGGCCCAGGAGGTTCGCTGGGAACGGCCGGTCGCCCACAGCATCCGGCAGATCCTCGACGTCCACTACAGGCGCCGACCCGACAACACGTTCGACATGACCTACTGTTCGCCGGAGGCCGGAGACATCTGTTTCGGCGGCGACCACGAGGATCGGGGCTGTCGCTCGATACCCGGGTGCCGTCCCGAGTCCTTCGTCGACGACTTCCTGGCCGACGTCAAGGAGGCGGCCCGGGACCGGGCGGACGACCCCCACACGATCGCCCAGGCCGTGTACGCCTTTTCTAGACTGGGACGCCACCTGTCGGCGGTCGATCTGGCCCACGGCTGCGCGACCGCCGGCTGGTGGTGCCGGCTGCTCCTCGGCATGGCCTACCATCGCGCGGGCCGGGAGGGGCTGGCCGAAGCGCACTTCCGCGCCGGACTGCGGGACGCCGACCCCGAGCTGGTCTGCCGGCTGACCGCGATCGACGAGCTGCTGGCGGACTTCGACGAACGCATCTACGACGATCTCTCCTGCTCCGAACGGATCGAGTTCTCCGAGCGATTCTGGTGGCTCTCCGATCCGATGCTCTCGATCCCCGGCAACGACCGCTGGTCCGAACACGTCAGCCGGAGATTCGAGCTGCTGCTGCACCGGCGCCTGGTCGAGGTGACCGGGACCGACGCAGGGGGCGTCCGCGGTTCGCTGACCCGGCTGCACCCGGACTCGCACGAGGCTCAGGTCGTACGGCGCGGGTTCGAGGACTCCTGGTCGACCGGCGGCGGGATGTTCCGGAGCTGGGTCGGCTACGAGGCGGCCCAATACCGCTTCACCCCCGTTTCGGCGATCAGCCTGGGGTTCGATTCGCTCCGGTACGAGCTGGAGGCGGGCCCGTACGACGAAGGCTACACTCCCACCGACTACGGTCCCTTCTCGATTCTACCCGCTCAGTTCGCGCGGTTCAGAAGCCGGGAGGCGACGGTAGTGGCGGCGGCCGCGCAGCTCGACGAGACCCCGCTCGACCCCGCCGGCGCCAGATTCTTCGCCAGCGACGGTCCGGGCAGCTTTTCGGTGCTCCTCGGCCCCGTGGAGGCCGAGACGCGGCCCGTCTTCACCACTCCCGTCCCGCCGTTACCGCTGCTGGCCGGCATCGAGGCCGTCGACGAGCGCGGCACGGCCGCCCGAGCGCGGCGGGGGCTCCTTCCGCTCGGCCGGGACGGGGTCGGCCTGTCGGACCCGCTCCTCGTCCGGAGTTCCGGCGGGGAGCTGCCGGGTAGCCGCGAAGAGGCGGTGGCGGCGATGCGCGGGGGCACGACCATCCACCGCGGCAACGAAATCGTCGTCTACTGGGAGGTCTACGGCCTGGAGAGCGGCGATCGGATGGAGGTCTCGGTGTCGGTAGCGGGTCGGCGCGAGGGACTGCTGACTCGGATCCTCCGCGCTCTCGGCGCGGAAGCGGTCGCGGCGGCGCCCGTGGTCACCTGGGTGGAGCCGGTATTCGCGCCGACTCACCCGATGGCCGTCGCCATCGACATCCGGTCGCTGGAGGACGGCGTGTACGATCTGGAGCTTGAGGTGGCGGGGCCGGCCGGTTCCAGGGCCGCGTCCGAACGGCGGTTCGAGGTGGACCGGAGGTAGGAAGGGGCATCGGGCCCCCCCCTTGGCGCGGAACTCGCCTTCCTGGCCCGCTCGGCAAGATCGCCCACGAGATCTCGCAGGCGGCCACACATCCCCTTAGGAGCCGAACGGCATCTCGATCTGGTCCAGGTGGTCCCTGAGGAGCTGAAGGCGCCGGTGGCCGCGGATCTTCATGTATCCCCGCTCCGTTTCGAGGAACGATGCGGCCGCCCATGCGAGCGCCGTCTCCCGGTCGCCCCAGTTCGGCACGCCGCAGATCTGGCGCCGCAACCCCGAGCTCGCGCAGTCGACCACGCCCGTGGTGACAAGGCTCCCGGCCAGCCCGGAGTCCAGTCCGAACCGGTCCACGGTGAAAAGGTCGCCCGATCCGGCGCGTAGCCGGTTCGCCGCCCCTTCCCATCCATCCAGGGCGAGCCGTCGCGCCAGCCGCTCCAGCAGGCGCGGTCCCTGCTCCGCTCCGCCCAACCATGCCTCCCGGAGCGCTTCCCTGGCCTTGTCGCGCTCCTTCTTCAGGCGCACGCGCGACAGCACTTCGCGTTCGCGGTGCGGCCGGCAGGCCTGCACGTACATGTCATCGCCGAACACCGCGACCGCGGCGTCCCTCAGCTGCGAGGACCCGTCGGTCACGAAGAGCCGTCGCCGGTCCGGGCGGACGCCGCGGCTCACAACGTTCCGCAGCAGCTCTTCGGCCGCGGCCGACCAGTCGTCCGGGTCGCCTGCGGCCAGCCGCAGCCCCAGCACCCGCTTGGTTCCCCCGGTGTCCACTCCGACCGCGCCTACCAGCGGATGCGGCCCAATCTCCACGAAGTCCAGGTAGATCACGATCCAGGCGCGGTCGTCCAGAGGCCGCTGCGCGAGCTCCCGCACGCGCCCGGCAACCGTCCTGATGACGAGATAGTCAGCGGCCCGCTGCGCATGGGAGGCGGCGCGGTGGATTGCCCTCTCGTCATTCTCCAGTACCGATATCCAGTGATCGATGTATGGCGCGTGGTCCCGTTCGGCACGGCAGGGAAGGCCGAGACCGCCCATGACGAAGGAGGCGCCGAGCTCGGCCACGATCTCCTCGAAGGCGTAGGCCACGTCGCCGAAACGGACTCCGAACTCGCGGCCTATCCGGCCGTGGTGGCCGGTCCAGTGGATGGCCTCGTGCGCGAGCGTGGCGTAGTAGCGGACCGGATCGTCGAAGCTGGGGAAGATCGGCATTCTGATGATGTCCCCGCCGCGATCGTAGACCGCGCGGTCGCCGCCCGGCACGATCTTCGCGCCGACCGCGCCGAAGAAGTGTTCGGCGACGTCGATCCTGTCTACCGGACCGGGAGCGGGACCCTGCTCATCGATGTGGAACCTGGGCGGCAGCCGGTCGAACTGCTCGCCGTTGAACACACGGTAGGCTTCCATGAGCGGGATGCGTGGACGGTGCCGGGCACCCTCCGCCCGCTGCGGGACCGAGAACGGGAGCGGCCGCAGCACCAGCGTGCCCTCCTCGCTGTCCAGGACCTTCGCGCCGCACCGGCTTCCCTGGGCCCTGGTCAGCCAGAACGGATTCGAGTAGCCCTTCGAGTCGGCCGCGAGCCACAGCACGAGGCTGTTGGTTCCCGTGAACGGGGAATCCGGTGTACCGGGTCGGCGTCAGCGAGCGCCATGGCCGTCGCCACGGAACCACGCCCTCCCTGAGAACGGCCAGGATCCGGGCGGTGAGGTCCTTGAAGAAGTCCGGCGGCCGCGGTCGGGCGCTCACGTTCGGAAACGCCGCACCCGACCGGTCGCCGCGCGACTCACAGAACCGTGAACCCCTCGCGGCGCGCCGCGGCCGAGAGACGATCATCGCTGCTGACCAGATCCAGCCGCTGGGGGTCCTCGTCCGAAGCGGTGAGCGCCGCCGCCAGCTGCAACGCGTCCGCCGCGCGCAGCGGATGAAGCCGAAGCAGCCTGATCGCGCGCCTGCGCACCTGCTCCAGAGGCTCGATCTCGAGCCAACTCGCGGCCAGCATCCCGAGCTGGTCCATCGACCGGCCGAGCCCGTCATCCTCGAAGCGGTGATCACGTTCCAGGCGATTCAGCGCCGATGCACATTCGATCCGGCTACCCCACCACGTCACGATCACCGGATCCCGGCGGATCGTCGCCCGGCGCTCCGCGCTTCGCGGCTCGTCCACGACGAGCGCCACCAGAGCCGACGAGTCCCAGTACTTCAACGACGCCCCCCGCGCTCGGTCACGACGATCTCGCTTGCGCTGACTCCCCCGGTCAGCCGAGCGGCGGGGACACCCAGGAAGCGCTCGACATCAAGTGGCGCTCGAGGCGGGGATGCGACACCCCGCTGCAGGAGCTCGGAAATGGCGTCCTCTGCGTCCGGGCCGGCGACCTGGCACGGTTCGATTCGCGCAACGGGCCGCCCGCGGTGGGTGATCAGCACCGACTCGCCGCGCCGAACCTCGCTCAGCAGACCGCTGAGACCGTTCTTCGCCTCGCTGACGCTAGCCTTTTTCATCTGGCTATAGTGACCATGTTGGTATTGCCTGTCAAGCGTTGTCTGGTCGCTCATCGCTGCCGTCTCGATGTTTGAGAGCTGGGCGCGCGTCGAATCGGGGGGCCGCAGGAACTTGCAGGCGAGGTCCTCCAGCTCCCACTTGATCGCGGCAATCCCCACCAAGCGCTGCGCCAGCGGGGCGTGGATCTCCCGGGTTTCGCGCGCGATCAGTCCCGGCCTCCTTCCTGGCCGGTGGGTTCTCGAGCGGCGCTTTGTGCAGTCGGTCGGCCAGCTTGATCAGGATGACCCGCGCGTCGTGCGCCATCGAGAGCACCAGGTGCGGTCGGCGGTCGCGGTTGACAGTAGGAGAGGGACGGGGAATCCTTGAGTCACCGTATCGCAACCGCTTCCCAAGGCGAGAGGATCCTCATGATCCGTCGAATCCAGGCACTCAACTACCGTTGTCTGCGGTACGTAGATGTCTCGCTCGACAGATTCCACGTGTTGATCGGCCCCAACGCGAGCGGCAAGAGTACGCTCTTTGACGCCATCGCCTTTCTGGGTGATCTGGTTCGGGACGGGCTGGAGAGGGCGGTCGGAAGCCGAACCGCGAATTTCCAGGATCTGGTCTGGGGGCGGCCTGAGCGCGACATGGGGTTCGAGCTGGCCATCGAATTGGAGGTGCCGGAGGAGTTGCGGAAGCGGCTGCCTGCCGAGAAGAACTTTCGAGTCTTTCGGTATGAGGTGGGGATCAGCGAAGACGAACGGGGAATGCGTATCGCGTCGGAGCGGGGGCTGCTGATGCCCGCGCGGAGGCGCCAGCAAAGCGTGCAAAGGACCTTGTTCCCCGCTCCCCCAGCACCTCCGTCCACAATACTCGTGGGCGGTGGGCGGCGTGGAAAGAGGACCATACTCAGCAAATCGGCTCGGGGAACAGACGCGTTCAGCGTCGAGACCGAGAGTAGAGCGGGGAAGGGATGGGTGACGACCATCGCGTTCGGCCCCAACCGGTCCACGTTGGGGAACCTGCCGGAATCTCCCGAGAAGTTCCCGATGGCCACTCTCGTGAAGCGAAAGCTGGAGAACGGTGTGAAGCCGGTCTTCCTTGACAGCGTCAAGATGCGCCGAGCGAGTCCCCCTGAATACGGCAGGAACGGTTTCGCAACCGACGGTTCCAACCTGCCGTGGATCATCAAGCGGCTTCAGGATGAGCACCCAGCCGACTTCGAGGAATGGCTTGGCCATGTTCGGACCGTACTCGCGGATCTTCGGGGTATTCGCGTAATCGACCGGCCGGAGGACCGGCACGCGTACTTGCGACTGCGCTACTATACCGGTGTGGACGTGCCGTCCTGGATGGCGTCGGACGGAACCATGAGGCTCCTGGCGTTGACACTACTCGCCTATCTGCCGGACAACCGTGAAATCTATCTGCTCGAAGAGCCGGAGAACGGGGTCCACCCGCTGGCGGTGGATGGAATCCGCGATTCGCTGTCGTCGGCGTATGATGCCCAGGTCCTAGTGGCCACGCATTCGCCGACGCTGCTCGCGTCGGTGGATCCACGCGATGTACTGTGCTTCGAGAAGAACCGGGAGGGCGCGACGGACATAATTCGGGGAAACGAGCATCCGGTGCTGGCGGATTGGCAGGGATCGATCAATATGGATGTGCTCTTTGCCAAGGGCGTGGTTGGGTGAGGCACGAAGCTGGATCCGACAAGCTTGTCGCACTCGTTGCGGACAGGGACATCGAAGAGGCCCTGGCCAAGTTGTTTCGGCGCACCGCTGCTCTCGGCGTCGGAGAGCTGCGGTGCGACATCACCCGGCACCCAGGTCGTGATGCCGGTTGCAGGGGAGACGCCACCAATTTCCTCGGACAGTTCCTGCGCACACATCGATACGGCTTGGTGGTGTTCGACCGGCACGGCTGCGGTAGCGATGCATCCCGTGAAGAGATCGAGGCTGCCATGGAAGGCGATTTGTCCCGAAACGGATGGGAGCATCGGGCGCGTGCCGTGGTCATCGACCCGGAACTGGAACAATGGGTGTGGTCTAGCTCGCCGGCGGTCTCCGCTGCTCTCGGCTGGGGCGGAAGGCACGGTGAGCTTCGGTCCTGGTTGGCTCAACGAGGGCTTTGGGACGATGGACTCCAGAAACCGAGCGACCCGAAACGTGCAATGATCCAGGCCCTTCAGGGTGCTTCACGCGCCACTCGCCGTCGGCGTTCCGCCCGAATCTTCGGTGAGATCGCCGCGAGCGTCTCCGTCGAGGGTTGTGAGGATCCTGCTTTCAGGAAGCTCCTGAACACACTGCGAGGATGGTTTCCGACTGCCGGTCCGCGATAACCCGATTGCGAAGGATGTCAACCCAATCACCGCCTCACCTCACTCCAACACCTTGAACAGCCCGTTCTGCGCGTCCCGGTAGAATTCGATATTCACCTTCGTCCACACATCGTCGTCGAGATTCATCAGCTCCCGGCGCGCCCCCACCGGCATCAGCAGCACGGTAGCCTGTTTGTCCACCGCCAGCTCCGCCATCGCCACCGGGTCCGCGATCCGTTCCAGCGATCCCCCCAGGTTCAGCGGCCCCACGATGATGGTCGCCCCACGCGTCTTCCGGTCCAGCAATCCCCCCACCATCGCCGCGAGCACCGGCAGTCCCAGCCCGGTCCCCGATTTGTCGTTGTCCCGAGGCTGCATCTGAACGGTGTACTGGTGCGCCCGCGCGTCGCGGTCCCCCACCAGCGCCTTCCCCCCCGTGTACAGATTCTGCTCCCCCACCCGGACACTCTCCCTAAACGCAGGCGGCACCGGCTGGTTCAGGATCTTCGCGCCCCCCGCCCCCGGCCCCACGACCACCTCGATCCGGTAGAGCCCCGGCCCGGTACCCTCCACCCCCGGCCCGATCGCCCACACCTGCCCGGGAGGCAACGGGTCGCTGTCGATCGCCTCGTCGCTGCGAAGCTCTGGCGTCGCCACGAACTGCTCCGTCCCGTCCACACCGAGCGTGTACGAGAAGTGGGTGCTCCGGAACTCGGCCTTCAGACACCGCTTCTGCTGTTCCTTCACGCGCCGGCGCGACTCCAGGGCCAGCCGCACCATCCACTCCAGATCCTCGTCGTCCACCTCCATCTCACCATCCGGGAACAGCAGCTTGATCAGCCCGGAGACCGTCTTGTGGACCGCCTCGATGTCCCGTCCGGACAGCGCGCCGCCCCAGAACACCCGATTCTGCAGGAGCGGCAGGCGCGTCGTGTCCCGCAGCTTGGTCCAGCATGCACTCAGGAAGTCGTTGACCAGGCCGAAATGATCGGTGAGGTGCTCGCCGGGATTGAGCTTGGGAAAGTCCCAGCCGGGGGCGTAGCCGTGGATCCGGTCGTGGAAGGCCGTGTCGTCCCGCATCTGCTTCGGCAACGGGCTCAACAGGTGGCCGATGCGCTGCTGCTGCTCCACCGAAACGTCGAAGTTGCCGACCAGCACCAGCGACCCCTCCGCGCGGATGCTCTCCTTGCCCCGGCTGAACTCGCCCGACGCCATGTACCCCTTCATGATGTTGACGCCGTCCTTCTGGTCGAAGGAGATGCCGGCGACCTCGTCGAAGCACACCACGTCGTACTGGCACACTAGGCCTCGCTGTCCGTTGGCCATGTTGACGAACATCTTCGCCACGGTGGCCTTGCCGCCCGAGAGCAGGTGGGAGTGCGGAGAGAGCTGCTGGTAGACGTGACTCTTGCCCGTGCCGCGGGGACCGAGTTCGACGAGGTTGTAGTTGCGCTCGACGAAGGGGATCAGGCGGAGGAGCGCGACACGCTTGGCCCGATCGTCCAGCGCGGACGGCTCCAGGCCGGTCGAACGGAGGAGGAAGTCGGTCCAATCGTCGGTGTTGAAGCGGCGCCGTCCCTTGGCCAGCACCTTGAGGACCGACGGGCTCGACATCTGGATGGGGCGCATGGCCGCGATGCTGAACGGGCGTCCCTGTTTTTCCTGGGCGATCACCGGGTCGTATTCCAGCGTCACCTCGGCGTAGAGCCCGTCGGCGAGCATCCGCTGGTGGTCGGTGACGAACCCGCTCTCGATGCGGATGTCCCGGAGGCCGAGGCTGGGTAGTTCGGCGAGGTAGCAGTCGTTCTTCGCGTCCAGGCGGGCGCGCAGGATGTCGATGAGGCGGACGGATCCCTCCTCGCGCGCCCTCATCTTGAAGATCTCCCGCTCGGCGGCGCGGACTGTGCGCCCTTCGAGCTGGTTCTTCACGATCGCGAGGCCCTCGTCGATCTCCTCTTGGTCGACGCTGGCGCAGTAGCGGCCGAGGAGGAACTCGACGACGTAGGTGGGGACAGGGTACTGGCGGGCGTAGCGCCGCACGAGGTCCTTCCGCACCAGGTAGCCGGGGAAGGCCTCGTTGGCGGTGTGGTCCAGCGCGTCCATCTGGAATTCGGGCGCACTCATATGTTCTCTCCCTTGCGGGTCGGTTGTTGGGCGAGGACGCGGCCGCCGGCATCGGTAACCACGAGGACCAGCGCGGCGTTCTCGTATTCGTCGCCGGCAAGGACCAGGCTGGCCCGTCCGTTGTCGTCGATGGCTTTGGGCGAGGACGCGACCGATTCGCCCGTCGGACCGCCGAGCCGCAGATCGGCCGTGACGGGGCCGCCCCGGGCCTCGACGACGACCTTGCAGCGGAAGCGGACCCAGGAGACGGATAGGATCTTCGCGGTCGCGCCCCCGTCAGCCGTCCCTTCGACACGAATGTCCGGGATCAGGCATTCCTGGATGCTGAGGCCGCCGTGCGCATACTCCGGCGTCTGGCTGAAGCAGGCGATTCCGGGTGGAGAGGCGAACCACTCCTGCGGGTTCCAGTGCCAGGGATGAAGAGGCGCGTCCGGCGTGGAGCCGGCCGAAACGACGGCGCACCGTGCCCACTTGGACTCGGTGAGGTGTTTGGGCAGGGTGACCATCGGGAGGCCGCCGGGGAGCAGCAGCCACCCGTGGTCGGTGACGACGCGGACCGAACTCCAGCCCGCCTTCAGCAGCCCCGCGATCCGGCCGGCCAGCCGGTCCAGCTCCTCTTCGATCTGGCGGGCGAACGACGCCGCGCGGTGGTGGTGACCGTGCTTGTCGATCTCACCGGTCTCCAACCAGCCGCGGGCACCGGAGTTCAGCGGGATATCCAGGGTGCCCGAACCGAGAATCTGGTAGCCCCGCCCTTCCGTGGCCTTGCGCAGGTCCTTGGCCAGGGCGGGTCGGCCGGAGCCCCGCATGGCGGGACGGAAGTCGGAGCCGAGCCGGTCCCCGGCGACATCGCGCGCTACCGGGGTTACGGCGGGCTTGGCGGTGCCGGTCACCGTAGGGATCGCGGCCCAACGGCGGCGCGTCTCCGTGCGACATCCGCGTGCCTCCAGCCGTTCGGCGAGCGACCGTCCGAGCTCGTAGCGGAGGCCGTCGACGAACAGGATGCATTCGTCTTCGCCGGCCGTGACCGCCGGCTGGTCACCGGCGGAGGGGAGCGGCCGGCGATCCACCGCCGACTGGAACGCGCGGGCGGAGTCTTCCAGCCAAGGCTCGAGCAGGTGGCGCACTGCGGCGGCAACCGTCTCTTCGTGCTCGGCGGGAGCCAGGGATAGAGCCTCTCGGGCGCCCGCGTCCGCCAGCCAACCGCGCTCGGCATAGACTTCGGCCACATCGTCCGGGCTTGCACCACCGATGGCCTTGTCGGCAATCCCGGCCAGCCGGGCCAGCGGCTTCAGCACTTCGGCGAGCGGAGACCGTCCCAGGCGTGCCCAGACCCAGCGCCGGCGATGGCCGTGATCTCCCTCCAGCCGCGCGACCGCCCGGCACGCATCGGTATGGGACAGGCCCGGAAGACCGGCCAGCGCGCTCCGCACCGCCTCCTCGTCCTCGGCGTTGAGGTCGGGCCACGGTTCCCGATCCAGTGCCAGCTCGCCCGCGGGACGGCTGCGAGCCAGCACTTCGGGCACGCCGGGGAAGGCATCCGGCGCTTCGGTGAACCGGGCCCACACCTTGGCCCAGGGGCCCGATCCCTCGCCGAGCCTGGCTCCGGCCGACACGTCCGGCTCCGTCTCGGGGTCGAACCGGAGATCGCTCCGGCACTCCGCGCGGAAGGCGTTCCAGCGGCTCTCGTCCGGCCCGGATCGCATGCGCTCGGGGTCGCCCATCCAGCGCAGGATATCGCGGAACACATCGACTCCGGCCATGCGGTTGAAGTCGGCGGCATCGAGGCGGTGGCCGCGCAGGTGGCTGACCGGGGTGGTGGCGATGTGGTCGAGGGCGCCGTGCAGCGCCGCTGCCGTTCCCCGGTCGGGGGCGATGTCGAGATCCGGGCCGCCGGATGAGGTCAGGAACGCTGTCACCGTCCAGTCGAGGCCCTTGGGATTGTGCCAGAGGACGCCGCGGTACATGAGCTCGACGAGCGGCTTGAGCCGGTCGGGGCACTCCTCGCCGGCGCGCAGCTCGCCGCGTTCGACTCCGGGGAGGTATAGGATGGGGGTGGCGTCGGCGGGGAGTCCGGGGACTTCGATCGTGCCGTCCACCACGCAGCGCAGCCAGATCGCGGGACCGGTGCGGTCGTCTGGAGCGTAGTCGCCAAGGACGAGCAGCTCGGGGATGCGAGCAAGCGCTTCCGGGAGGAGTCCGCGCCATTCGGCTCCGGGGTCGGTCCACAGAATGGAGGCGGGGGCGGCCTGGCCGCTCGGGACCGAGGCGCGGGCGCGGAGGGAGCGGGCAAGGTGGTCGAGGGGGGTGGGGGGGGAGCCCTGGGTGCCGTGTTCCGTCATAAGTGCGGACCTCGGGGGCATATGTCTCGTAAGAGATTTGTCGACAACAGGTTGTGATGATCGTCGCGGGTGGTCATAGCTCGGTGAGTGGTGATCATAGCCGGTGGAGCCGCGCGACGCTGATTCCACCGGATGGCAACCGAAAACGCGGCCACGCTAGTGGTCATATTCACGATGCTGAAGTTCATATCTTTCGTAAAAGACTGTACTGCAACATTTTACGATTTACGTGACCAACGGTCATAACTGGTCTCTGCACGCTCATAAGCTCGCTCCGAGCGCGGACGTTGGGCGGTAGTGGGCACCCCGGCGGGTCCCTTCCATCCGCAGCAGACCGAAGACCTCCGCGAGCTGGCGGAGCTCCCTGGTCGCCTTTCGCCGGTCAACGTCGAAGACCTCGCGATAGTCGGCATTCTTGAGCCAGGGCTGCTTCCGGAAATGCTCCCGGAGCCTAAGGATCCGGTCGTTCAGGAAGAGGCCCATCTTTTCCTTGTCCGGCCGCACCACGAACATCGGCCCGACATTGTCTGGAGCGGGAAGGCCGATCACGAGTTCTCCGCTTACCAGATCCGCGATCCGCCGAGCCGCTTCCTCGGGCGACATCGTGTTCAGCCGCTCATAGTCGGCCTGTGTGAACCCGTACGGCCGCAGGAGTAGCATCCTCTTCTGATCGTCCGTGACGCGAAGCCAGTCGACGAAGTGCCTCCAACCCGGTCCGTGTGCCTCCCAGTCGGGCTCGTTGCGAAGCGTGATCGTGAACAGGCCGTTCGCGGAGGTCATCTCCGGTTCGCGGAGAAAGCTGTTCGCCATTTCGCGGAAGACCCGCACGATCCCCTCCCCCTCGTCCCGCATGATCTCCGTGTCGGCGAGAACCCGGACCAGCATCGGATTGCGGGTCACATGAGCCCTGTGGCCCTCTCGCAGCGTGTCCACGGTGACGGGCGGAAGGAGCTCTCCCGGACTCGACACTTCGAGCCGGTCCTCGAAGAACCAGATTTCGGTTTCGCGGCCCTGCACTTCGTAGTCGCGGTGGGCAATGGCGTTGACCAACGATTCCTGCCACGCGAAGTGGGGGTACTCGGTGATGTCCTCGAAGTGGAGACCGACCAGTTTCTCGGACCTGCGCACCTGGTGCCGCGCCAGCTCCACTATCTCGTGGACGGCCAGGGCCAGCGGAGGATCCGCCCGCCCGATCTGCGTCACGTTCCGCCGGCGCCCGTACCTGATCTCCGTTCCTGCGACGCGGAACACCCGGAGGCCCGCGCGGGGATGCCAGCGGAGCGCCGGGCGGCGCGCAAAGAGCAGGAGAGCGGCGTTGGTCACCCTCCAGTCGCGTACGTCCATCTCGATGAGGCCGTAGTAGTCGAGGGCATCGAGGACGGGACGGTCCCCAACCGGCGTCTCCTTCAGGAAGGACTCGGCCAGCGCCAGGTCCAGATCGTCCACAGTCGCTTCCGGGCTGAAGCGTTGCTCGTAGCCGACGAGGCGATACGCCTGCTTCCGCTGGTTGATGATCTCCTGCGGCTCCCGGATGATCCGGGCGCCGACCCGATACGGGAAGCTGTTCCCGTCGATCATGACGGCTTCGGAGGCAATCGGGACCTGGAAGGCGAGGATCTCGTGGCAATCGAGCGACAAGCGCGCCGTGCGGCAGTCGACGGCGGGGGTCAGTCGGCGGTCGGGGACGGCGAACAGGTCGTCCACGACATGGTCTGGGTAGCGGTGCCCGGTGGCGGTGCCGTCGTCGTCCACTCCGACCAAGAGCAGGCCACCGTCGGCGTTCGCGAAGGCGGCGACGGCATCGGCGATCTTGTCGCGCAGGGCGCGGCGCGCGACGGGCTTGCGCGGTGAAGTAGTGCGGTCCCACGCGGACTTGAACTCGACGAACTGGCCTTCGCCGCGGGACAGGACGGTCTGGAGCTCGGCGGGGGAGAGGAGAGGGGTCATGGGATCATCCGCTGCTGATACATTTCCAACGATCCGGCGCGAATTGGGACAAGGAACGCCCCGACCCGTCCCGATTTGTCCCATTTCCCGCGGTCCCAGGTGCCCGCTCCACCATCACGAGCCTGCCAGGTAACGCGTGTCCGGTCTCGCGCCCCACGATGCGCACCCGTCTTGCGGATCGGGGAAGGAAATGAAGCAATTTGTCGCAGCGCGCCCCGGTCGCTGCGTTGATCCCACTGCTTGAAGTCGAGATGCTGGCCCTCGAGATCGTCCGCCACGCACTCGTCGAGGCGTTCCAGCACGTCGAGTATCTCGGCTCTAGTCTTGGGCATCGGATTTCTCCGGGCGACGTGCCGCGTGTCGGTGGTGGTTGACGAGCGCGTGGAAGCCGTCCCGAGGTGTCATGGCACGCGCCTCAGCGTCACCCGCACTGTGCGTCCCGCGGGATCGTTCTCGATCTCCGGCTCGGGCAGATCGAACTCCGCCATCGCCTCACTCATCAGCAGCCATCCCCTCCCGCGCTTCTCCATCAACCTGGCCACGACCATCGCGTTGACCATGAGCTCGTTGCGGGACCGGGGCCGCCCGCCCGCGCGCACGCTCTCCTCGGTCATGTGATTCGGAAGAGCCCCCGGACTGGTCACCAGAACCCGGTCCCGCAGCACGTCCAGCGACACCGGCGATCCGGTGATCGAGTAGTCCCGGTGCACGACCGCGTTCACCAGCGCCTCGCGGAGGGCGTCCTCGGGGACCAGCGGCACGTTGCGGCGGTAGAGACCCCGGTATTCCTCGCGCCAGCCGAAGGATCGGACCCACTCCAGCGCGCGATTCACCTGCTCCTCCAGACGTCCCCGGCTCTCGCTGGCCGAAATGACCTCCGATCCCTGGTGGTCGCCCAGGTAGGCGGCGCAACGCACGACGAAGTTCCCCATCTGGGGGTATTGCTGCGGATGCTTGCCGAACGCTAGCAGGCCGTAGAGGGTCGGACGCATGACCCCGTCCAGTTCCGCGGTCACTCCGCGATTGCGAAGGTCGTCGGTCATGGAAGGCTGGGGCCCCTCGTCGGGCTTGAGTCCCATGGCCCGCAGGTGGGCGGTGAACACGGCCAGGTCGATGTGATGTTCCTCCGCCGACGGGATCACTTGGTCCTCCGTCATTACGAACCCGAAGACTTGGAGGAGCTCCTCCAGCCCGGAGGGCGACGGCTCGACGCTGCTCCTGCCGCGGCGCACCCAGTAGCGGCCCCTGTGGCGCATGGGCTCGAACCCGCGCTGCTGGTGGGGGACCCTGATCCAGTGCACCCAGCCGGCGGGAGTCTCCAGACAGCCGCACCTCGCCGAAACGGGGGAACTCAGTCCGGTGTGGAGAAAGCCGCTCAGGCGTTCCTGCAGCCCGTCCGGATCTTCGTCCACGCCCACGATTCCGCCCCGGTCGTCCACGCCAATGACGACCGTGCCGCCGGACGAGTTGGCGAACGCGCAGACGGCCCGGCCGACCGCCCGGAGGTCGCGCGCCTCGCGCTTGAACTCCAGCCGCTCGCTCTCGCCGGCTCGGATTCTCTCGCGAAATTCGTTCAGGTTCATCTTCCGGCGCGCGGGAAATGAGTCAGAAAACGGATCGGAACGGCACTCTGTGACTCATTTCTCGGAGATTGAGTCGAGAAATGAGTCAAGAATGGGTGCGGGAGGCCGGAATTGTCGCATTTCCAGCAGAGTGCGGGTAGAAATGCGACTCGAAAAGGCGATTCGCGCATTCCGTTCGCATCTCGCGAGGGAAATGTATCTGGAACTGTGTATAATCGCATTTCGTTCGCATTTTTGATAATCAATGCGTGTGAAATGCTATTTCTTGCGATTCTCGCGCATTTCCGCTGAGAAAAGCTCACGGGGAACCCGTCTTCATTCCGGCCTCGACCGTCCTCAATCACATTCTCGCTCACGATCTATTCGCTCCCGGGGCTGGCGTAGAGGTATCTGGCGGCACGCCCGTGGCCCTCGATCACGACGAGGCCGTCGTCCCGGAGCTCATGGATCATGCGGCGGACCTGATGGCGATCCAGGCCGGTGATCCGGCGGACATCGGCGTTGACGAGGGGATCGGCACCGGTATCGGCGCATCGCCTGATCACCCGGATCACCCGCGCCTTGAGACCGTCCCAGGCTCCGTGCGGATCCCGGTGGGTCACCGTTCCGTCCGCTCCGAAGACGACCTTCGGTCCCTCGCGAAAGTCGTTCGCGGGCGCCAAGCGGGCATGGGCTTCGGGCGACAGCATCCAGTACGCGCCCGGGCCGCTGCCTCTGTGTTCCACGTATCCCAGCTCCGATTCCATCCGGGCCAGCACTGCGGCGACGGCGGACTCCCGCCTCTGGCAGAGCCGAGATGCGGTGGGATTGTCGATCTCGCCGTGGCGGACCATGTGTCGCAGGAGGAGCAGCTGGTCCGCGCCGAGCACGATCTCCTTTCGCGCCTCCTCGCCCACGAAGCCGCGGAACCGGGGTGAAACGGAGGAAGCCCTAAACGTCAACCGGACGGATCCGCCGACCTCCTCGATCTCGGGCGGCGGCTTCCCCTCAATGAGAAGCGCAGAGTACATCCGCTCCATTCCGAGTTTGCTTCGATTCACAAGGCGGAGACGCACCAGGGCCTGGACGAGGCACGGATTCCGAGCCGCAGGCGCGTGGTGGAGGATGTTGTCCGGCGTGATGTCGCCGATCAGACCACCGGGGTTGGAGATTTCGATTCGGTCGGCATACTGCCTCACGATCCTCGGGCCGGCGACACGAAAGGCACCGTGGCACAGTGCGTTGAGAAGGGCCTCTCGAAGAGCCGTCTTCGGGTACGTTCGGTACTCGAAGTGGTAGACTCCGCGACGCACCGTCTCGATCAGGTTGTTCGCCATGATCCGGTCGAGGAGGCGGGACAGGGCGACCGGGATTGCGTGGTGGCCGTCGGCGCGGTCGGAGTACTCGGTGTCCGACGACATTCGGAGGTGGGTCCAAAGGAAGCTGGGGACATGGTCGCGGACGGCGTCGGGCGAGCCGGCGAGAAGGACCGCCGCCCGCGTGGGCCTGCCGTCGCGGATCACGCCGATCGCGCGCAGCAGATCGGTGTCGCCAAGCCGAAGCAGGTCAGGGGGCGCCCTGTCCAACTTCGCGGCCTCGCGAAGCGTCTCCATGGCCGCGGGGGATATCAACCCGGGAAGAGGAGCGTCGATGGTCACCGCCGTGTAGTCGTTCTCTCCGGACTCTTCGAGGAGCTTTCTCCTCATCGTTCCGGTCAGCGGCTTGCAGTCCGTGCCGACCCGAACCGTGCCGCGACCGGCGGTATCCGTGTAGGGGGGGATCCCGGGATGAACGCGCATGAGGATCAGGCGTCCAGTCCCTTCCGGTACCATGAGTTCCTCGAAGACCGGCGTGAGCTTCGGATCCGTTCCGTCGTGAACCGCCAGCTTGAGGCGGTTGACCGACACTTCAGGCGGGACGCCGACGATCGCGCGGTCGCGGCCTACCACCTTGTCGGCGACGCCGAAGACCACTGTTCCACCGCCGCCGTTGGCCATGCAGACGGCGGAGGTCACGGCGGATCGCACCGATTGGTTCAGGCGGCAGGGATCCCATTCCTTGAAGTCGAGGTTCTGGAACTCGAGGTCGTGGGCGGGAAACTCGTCGAGCCGGTCCAGAAGTCCTTCAACATCGCGGCGGGATCTAGGCATCGGCCCCACCCTCGTCGGCGAACTCATGTCGCCCATCTGCACCGGCCACTTCGACCATCGCATCACCCTCCCGCCTCCTGTTCGCGACACGTCGTACTTCCGGTAGCGGGTCATCCATTCCCAACTGCAACCACCGCTTGACCACGGGATGCCCGCCCAAACCCTGCCCGGCCATCGCTCGCGCCACTTGGATGCTGCGCCACCGTGCGAGCGGAACATCGAGTTTCTCATCGAGCGGGTCCTCGCGATCGTACCGCAACTCTTCGGCGAGGTAGCCCAAGCCCTTCAGCACCAAGTCGCGGATCGCGTCTCGCTCTTCTTCACTGCCGTCTTCAAAGATCCACTTCGCCGCGTGGAGCGCCTCTCCCAGTACCGTTCGCCGCCTCGTGGCCACCGAAACCCCAATTTCCCGAATCAAGTGCTGTGGGGGACCGACGAAGTCAAGCGCCGACTCTGACGCGAACCGCAACCAACAGTGCAATGACCACATCGCGCTCTCCCCCATCTTGCGATCGTCCGATGCCAATCCGGTTGACATAAGCAACGCAATGTCCTCACGCAGATCCTCGTCTACATTGTCGATGCCCGGAAGGATGCCGTACGCTGAAATCCCGCTATCGATCAACTCCGGCACTTGCCCATATAGTCTCTCCGCAAGACCATTGGGAATCCGAATCTCAGTCAAAAGCCACCGCAACCCACGGCACGCATCCCAGATCGATCGTGTCCGCAAATCTCTAAAGAACTCTGGAATCACTACCGAAGGCTTGGGAGCCCTAGTCCGTGACCAATGATCAATCACTCCGATCAGATAATCCTTCTCCTCATTGGTCAGATCCAACGTTCTCCCGTGACGACGTACGAACGCAACGGACATGCCCGCCTGCCACAGAATGTCGTCTGCCCTAGTCGAATCTTTGTGGCCGACCTCGCCGCCAAGCCGCACATTGGCAACATCCCCCGACAGCCACTTTCGCCCAAAGCGCGCTCTTCCAACGCCAACCTTGGGCTCGGGAAGCAGAATAAAGGCATAGTCGTGCAGCGACGTGCCATCTGGAAGCGCTTGTTCTTCATCCGCTGCGACTCCCCAGATAGCCTCAGCGACTCTCTCCGTCTCTGTCTTCGCAAGGCGACCCCACAACGCGATCTTGGCAAGCCTGACTGCTGCCCGTTCACGTACCTGCCCCTCGGCGCTCGACCCTCGAATCAACGTGGCCACCACTGAGTTCCATCGATTCTCATTCTCTTCAGAACGCACTGGCGAAAGATCCTCCGACAGGATCTCACTGGGATCAGGCCAGTGATCACCGGCACTCGCATACCCGTCGAGCCCGACGATCGGCGTCTCAAGAACATCGAGTATTCGCTCCGTGCGCTGTTCGTCGTCAAGAGTCTCCCAACTTCTCCTCAACAGGTTACGCAGTGATCCGTGCAGCTGAATCCACTCCATCACCGACGTGTCCCGATAGAGGCCAAGCGCACGGTCAAAGATCGAGAGAGCCGCTCCAGGCTCCAGTCGCAGCACCAGCCGTGACAATGACTCCATGGCGACGCTCGTGTGCCTCACCGCTTTGAATCGGGTTTCGTCTCTGGTGGTCCGAATATCCGATACTGAGTTCTTCAATGCGATCTGAACATCGCGAGACAGTGCTCGTGCGCTCGCAGCAGTAAGCGCAGCCACTCGTGGACGGGTCAGCACACGCCTCAGCGCCTTGTCGTTGCCCGATTCGGCGACGCGGATCATCTGACGCATTCCAAGGGTGGCATCATCGGAGATCAGTGCTTCGGCAGCCCGCTTCACCAAGCCGCCCGCGACCGTCCGCACACC
This sequence comes from Gemmatimonadota bacterium, assembly GCA_028873825.1. Lineage (GTDB taxonomy): Bacteria > Gemmatimonadota > Gemmatimonadetes > Longimicrobiales > Gaopeijiaceae > Bin94. Next base: position 23,425 of record JAPPNM010000177.1, on the reverse strand, counting down.
AGTCGTAGGGGCGACACCCGCGACCTCGGTCAGTCGAATGCCCCGCGATGCAGAGGGCGGACGTACCATCTGCATCGTGTGCGACTCTGTCGGACGCATTCCGAGGTCGAAAGCCGGGACCCGAGTTTCGCGCCGATCGGTCGACAACTGATCGCTGAGGTTACGGACGTCGGGATACGGATTGCACTTGACGACCGCGAGCTCATCCCATCGTGCTTGGACATTATCCCATCGGGTTTGAAAGCTGCCATCATACGCAAACGTCTCGACCAGACTCCATAGCGCCCATCCTTCACGTGACCGACCACCAAGATCGCCAGGGCCATCTCGAGTCGCTCTGATCCGCTCAACGACGCGCATAGTCAAGCGATCAGCATCCTCCTTGCGTCCAATCTCTCTCAGGAGGGCGCTCTTGCGCATCGCCCAAGCGGAATCGCCTTCGTCAGTCCTCCATGCATCTAACCGTTCGCCGACTGTCGCATGGTCCAAGGCCCACAGCGCCCACAGGCAGCGTTCATGATTCACACGATGGGCTGCCTCCACATCATCGTCCAGAATGGGCTGCACTGCGTTGAGGTGCTTCTCGAAAGCGGCACCGTCGAGTCGGTATCTGGCAGCGGTCAAGAGAGCGAGGGTCACCTCCTGCCACGCCCCACGAGTCGCGCTCCAATCCACGTCATCTGGGCGAATCCCTTCAACCGTCCGCCCTGTACAGTCGATGGATCTCAGCACCGCCTCCGCGGCGGCGTGAAGTTCATCCGGGATTGTCTCAAGGGTCAGCTCGTACCGCCAGATGATGTCGCGAATCGCGGTCAGGCGTTCCAGAGCGGCCAATTGCGTCAGCTCCTGCACGACGAAAGACATCCAGCGCTCAGTGGAATACCATACTTCACTTCGCACTCGCCCCGGAGCCACCAACCAGCGCGGAAAAAGGTCCCGGTTGTACTTCCAAATGTCAAGAGTCTTCTTGACGGCGATCAAGCGCTCGTCCGAAGGTATCTCCCGTGGCGACTCCGAGGGTTCCCTGCGTGGTTCTGCCGACACGTTTCGGATGATCGGATCGAGTAGAGGATCCTCTTCGGAACAGAATGTCGCAGGCCGAGGCGTAGGCCATTTCGATATGTTGTAGGGTTGTCCGCATTCGAGCGCTGAGAGAATCCACTTTGTGGCGTACTCATGACGAAGGCCATCGGGCCACTCGTCTGCTCGTGGGTGCAACGCGAGATCGATGGCAACTACGTTGCGATCTCGGAGCATCTGGCGCTCGGGGCGCGACAGGTTCAGTAATCCAGCGAGATAGATGTTCAGCGCAGCTTCATCGAGGTGGTCACGAACCCAACCTGACCAATGAAGGAAGTTAGGATCATTGCCCGAAAAGCCAATTAGGACGAATGTCGTCTCCATCATTGCCTGTTGTACGGTATTCACAAAGGGCAAGAACTTGGTAGGATAGGTTCGATAGTCCTCTTCGGTTAGGACGAGGGCGGAATCGGGAAGGGACCCGTGGAGTTTGATGATGCGTGGCCGGGCTCCTCCAGGAATGTCGTGCTTGCTTCGGACGATAGTGTAGACACGGTCCCTAACGGTCTCGCTTGCACGTTCCAGTAGTGTATCCCAGTTGGTGGTAAACACATCGGCCCACGGCAGTCGAAGGAGTCGCTCATGGGCAGTGGCTGGCGTGAAGTCATCGTCCGCCACCAATGTCCTGAGTGCTGCGTGCAACCCGGTGGGTTTGAATTCGGCTTGGTATGCCTGCGCCAATCTCAAGAGTCGCTCCGGGGGTATCTCTTGATTGGTGGTAGCGTTGGGATACAGCTCAGCGGATAGGGCCCGCCCGATCTCGGCCAACATGGGCAACGAGTCCGAGCCTGGGCGCAACGCACGTGCGTTCCGGCTAAACCCGCTCCCGACCATGACCGACGCACCCGCGCCGGAACGACGCCAAAGGGCTTCGCAAATCCGATGGACATGACGTTGATCTCGAAAGGTCATGATGTTGTTCCTTGGTCACTTAACCGTTGTCGAGCCGCGTTCTTGCACGACGCTGAATAGTGAAGATTGTTCCAGCGATTCCCATCAAAGTCGGCGTCGAGCGCGGCCCGGAAGTCGATCCGCTCCGCCTCACCACCGCCACCCGGACAGCGACAGAACCAAGGGAAGTCGTCGCGTGGCCTCGGTGACTCAGGTTCCTTGCCCCGGTCCTTTCCCCACTTGACGTTGGGCTTCCACCGCAGCAGGCCCGCACCCGCGCGGCCGCCCGTGCGTAGCTCCGCGCGCATGAAGGGCCGGATGTTCAGGCGCACTCCGTCGTTGATGTTGGGCTCCCAGCCGATGGCTTGGCCGTGCAGCGGTCGCCAGCGCACGAAGATGTCGCACGGAGGCTCGCCAGTGAGGATGCGCTGGAGTTGCTGCTGGAGGTCGAGTGCGGCCGCTACGCGTCCGTCCGCTCCGGGTGTTCCCTCCTCGCTTTCCGCGCGCTGGCGCTCAATCCACTCGTTGAGGTAGGCGTAGGTGAGGGATTCCAGGGTCCGGCGGCCTTGGCCTTCTGGCCCAGCGAGCCGGTGGTAGTTGACGAGCGCGTGGAAGCCGTCCTTGCGGCCATCCCAGACGTGCCAGAGGAAGGGACGGTTGTGGAAGAGCTTGCAGTGTTCCTGAAAGAAACGGTTGCGGAGCCAGTCCTCCAATGACTTGGGCCGCTTGGGGCTGGTGGCCGTCAGCAGGGCGCGCTCGGTGGCGGCGGACCACTCGTCCCCGTACGCGGAGGCCAGCAGAGAGCGGAGACGGTCGGCGGCGGGCGGTTCCCCACGGACGGCGGGCAGGCAGACGATGCCGTCGGGATCGGCGAAGTCGTCGAACGCCCGGCAGTCGTCGGCGACATCGCGCTGCTCGGAGGCGAGACGCATGTCGGGGTCGAGTTCGGCGGGCCAGCGGTAGCCGAGGAGGCGGGCGACGGCGACATGGAGAACGGTGGCGTCAATGCGAGGGGGCGCGTGGTCGGTGCGTTTGGTCTCTTCGTTCCACACGACGCTACGGCACGGGTCGCCGTGGAAGATCCACTGCGTGGGGTCGTCGGAGTAGGGTTCCGGGAGGCCGTGCGGATATTGCTCGGCGGCGATCTGCTTCCAGTGTTCAAGGTCGAAGGGGACCTTGACGAGGGTCGCGTTAGTGACTTTCAGCGCGTGGTCGATCTCACGGACTGCGGCTGCGTAGTCAGGCGAGGAGCAGAAGCACCAGACGGCGGGGAGGATGTCTTCGGCGAGGGGGCCGAGCGCAGCCGTGTTGTTGTCGAACTTCTCCCCGGTGTAACGGGTTACGGGGAGCTGCCCGATCTGGGAGACGGCGATGCCTTCACGGCTCCAAATCCCGCCCCCTCGTATACGTACCGCTTTACGGCCGCCAGGTGCGACTTGTCGTTCGGCAACTTCTGCGACGCCCGTCCAGTGCAGGACATGCTCTCGTCCCCCGAAATCCGTAGTATCGTTGACCGTGCTCTGTTGGAACACCCACGTCTCGCCATCCGTTGGAATCTCCCAGAATAGTCTGCCAAAGGAAGGATAGTCGGCGGATGCGATGCCCTGGTGACCGTGAGCCACGTTTCCTAATAACACCCGATCCCCAATCGGCCGCATCAACACGGCCGAATCCGGATTTCTCACCTGCTCCCCCTGCCCCGCCATCACCACCCCCGCCGCCCCCCGCAACCTCTCCCCCTTCTCGGCAGCCTTGATCTGGCGCTGCCCCCGAGGAGACGACACGTCCACCCCCGCCATCTCCCAGTCACGATCCGGACGCCCGGCCGAAATGACATCGAGTGCGACATTGACCACCTCCCCCGAGACCGTCTCGAAGGCACCGGGACCCAACCGGGCCACCAGATTCCACGTCCGCCCCTTCAACAACCTCTCGCGCAGCTTCCGGTAGGTCTTCAGGAACAGCCAGTTCTGCGGCGACACGACCGCCTGCGTTCCGCCCTTGCCGAGCCACCCGAAGATCCGCGACACGAACATCGTGGCCAGATCCCCCTTGGCGTCGCCGTGGTGCGCCTCCGCGAACGTGCGCAGCCCGCTCCCCTGCTTCCCCCGCGCCAGGAACGGCACGTTGGTGACGACGAGCGTGTACCGCCCCTGCAGGATCTCCGCGGCCCGGGCCATCCCCGCGGCCGCCACGGCGCGCTCGTCGCGTCCCGCGACCCCCCGCTCCCGCCCAATCGCGATGTCGAGCAGCTTCGCGACGGACTTGAAGTCGGCGCTGAAGAGGTCGCGTCCCACGGAACCCGGGTCCAGCAGCGATCCGAGCTCCGGGGCCCGTCTGAACAGCTTGTGCAGCGCGGCCATCTCGTCCTTGAGCGAACCGCTCGCCAGCGATTGGTCCTCCCCGAAGAGGTCACGGTCCCCGGCCAGTCCGGTCGCGCCCTCGGCCCGCTCCGCAAGCTCCCGCCACTCGGCCTCCGACGCGTTCGGCGCGAGTCCCGCGCATGCCACGTTGAGCGGCGGCAGGTCGATGGGCTCCCCCGCCAGACGCCACGCCGCGAGAGCCAGGTTGAACGCGGCGATCTGTGTGCAGCGGGGGTCGATCTCCAGGCCGAAGAGGTTGTCCGCGAGCACGCGGCGGATTGCCTCGTCGGCCTGCACGCCCTCCTCGGCCATGCGCAGGCGCACGAGCAGCTCGAACGCCTCGACGAGGAAGTGGCCGCTGCCGCAACAGGGGTCGAGCACGCGGAGGGCCGAAGCGTCGCGGGGCCAGTCCGGGAAGGATCCGGCGGCCGGACGCCAAGGGCCCGTGCGTGAGTCGTCCTCGTCCTCCTCGCGGACGCCGCGCACGAAGCGCAGGTAGGAGAAGTCGTAGCCGCCGGCGGTGTCGAGGCGTGCGAGCTGCCGTAGCTCTTCCTCGTCATAGGCACTCCCGGCCAGGTCGGGGCGGTCGGCCAGCAGCCTGCCCGCGCGCCAGGCGCCGATGGTGTTGTGAAGCAGGAAGCGGACCATGTAGGTCTCGGTGAAGAGCTGGGTGACCGCCGGGAGTTCGTCCGCTCCGATCTTCCTGCCGCTCTTGACCTCCCGGTTGACTTCCTCCTTCCGCTCGGCCTGCCAGAACTGGTAGGTCCAGCCCAGCGAGTCGGGGGCCGCGAACACGGCCTCGGGCAGCCCGTCCAGCAGCCCTTCGAGCTCCTGCCGCGTCTCCGGCGGCAGAGACAGGTCGAGCACCGGATCGTCGCCGCGGAAGATCTCCGGGAGCATGTGTCCGGCGCACCGGCCCGCGAAATCCCAGGCGTCGGTGCCTTCTTCCTCGGCCAGGTCCCGGCAGTCGTCCAGCGACAGGTCGACCCCGTGTTCGGGATCGCGGAGCAGGCCGTTTTCGGCCAGGAACCGGGCGAAGAGCATCCGGTGCCAGTTCTCGTATGCAACTTCGTGGGCGAGATGGACGAGGTTCTGCGTGCCGGTCCGGCGCTCGCGGCGGTCGCCAGCTTGGCGGCCGCGCATGCGGAGGCGGTTGCGGAGCGACTTGTCGCCGAGCGACATGGAGTCGAAAGGCCTGGCGCGGTCCACGGCGAGGGATTGGAGGGCTTGACGGGCGCCTGATTCCCCGACGCGCCTGGCCTGCTGGATGGCCCTGGCGAGGAGGGTGCGGAGGTCGGGGGGGAGGGGGGTCATCGTCGCTCACCCTCAGGGCGATGCGGAGCCAACTCGGCCTTCACCTTGGGCCAACTCCGCCGACCGGGCTCCCTCAGCGCCTGCAGGGCCGCCTCGATGTCCACGCGGTCCTCGATTGCTTCCAGCAGCTCGATGTCCTCCGGGCTGACGAGGGCGGCCACCCGCTTCCCATACCGCTCGACCACAACCCGCTCGCCGTGACGGGCCACGCGGTCGAGGAGGTCGGAGATCGCGACCCGCAGTTCCGTGGCGGTGACCCTGGTCATTCGAGGTTCCGAGGTCACCTGATGATCGCCTCGGCCTGAGCCCGGAAGCCGGCCACGCCCTTGCCGAGTATTGCCGGGAGCGGCGAGTGTGCCTCTAGCGTTGCCGCCAGATCGCGGTTGATCCAGGCAATGGTGTCGAGGATGTCCTGATGGCTTCGCGCGAGCCTCCGGTCCCGGACGGCTTGATGGTGCGAGACGCGGATACGCAGGTCGCGGAGCGGATCCAAGGCGTGGAATACCTGACTGCGTGTCCGCATCGGTTTGGGCAGATGCGGAAATCCCTTCCTCGCCAGTCCGGGCCAAAGACGCGGCCCGACAGTGCGCCCCTGCTCGTACGGCCTCTTGCACAGGCTGACCCAGAAACCAAACCCCAGTGCCGAAACCAGCCGTCCCTCGGTCATCGGACTCCCCCGCATCTCGATCGTGGCCTTCGCCTCCTCGACGGCCTGACGCTCGCGTTCGGCAAGGAGCGAGGGTCGTGCGTCGAGCCAACAAGGAATCCTGTCGAAACTGAGCGTGGTCTCATCCACGATCCTTCTGGAAACCTTGAAGAGGTGGTTCCGGACGGTGACCTCAAGGATGTGGAGCGCCGGTTGGAGGGCGCTACACAGCGCCAAGTTCCACAGGTACCTGGCCACGCTGTCCACTTCGTCGGTGTCCCCTGGCCGGACGTAGGCACCCAGCCGCTCCGCCGAGAGGGCACTTCGAAGGCTTCCGATGGATAGCATCGCAGCTCCGCGAGTTGCGTCCTGAGCGGGAATCGACGATGCTCCTGGTGTAATTCCTCAGGTCGTCCTCTACTGCACACGCCTTCGGGCGCAGCAAGACGCTGAGGTAGGAGCCCCGAGGCGTTTCGTCCTCGGGGCTCTTGCGTTTCGGGAATCATCCTCACTCGCCCCGCGCCTCCTCGCGCACCAGATCGCCCAGCAGTTCCGCCGCACGGGAGACTTCCCGCGCGACCTCGTCGAGGAAGGGCAGGCTGATGCCGAAGTCGTCGACCCTGGCCGGCGTGAGGCCGCCGTCCTCGGCGACGTAGGCCCGAACCAGTCGCGGATCGAGCCCGTCGCGGGGATTGTAGCCCAGCGAGCGGGCGAGGTCGAGCTTCTTGAGCGAGTCTCCGTGGAGCATGATCAGGTTGTTGAGCTCCTTGAGCAGAAAGGGGCTGTGGGTCGTGATCAGCAGGTGCAGGCCTTCGCGGACCAGCCCCGCCAGCACACGGGCGAGAGTCACCTGGTTCTCGGTGTCGAGGTGGCTCTCCGGAGTGTCTATGATCAGGAACTCCCTGCCGACCGAGGCGTACCTGGCGAAGAAGTAGAGGTCGGCCATTGCCCGGGCCGACGACGAGGCCAGGCGAAGCGGGACATTGAACTTCCCGTCGCGCTTCTGCGATATGAACCGAATCGGATCCCGGGCGTGACTGAAATACCCCCCCGTCATCCGCTTGATGTCGTCCGCAATCGCTTGGCCGGAGACGAGATCGCCACGACGGGGCAGCGTGGACATCCGCCGCGTGGAGTCGATGTTCTCGAGGACGGGAAGGGCGTACCGGCCAGGGATGTCGCCGACTACGAGGAAGGGGCGGTCGGGTTGGGCGCCGGCGTTGTTCACCCTCTCGACCAGGAGATCCACGAGCCGGTCCTTCATGAAGTCGAGATCCTCGGCGAACAGGGAAATGCCGACGCGGTCCGCCGACAGTGCGACGGGGGGAGGCAGCAGGTCGTGGAGGAGGAAGAAGCAGTAGGCGGTCGCCGTCCAGTCGGGCAGCGCCGCGAAATCGGGGTCGTCGCGTTCCGCCTCGTCGATCGAGATCACCGCGTTGTTCCCGACCCGTCCCACGTCCAGCGTGGCGTCGTCGAAGCGGACGCGCGCGTTCGAGAACACCGGCGGCAACTCCCGCTCGTCGACGGCAAGGGACAGGGTCGCGCCCTTGAAGCGGTTCCCGCGCGATCCCATGACCCCTGACATGTTCCGCTCCGAGAAGGCCCGTCCAAGCTCGCCAGCGAGCAGCCGCCTCTGTTCGAAGATCGAGGCGTCGCCCAGCGGAATCACCGCGCGGCCACGCTCGAACAGCGACTCGGCGGCCGCGAGGACGTCGGGAAAGACCCGCGGGTGCTCCAGAATCGTGTCCAGCGCGCCGGGCCACTGCCGCCAGGCCTGCAGAAACCCGAAGAGCATGTGCGCGATGTAGGTTTTCCCGGTGTTGTTGCGTCCCGCGACGACGGTCAGCCGACCGGGGCGGAGGGACGCCTCCCTGACCGGTCCCAGGTTGGCGAAACGGAAGGTCACGGCGCTCGCGTCCGGGACGGCGGACTGCGAGTTCGCGGGCCCTGCCTGTCTTCGGCGACTCATTCTATGTGCTCCCCAAGGGACCTCGGAAGGGCTGCGCGCCGATGTTCGAGAACCGGAATGTCACCGGACTGCCGTGTTCGTTGGCTGACTGATCGCTCATCGGCTGCTCCCGGCTTCCTTTCCCAATGGCGTCAGGAACCTCACCCGCACATATCTCCCTGCCACCTCGTTGATGAGTTCGGGCTCCGTCCCGTTGAACTCGCGCATCTCCTTCCGCATCAGCGGCCATCCCCTCCCCCTCCCCCGCATCCGCCCCTGCACGACCATCGCGTTGGCCATCATCTCGTTGCGTGGCTGCGGGGCACCGCCCCCGATCGCCTGCGCGACCGTGATGTCGTGTGGCAGAGTTCCCGGACTGGAGACCTCGATGCGGTCGCTGAAGACCTCCAGGAGGATCTTCGATCCGCGCTCCGCGTAGTCGCGGTGGACGACGGCATTCACCAGGGCCTCGCGGAGGACCCACTCCGGCATGAGCGGTATGTCCTCGCGAAGGATGCCGTGGTACTCCTCCCGGCGCCCGAGGCTGCGGAACCACCCCATCGCCCTGTCGATCTGGTCCTCGAGCCTCCCCTTGGCCTCCCCCACGCTGATCGGCCTGGCGGCGCGATCGAGCCCCGCATACCGGGCGCACTGAACGAACAGGCTGAGGGTTCCAGAATACCGTTGCGGCCCTCTGCCGAAGACCGTCAGACCGTAGAAGGTCGGGCGCAGAATGCCGTCCACTTCCACACACACCGAGGCGTCGCGTAGATCCTCGTCGGTTCCTGGTCGCGTGCCGCCCTCCGGGTGCCCGCTCCGCGCCCGGGTGAACGAGTCGAACGCCTCCATGTCGATCTCGTTCACCGTTGCCGACGGGATGGTCCAGAGTTCGGTCGGCATGGTCCTGACCGCGCCGGCTCGCACCCTGCGCGGAGGCGTGGAAGAGATCGAGTTCCTCACCGCACTATCACCGGCCCCTTGCGGACCGCCTCAGTAAGCTTGCCCCTATGCTCCGCAACCCACCGCTGAACGGCTTCCTCGTCCTTCAACGTGCCGAGGCGCACGTTCACGTAGTTCACCGGCGTCTCCTCCCCACCCAACCGCCCCGCCGCCTCCCCCAGCGCCCTCCCCGCCCGCACCTGCACCGCATCGATCTCCGAACGCCACGCCGCCAGCCCACGCCGGTCCAGCTCCCGCCTCAGCGCCTCGTCCGTTTCGACCGCGAGCGGCGACGGCATCACCAAACCCACCACACCAAGAATCTCCGCCCGAACCGTCTCGTCCAGCTTCGCCCACGTCGCATCGGAGTCCAACCCGTCCACGGCCCGCACCACCGCCTCACCAAGCTCCCCGTGCCGCGCCCCCAGCTCCGTCCTCAACGCCCCGGCCACCCTCGCCAGACGCGGCGAAACGTGGTCGGTCGCCTCAAGCAGGCTGCGCTGCTCCTCGATGGCCGCCAACTGCGCCCCAACCACCTCTGCTATCTCCAGCTCCCCCCGCGCATGACGATGCAGAGCCTTCGCGAGCTTCCAACGCCCCAACCGCCCCTCGGCCCGCTCCGCCAAACCACCCCATTCCCCGATCGCACCCTCGATCTCCTCCCGGTGCTCCAGCATCGCCGCGAGCTGTTCGTTGCCCGTGAGCTGGGAGATGCCGTCCACGACGCCCGTGCCCGGCACCGCGGGCAGCGGCGGCTCGCCCCCCGCCCTCGCCGCAAGCTCCGCCAAGGCTACCAAGAACCTGCGCCCCCCCTCCTCCTCCTCACCACTCCTGGCCCGCACCCCCAGCTTTCCGAACAACCCCCGCAGCTCAACCCGCTGCCCGGTCGTCAGACGCACCTTCTCGGGACGGAACCGGGCCTTGGAGATGGCGGTCTGGTCCAGCTGGGCCGTGGCCAACGGCCGGCCGTTCCGCTCCGCCCTGAGGTGTCCGTCCCGGTGCAGGGCGACCAGCGCCGCGTCGATGGCGTCCCGGGGCCACCCGTACGGCGCGGATTCCAAGGTTCGCCGGACAGCCGATCCCTGGGCCGCGACGCCCACCACGGCGAGGACCCGCTTCGAGACAGGGTGCTCCGACACCGGTCCCGTCCAGCCCACCGCCTTGAATGGTTCCCCCGACCCCTCCCGCGCCCGCTTGAGCGCCGGCTGCCAGGCCCGGTGGTCGCCCTCGGTGAAGTGCGGAAACAGGCGGCACAGCGACTTGTCGGCACCCGTCCGCAGCTTCGACACAAGGTCCTCGCCGTAGATCTCTGCGCCTCCGCTCTGCAGGACCCTGGCCGACCGCACGATGGTCCTCACGATCTCGTTGCGCGCGGCCTCGGAACCCTCGAGCCTGCTCTTCATGCTCGTGCGCGCCTCCTGACCCTCTCTGGACGCGGGCGTGCCGCGGTGGTCCATGACCCGGCGGGCCGCCTCCACGGCCACGATGTGCCTTCGCAGCTCCTCGGCGCTCTGCTTCGGGAGGTGCATGTGAAGCACGGGGTCCTCCATGCCGCGCTTCAGCGCCTCGTCGCGCACCTGCGCCCAAGACACCGACCACTCGTCGCCGAGCCGGACACCGACGGCGTTGCTCCCGGCCGGGTCCGGGTCGCCGTGCAGCCGCAGCTCGACCCTTCGCCGGATCTTCGCCTCCCCATGCACGGGCCGAACCTGCCCCACGATCTCCTGTACCGCACCGCGCAGAAGCTGCTCCCTGCGCGCCGCGACCTCGACCTCGTTGCGGCCGAGCGCGGTCCGCTCCTCCCGGAAGGCCCGCTCCCAGTCGGCGCCCTCGGTGGTCTGGATGCGGTACTCGTCGGCCACCTTCATCAACACGCCTTCGTCGGCGAGCTTCTCCAACTCGACCGCCACGGTGTGCCGGAAGGGCCCGGAGTCGCTTGTGATTTCCTTCACAAGCAAGTCGGCGAGCGTCCCGGCATTCGCCCGAACCCCGAGATCCACCGCATCCTGCCGGGGCAGCTTGCCGATGAGGAACACCAGCCCGCACAGGTCGGCCATGAGCGTGCCCTCGGGCGTTCCGTCGTCGAGCTTCGCGATGCGGGTGTTGATCTCGTTCAGCAGCACGTCCGCGCCGACCAGGTCGGCCGCGAGCGCGCGAAACAGGTCGCTGGCGCGAATCACGGTACCCAGCGGCTCCTCCGCAACCTCCTGGAGCGAGTCGTACAGGATCCTGAGCTGCGAACGGAGCTGGCTCTGCGTGCCCGACGGGTCGGCGGCCCGGAAACACTCCTCCCAGAAGCGCCTGCGGGTCCGCAGAAGCGGGTAGTCGCCCACGTTGTTGTCAGTATCTTCCGGCCGCACCGCCAGGCGTGTCCCGCCGAGGTGCCGCGACACCTCGCCCGCGTGGTCTTCGAACATCCGCTCGACGGCCGGTGTCGCGGTCGGGCGCTTCCGCAACAGCACCTCGCGCGTGACGGCCTCCACCTCGGCGTCGGTGAGCTGCACGGACGTGCGAAACCGGTCGCTGAGCCACTGCAGGGCCGTCGTGCCTGCAGAGAGGGCGGACTGGCCCGATGCGACGAGGAGCACGCGGCTGTCGAACCGCGTCTGAAGCGCCTCCGCCAGCTCGGTGATGGTGGCCGAACGGTCCTGGGCCTCGTTGATGTACTGCTGTACTTCGTCGAGCACGAGAACGGTCGGCGGGATCTCGCCGTCGGGGGCCAGCACCTGCTTGGCTGCCGTCACGAACTCGTCGGTCGTGATGTCCGTTTTCGGCGGCGGGAATTGCTGGAAGAGGAGCTGCCGCGCCGCCTTGACATCCGCGGCGAACGTCGGGTCGGCTTCGATGAGCGCGTTGGCGATGACCGGGCTCACGTAGAGGTTGTGAAGTTCGCCTTCCCAACTCCGACCTTCCGCGTCGACGGCGCCGCGGACTCGGTCCAGGAGTCCGTTTTGGCGCAACCAGAAGCAGAACCGGGCCTGTGGGTACTGCTCGGGGAACCCGCGCGCCCGCAACAGGACGGCCAGCACGGAGAGCCGCACATGGCCGATGGTGCCTCCGAGCAGCGACCCGGCGGCGGCCACGGGCGGCCTGCCGATGCGGCGCGCACGGACCTCCAGCTCCCGCAGGGCGTCCCCGACTTCCGACGGCAGCCGGCCGGCGACGAGTCCGCGGGCCGTGGCGCCGTCGTCGAACTTCGTATCCTCCCAGAGGTGGGCCAGCATCTTGAGCAGATGCGACTTGCCGCTTCCGAAGAAACCGCTCACCCAGACCGCATCCTGGCGGGGCGCGTCAAGGTGCGCCAGGTACCGCTCCAGGATGCGTTGCAGGGCGTCGGCGAAACGGCCGGTGCAGACGAAGGTCTCGAGCTCGGCGCGCAGCTCGCGCATCACCCTCGGGTCGGTCCCGCCGGTGATTCGGGCCTGGCCGTTGTTGGCCAGTCTCACTTGAAGCGGATCGCGGTCGAGGAGTTCGTGGATCTTCATTCGTGGCATGCGGGTTTGGCGGAAGGTGTCCGCATCTCGCGGGCTCCTACGGCACCCAGGCGTCGTGCAGCGTGATCGGCTGGGCCAGGTAGCTCCATCCGTCGCGGGCGTCGAGCAGGCGGTAGTTGTTGTCGTTCTTGGTGCCGGGGAAGAAGACGGCCAGACGGCCCGGAATCAAGGGTTCGACCGACTGGATCAGCTCGGACACGCGCAGGAATCCGTAGAGCGACGCGCTGCCGATGAGGGCGACGACGGTGTTCCTGTCGGCGCCCTCCAGGGCCGCGGTAAGCTGGTCGGCGGCAAATGTCTTGAACTCGCCCTCCAGCTTCATGCCGAGCAGTTCGGGGTCCTCGAAGTAGGCATCGCGGTAGGGATCCTCGGCCATCCATTCGGCGAACCAGCGCGTGGTATCGACATCAACCCAGCGGTGACCGGCCTCTTGGGTGGCCACTTCGAACTCGCCGATGCGGCCCCTCAGCGCCCGCTCCCGCTCCTTGGGGTACACGATGATCATCACTCGTTGCGCTCCGGCCATGGTGCGCTGCCAGGGCGCGCTGACGTGCCGCTGGTAGACTGCGGCCAGCTTCGTGATCTGGTTCACAAGTTCACCCCCGGGTCAAGCATGCGGGTATCGATCTCGACCACATTGCCCGCCACCCGCGCATGAATCAAGCCGAGACGCTTGGCATCGAGCGCGGCCGGAAGGAGGGCGCGGCCGGGAGCGTCGAGCACGGTGGCCCAAGCGGATTCGAGCAGAGACAAACCCGCACGGCCTTCGAGCTGCCCCAGCCACAGAGCCATGGCGGCGGCGGCGGGCGTTGGGGCAATCCGGCGGCGGATCTTGCGGACACGGCCTTCCAGGTGCCCCGCTTGCGCCCACGAGCTCGCTGCGTTGCGGGCCACCTTGTCGAGGACGGCAGAGTTCAGGCGCAAGCCGACGGCGGCGCGGATGACGGATGCGAACCGGGAACGAACCAGCTCCTCGCCGGGGGCTAGCGCGAGGACCGGGGAAGCGGTCGCGCGGAGGAGCGGGTCGCGAGCGAGGGCGGCGAGCATGGCAAGCATGGGGCGGCCGTCGGGATCCACTCTCCAGAGGTGCCGGAGCACTCGGAAGAGGGCCAGCCGCCGGTCGAGACCGTACATCTCGTTCAGGCGCTGGCGGGAGCTGAGGCGGGTCGCGTAGGTCCGCTTCCCGAGGGCGTTTTCCTCGACGATGGCGGTGGCGTAATTTTCGCGGGTCGCATCGGGGGGAAGCGCGGCGAGAAGCTCGGTTAGTTCGCGGAGCATGATGGTGCGGCTCCCATGGGTGCCGCGCGGGCCGAAGCGGAAGCCCGCTCGCTCCATGGCGGGGTTGCGGGACAGGTTGTTGAAGATGTCGGACATGGCGTGGAAAGATAGGGACGGCTGTCCTGAGTGTCAACATGGTGGACGGCAAACTTGCCGTCCATTTTACTGGCTGCATGCCCCGTGGACGCGACGGGGCCCCGGCCGTAGCTTCGCGACATGACCAGCTCGCTCCCGAGATTCGCGCGCGTGCCAGCGTCGGCTCCCTTCGCCGCATGCGTCCTTTGTCTCCACGCCTGCTCCGACCCTCGCTCGGGCCCGTCCGTCACCGTTCGGGACAGCGCAGGCATCCCCATCGTCGAAGCCCATTGGCCGGTATGGACCGACACCACGCGGTGGCGCATCGACCCCGAGCCTGTGCTGGACCTGGCCCGGAGGGGACTCGGCCAAGTCTATTCCTTCAGCCTGGTGCGCGGCATGGGACGGCTGTCGGACGGGTCCATCGTGGTCGGCAACACCGGCTCGAACGAGATCCGGCAGTTCACGCCGGAAGGCTACTTCGTGGCATCGGCCGGCGGCGAGGGGGAAGGACCGGGCCAGTTCACCGGCATGCGGCGGCTGGAGCTAGTCGGAGACTCCCTGTTCGCGCGCGACTCCGACGGCCGCGTCGCGGTCTTCGCGCCCGGCCCGAAATTCGTGCGCGCGATGCGGCCGGACCACCGGATCGAGAGCCTCCGGTCCCTCGGCGACGGAACGCTGGTAGGCGAAGTGGCGATCCCCCCTCCCGACCGCGCCCTCACGGGGCTGTTCCGCGACGAGCGAGCCCTGGTGCGCCTGGACATGGCGGGCGCCCTGCTGGACACAATCGGCCGAACCGCCGGGAGGGAACACTACGCCGACAACGCCGCCGTGGGCGCAACTCCGCTCTTCGCAAAGAGCTCCCACTTCGCCACGCACGACGGCAGGATCTACTACGGAGCCGCGGACATCATGCAGGTGCGGGAGCTGGGACCCGGCGGGGAACTGCTGCGCATTTTCAGGATTCCCGACTACCCGCTCGCCCTGACGGACAAGCAGATCGAGGCCGAGCGCGAGGCCAGGGGAGAGGGCCTGCCGCCGCTCATCCGCGACGCCGTCGAGACCATGCCGGCCCCCGGCGCCCGCCCCGCCTTCTCGGACCTCCTCGTGGACCCCGCCGGCGCGATCTGGCTCAGGCCCCACGTGGGGGCAGGCGAGCGCGACGAGCCGGCCGAGTGGCTTGTGCTGGATTCCGCCGGGACGTGGCTGGGCGGCGTCGAGGTCCCGGCCGGCTTCAGGATCTGGCAGATCCGCACGGACGAGGTTCTGGGAACCTGGGTGGACCGGTCGGGGAGCCCGCACCCGCAGGTGTTGCGGTTGCGACGAGGCGGAGGGGCCGGGGCAGCGCGGCGAGGTCAATCGCTTCAGGCTCGAGCAGGGGCGCAACGCCGACGCCGACTACCCGGAGAGCCGCATGTGGCACTGGGGAATCCTGGTTGCCCTGGTGGTCCTCGAGAGCCTCGTCAACGGTCTCTTCTTCGGCGCCAACGTCGAGGGCGGAGTGCTGGCCGGCACGAGTTACGCAGTGCTTATCAGCGTCGTCAACGTGGCGGTGCTCGGTTGGCTGCTCGCGGCGATGGTGCGGCAGGTCCACCACCGTGATCCGCGACGGCGGGTCGGCGGGTTGGCAGGACTGGCCGCGGTCCTCGCAATCGCGATCTTCTGGAATCTGTTCGTGGCCCACTACCGGGAGGCGCTGCCATACGACTATCCCCCGGCGCCCGACGCCCCGCCGGTTGCGTATTCGGCGGCCGCGCAGTCTCCGCCGACCCGGTCCGGGGCGGCCCCGTCGCCCGCCGCGTTCTCCCCGGGCGGGCTGGCCGCGGGCGGGCGGTCTCCCGCCGCACAATCCCCGTCCGCGCAGACCCCGCAGACCAATTCCCTGCCCGAGAGCTGCTGGCGGGGCCCCGACGAAGCCGACGCCGACCAGGAAGCGCTCTGCCTCTTCCGCGCCAGCCCGTTCGGCCTGGGCGGCTTCTACTCGTACATGCTGCTGCTGGTCGGGCTTGCCATGTGCGCCGCCGCCGCCATGGACTGGTTCAAGACCGACGACCCGTACCCCGGCTACGGGAAGCGGGAGCGGCACCGGCGGAAGACGGAGGAAAGGCTCGAGCAGGATCGCCGCGAGCTGCTGGGCGACCTCAACGAACTCCACGACGACGCGGGGCGCAGGTTGCGCAACGATTTCCGCGACCCGGTCCAGGCCCGCCAACTCGCGCTGAGCGACTACGCCAAGCTTCATGCCAGGCACACCGACTTCCTGGGCTTCGCGCGCGACCTCGCGAAGAGCTGCGCCGGAGCGCTCGACGTCTACCGGAACGCCAACCGGGAAGCGCGCTCCGCGCCGGAGCCGCAGGTCTGGCGCACGCCGTGGCTTGCCGACTGGGATCTGCCGGAGCCGCCCGACAGTTCGGGCCTGGCGAGCGAGGCGGAGGCGGAGGAACGCAGCCGGCGGATGCGCGCGGTGCTGGAAGAGCGCGAGCGGCGGCTGAGGGACGTTCACGACGAGTGCTGCGAGCTTGTGAACGAATTCACAAGGCTCGATCCCCACGACAAGGCCGTACCGGCGTGAGGCGGGACCACGGGCGCACACGCGGATCGAGGCGAAGGCGGGGACCGGGCCGGGGGCGGGCGACGAGACGCAACGAGACGACGAAGCGCAAAAATGCAATCGGGGGTGTGATCGGCGTACTGGCCCTGGCGATCCTGATCGCACTCTTCGTCCGCGGCCAACGGGGCAGCCGCGCCTTCGACGCCGCCAACTGCCCCGAGGACGGCGACTACGCCGCGCAGATCGCGATCCTGGTTGACCCCTCCGACACTCTGACCGACGTACAGGAGGGTTCCGGCGCGCCCCGCGTGCTGGAGGCCATCGAGAACGGCGCGCCCGCCACCGCCGAGATCCGGGTCTACACCGTCGGCCAGGCCGGCCGGGGCGGCACGCGCGCGTTGTTCAGAGTCTGCAAGCCCGTCCACCCGGACGACGTGGGCTCGCTCACGGGCAATCCGCAGCTCGCGGAGCGGCGCTACAGGGAGGAATTCCTGGCACCGCTGCGGCAGACGCTGGGGGCCCTGCTCGATGTGCAAGGCGACTCCATCTCGCCGATCATGGAAGCCATTCAGGGTGCCGCGGTGAACGCGTTCCAGCCGCGCGCCGCGGACATCCCGCGCCGGTTGCTGGTCGTATCCGACATGATCCAGAATTCCCGCCACCTCTCCTTCTACCGTGATTCCGCGGACTTCGGCCCCCTGTCCCGCAACCCGGACTACGGGACGCTCAGGGTGGATCTCTCCGGCGTCGAAGTGTCCGTGTTTCTGCTGGCCCGCCGCGGCGGGGCCGGCCGGATTCAGGGCGGGACGCTGCGCGGCTTCTGGGAGGACTACTTCCTGGACCAGGGAGCGTCGCCGCTCGCCCGCCCCAGGTGGATCATGGTGGAGGGATGAGTCCCGCGTACGAAGAGCGCTCCGCCTCACAATCCGAAGAAGCGCTACGGGAATACCGCGACGCGTGGCTGATCGCGCTGCTGATCGGCTGCACGACCATCGGCTTCGGGAATCTCATCGGGATCGGGCCGTGGTGGCTCGCTTCGACCGTTGCCGCATGGATGATCATCTACGGCTTCTTCATCGCACGGACCGTGGACGACGCCGACGTCCCGAGCGACACCAAGGGCGAATCCATCTACTATCTGGGTCTCCTCTTCACCTTTGCCGCCCTGGTCGCCGCGTTGATCACCTTCGACTGGGGGGCGCCCGGCGGTGACGGGAGCGGGACGACCGGGTCGATCCGGAACTTCGGGATCGCGCTGCTGACGACGATCGTCGGGCTCGCCGGGCGGGTCTGGTTCACGATGTCGCAGGAGTCGCCCGGCGACATCGTGGACACCACCCGGTCCCGGCTCGAGGAGACCGTGGCGCTGATGAAGGAGAGCCTCGACCGGGCGCGCGACGACCTCGACATCATGGCGCACAAGTTCCGGGACTCGTCCGCGGGGCTGGGCGAGATGGCGGAGACCATCGCGGAGGGCACGAAGAGGACGGCGGGGATCTACGCGGCCTTGGACGAATACGCGGACCACATCACCGCCGCAACTCGGTCGCTCGCCCGGGAGATGGACCGGCTGAATGCGGTTTGCGACGCCGGCGGCCAAGCCCTCGGCACCCTTCAGGGCCGGGCCGAGGAGCTCGGGGAGCGTCTGGACAACGTACAGGTCCGGTTCGCCAGGGCCGAGGCCACATTCGACGGGATCAACAAAGTCGCGGGACCCGCCGCGGAACGGATCGCCGCCACCCTGCGGGGCGTGGGCGGCATGGACGCCGCCGTGTCCGCCCTCGGCGACACCCTTTCCGGCGTGCGGGGAAGCGCGGAACGGGCGAAGGTGGCCCTGACCGGCATCGCCGACGCCGTGGACGAGCATGAGGTCCTGCCGCTCTGGAAGGAAGCCGTGGACCAACTGCACGAAGGAACCCGGGGGATTCGCGGGATCGGCAGACACGCGGCGGAAATGAATGCGGGGTTCGAAGGACTGGGGGACTCCCTGCGGGCCGCGCGGAAGGGGCTCGCCTCCATCCCCGGCACGGCCGGCAGTCTCGATGAGCAACTGCGCGAGATGGGACCCGAGCTGGCCGACCGTGTCGGGCCGGTACGCCGGCTGGCGCGGGAGCTGAAGGCCGACCTGGCGGCGGCCGGCGAGCGGTCCGCCCAACTCTCCAGCACCCTCGAGGAGGCCAGGCGTGAGGCCGGGGAGTTGTCCGCGCACCTGCGGGAGGTCTCGCGGGTGAAGAGGGCGGTGGCCTCGGCGGTGGCGCGGGTTCGCGGGATCCGGAGGACGCTGGGGCGCATGCCCCGTGCGCTGACGCGGCTTCCCCGGTTCCGGCGCAAGTCCTGATCCGACCCCCGGATCGCGATGCTCCCCGCCGAGAAGAAGCACTACCGCAAGGGGCTCACGCTGGGTCTGACCCTGGCGGAGACGTTCAGCATCGTCGTCTTCATTCTGCTGCTGGCCTGCGCGGTTCTTCTGCGCTTCGAGCAGTACCAGCGCGACACGGCACGGGCGCAGCTCGACACGGCCCGAGTCGACCTGCATATCACCCGGGAGATGCTCGGCACGGAAACCGGCTCCTGGGGCAATGCCGACGCGTGGTACGAATACGCCCGGCAGCTTCGCGACACGGTGGCAGCGCTCCAGGCCCGGGCGAGAGATGCCGAGAGGGAGCGGGACAGGGCGAGGCTTCGCGCGGCGGAGGCGGACTCGCTGCTGGCGGACCGCGGGGTGGAGAACGACGTGGTCGACCGAGCCGTCCGCCTCGCGGCGGACCGCGATTCCCTGCAGGAGGCGGCGGCCGCGAGCGAGCGGCGACTGCGGGAGACGACGGCTCTGCACGACTCGCTGGCGAAGCGTCTCGAGACGGCGGAGCGTGTCGCCGGACAACTCCGCGAATCCGTCGCCGCCACGGATGGATTGACCCCCGAAGAGGCGGGCGAAATCGTGGAGCAGGCGGCCCGGGCGGCCAGCCTGCGCGACTCGCTGGAGACCGCTCGAAGCACGATCGCGGCCCTGGACCGGGAACTCAGGGCCGCCAGGCGGGAGACGGTCGCGGACACCGACCCCCTGATCGACTCGCTCCGCGCCGGTCTCAGCGAGAGCCGGTTCCGCGAAGACACGCTGCGAAGCCGGATCTGGGAGGCGGAGCGCGAGAGGGACGATGCGGTCGGAAGAGCCGAGTACCGGGAGACGCAACTCCGGCAGCTGCGCCGCGGCAGCGGAATCGATCCCCCACCCTGCTGGATGGACGCCGAGGGCAATCCCGAGCACATCTTCCGGATCGAGGTGTCCGACGGAGGCATGCGGCTGTTCCGGGTCCTGCCCGCAGACCGGATCGGGAGCGACCCCGAGGCTGCAGGACTCGCCGGCAGGATCGAGGAAGGGCGGGTGTATTCGCCGGCCGAGTTCCTGAGGGTCACCCAACCCTTTCACGCGCTGGGCACCTCCCGCACGGAGGGGTTCGGCTCGATGGGGTGCCGGTTCTGGATCCGCCCCGTGGACCGCACGGGGAATCGCAAGGACGTGTTCCAGGAGCGGCAGCGGCAGCTTTGGCGGCGGTTCTGGTTCCGGTGGTAGGCGTACTACCAGCGCACGGAGAGGTTCACCGTCGCACGGTATGCCCCGTCCCGGTCGTAGGGGCCGGTGCTGCGCCCGGCCTCGACGCCCGCCGCGACCCCGGAACCCAGAATAAGGCGACTGCCCAGCCGATAGCCGTAGACACCCCGGTTCGATGCCGCAACCGGCGTCGGCCCGGCGCGGCCCGCCATACCGCCCGCTCCGACCCAGGCAGCGTCGAGCCGCTCCGACATCGCGAATCTCGCGTACGGCGTGAACACGCCCTGGCCCTCCAGCGCTTCGATCCCGTACCCGATTTCCGCGTCCAGTCCGCGCCTGCCGGCTCCTGATCCATTGCCCCCGGGCACCATTGCCGTCGCGCCCAGAGCCCACATGCGCGCCATGCCGGTCGCCGTCGATCCCCATGACGGTCTCACGCCGAGAGACAGGCCGCGACCTCCGCCCCCGGGATTCAGGGCGAGAGATCCGCCAAGTCCCCACTCGCCGTATTCGTCCTGCTCATGCACGACCAGCCTGCGGCCGTGCACGCGGATCGTCAGGCCGCGATCAAGATTCACGAAGCTCACTCCGCCCCCGACTTCCATGCCGATTCCGGTTTCGACGCCGCCGCCGTCGTGACGCATGGCGACACGAAGCTGCGGTCGCATCGTGGACGAGCCCATTGCCATTCCGGTCGATCCCTCGAGCATCACCCGCACGCGGCTCGCATCCGAGTTCAGCTCTCCGCGTCCCTCGACCTCCTCCGAAGTCATCCTCGCCAGGAAGGCGTCCGACCGGACCGCGAGTTCGAAGCCGCCGGCCGTCTCCAGGGGCACGATGTCGGCCTTCAACCCCACACCGCCCATCATCATCGAGATGCCGCTCTCGGGGTCCGTTTCACCCCCGCCCTCGATGTTCAGCTGGCCGGTCCCGTACCCGAGGACTCCCCAGGTGAAGAGGCGGTCTCCGACCGCGAGCCGGGCGTAGGGGAAGCCGCTGGTGAGCGAGGTCGTCACGTCGCCGAAATCGTCGCCGCCGGGCCGGCCGAGTTCGAACCGGCCCGACCCCCGGCTGTGAGTCAGCGCGAGGCCGGCTACCACCGAGCCACCCAGCGCATAGTCGGCACCGAGAGCCGCGGTCAGGACCTCTCCGTCCGCGAACCCCTCTTCCTTCTCGTTCGAGAAACGCATGATCTCTCCTCCGCCCCACAGCGAGTAGCCGCTGCCGTCGCCGGAGGCGCCGGGCGAGACCTGGAAGGAGCTGCCGTCGAGGAGCGCGTGGGCCGACAGCGGCAGGAAGGCCGTCGGCGAGGCTTGTGAGCCGTCGCCGGGGCGGGGCGCCGGGCGAGCGCGGGCGAGCAGGGAGCCGAGGTAGGACAAAGCCTCGCCGCCGTAGGGGTCGCTCAGGTCCCCCAGGGCACCGAAATCGAGCGACTGTCCGCTCACCTCGACGTGGTCTCCCGGCCGGTCGGGATGCGAGACCCGGTTGCCGATCATCTCCATCGCCTGGCTCGCCACCGACCGGCTGAACCGGTGGAGCCAGTCCTCCGCCGCCTTCTCCGCTTCGGCGGTCGAGAAATTGCGGTAGAACCCCGCGCCCATGATGAACTGCTGCCCCGAGTAGAAATCGAAATTGCTCGTGAACGAGAGCGCGTAGCTCACCTTGGGCGATCCGGTGTCCTCGTCGCCCTCCACCGTGGGATCGTCCCAGAAGTATTCGACGAATCCGCCTCCGGCCCGCGCCGCCTCGATGATCAGCTCGACGAACGGCGTCCCGCTTTCGTCGACCACGTCCGTACCGATGCGGCCCTCCCGCCAGGGATCGGCACCGTGGAAGAGTACGTACGCTTCCGGGGTGAAGATGAAGAGGTAGATCGGTCCGGACCGGAAGTGCCCGCCGTCCTCCCTCAGCACGGCCTTCCATTCGTTCGCGCGGGCGAACCCCACGATTTCGAGCAGTTCGACCAGCCAGTCGAGCGAGCCCTGCACGAACTGCTTGAGGGTCTCCCGGTCCACCACGTCGGCCGCCGACACCTCGGGCAGCGGAATATCGGGGAGCGGCTCCCCGGTGTGCGTCAGGTCCTGGTAGTATCCGCCCACGAGGACGAAGTCCACTCCGGCGATCTTGGAGTAGTATTGTATCGCATAGCTGTCCTTGCAGAAGACGTCGTCGCCATCGGCGGGATCGTCCCAGCACCACTCGACGAAACCGCCCCCGTCCCGGGCCCCGGTTTCCAACATGTCCTGCACGACCAGCCCTCCTTCGTCATCCTTCGCGTTGACCGCGTTCTTGCCGTCGATGTTCGGGTCCTCGCCGTGGATGAACACCTGTCCTTCGGTGGTGAAGAGGATCACGTACATGTTCCCGACATTGTAGTCGCTGCCCTCCGTTCTGACTTCCTGCAGGAGCTTCGCACCCTCGTTGATGTCGTCCACTTCGGCGAAGACGGACTCGGCCCAGAGCACGAATTCCCTGAGCGTTTCCCTGTCGACCACCTCGCCGGCGGTGACCTTCTTCACCTGGGCGTGAGCCGTGCGGGGCGGCGCAGTCGTGGCAGCCAGCACCAGCAGGGCCAGCGCAACGGGGACGGACCTGATCATGGCAAATCTCCGAATTGAGATACTATATGCCAGAAGGATACGAGACGCTCCCGGTGGCGTCCAGATCCGGTGTACACCCGCCGTACCCCGTTCGCAGGCAGGTTGACGCCGCGTGGCGGTCCCTCCACAATCAAGTGGAGGGTTGGAGTTTTCGGTATAGCGTAGGTCGACCTCCGGGGAGTGAACTGTCATGCGCAACAAGCAGTCTCGCCGCTATCGGCGCTATCGACCTCGGGACCGCGGCGACCGCAGCTCTCTAGCTCGTCCGGGCGCCGGAGCCGGAAGGCCGAGACCTCCCGCCGCTGATCCCCTTTGCCCAGACCGGCTCGGTGACGGCCGGGTCCGGGGCGAGTCCCGTCTACGGGTCGGGCGATCACCGGAGGACTTCGGCGCGCCACCGAAGTGACGCGCGTCCCGACCGAAACCTACCCGGTGCGATGAATCCCGACGCGGGTTCCGAAACAGGCGACCACCGCGAGCGGTCCGGCCCGCTCGCCTATATGGCCGGCAACCGCATCGCGGCCAATATCCTGATGATGGGCATCGTTGCGGCCGGACTCGTGTCCCTGACCGGCCTCGAGCGGGAAGCCTGGCCTGTCACCCCCTTCTACCACATCGAAGTCTCGATGGCGTATCCCGGCGCCACGCCGGAGGAGATCGAGGAGTCGATCGTCGTCAAGATCGAGGACCAGGTCA
>JAPPNM010000075.1 GCA_028873825.1 Gemmatimonadota bacterium | reverse complement strand
GCCAGCCCGGCGCCTCGCCGCTCTCGGTGCTCGGGCGGCTTTATCCACGGACTGTGAGGGCGGCGCGACGCACTTCCTCGGCGTGGCCCGGCGCCCGGGAAACCGCGCGAAAGTCGTCCCCCCGGAACCGGGGCATCGACTACGGCCCGGCCGCGCCGCCGCCGGCCGCTACGGCGACAGGCTCAGCGCGAAGACCAGGTAGGCGCGAGCGCGCTTCTCGAAATCGTTCTCGCCCTTTTCCTCGTAGCTCGCCGCCGTATTCACGATGTACGAAACGGTGACCGGGGGAGCGAAGGACTCCGTGATCCGGAGCGCCTTGCTGGCGGTGATGCCGAGGTTGACCAGGCTGGCGTTCGGCGTTCCGTAGAACGTGCTCCCGCCTGCGACCATGCCGGCGTGCGCCCCCAGCTCGACGCCTTCCAACGTCCCCAAAGGCAGGCCCGCCTCGACATACAGCGTGTAGGTGTCTTCTTCCTTCCCGTCCGCCGCTTCCTTCGTGTCTTCCACCATGCCCGCAAAGAGCGACACGGGCAGGGACTCCGGCCCTGACAGAGATGCGGAGAACTCCAAAGTGTGCGCATCGCCGACCAGGAAGCCCTCGGCGTCGGGACCTGGGAAGTAGTAGTCGGTCACTCCGACCGAGACGCTCGCGCCCGAGGAGAACTCGTGGGTGTAGCTGGCCCAGAGATCGTTCTCGTTGGCGGTCGACCCCGACGCGCTGATCGAGTAGGATCCCCACGCACCGAACTCCAGTCCGGCGATGGCGATGGTGAGACCCGGCTGCACCGACATCGATTCGCCGAAGTCGATGCCTCGCCAGACGTAGCGGCTGACGATGTCTGCTCCGATGGAGGCGGACTGGGCGACGGCGGGGCCGGCCGGGGCGGCGGCGGCTATCAGGGTGGCGATCCGGACGGAGTGGCGGCGGTAGGCGTTTCCGGCGACGCGATGCTGCATGGGGGGCTCCTTTGGCTTGAGCTTGGACGGTGGGGAAAACGGTTGGCGCATCTGTGATCGGCTCTCGCAGTACGATGTCACGGCTTCGTCGAAAGGTCCTCGCGGGTGATCGTCACCGCGGGCGTAAGCGCCGACTGCGCCCCTCCCCGGTATACGCCCCGCGTCGGCGGCACGTCCGCGTAGTCGCGGCCGACCGCCACGCGAACGTGGCGTTCGTCGCCTCCGCTGTTGTTCGTCGGATCCAACCCGACCCATCCCAGGCCGGGAAACCAGCACTCCACCCATGCGTGGCTCTCTCCGGAGGCGGACCCCGGGGCGTCGGGCCCGAGATACCCGGACACGTAGCGGCACGGGATGCCCCAGATCCGCAGAATGGAAGCCATGACGTGGGCATAGTCCTGGCAAACGCCGCGACCGCTCTCCAGGATGCGCTCGATGGGCGAATCGGCGGCGGTGCTTCCCGGAGCGTACTCGAAGGTGCGGTACAGGGTATCCCTCAGCTCCAATGCGGTTGCCAGGGGGTCGTTTCCCGCCTTCAGCCCGTGGGCTTGCATGAATCGCTCCAAGGCGGGGGAGGGGCGGGCGAAGCGGCTGGCCTGCAGCATGATCCGCAGCTCCGGATCCCGCATGCTCCCTCCCAGGTCCGCCCACCCGCTCGAACCCAGCCGGTCCGGCGGGCTCCGGTTCGGGGCCACCTCCACCGTGCAACGGGCGCGGACGACCAGCCGCTCGTGCGGGCCGGGACGGTCCAGGAAGTGACCGTCGTTGCCGAACGGGCAGCGAAAGGCGAAGACGGGTCCGCCGGGGTCGCTCTCGATCGAGAACTCGAGTTGCACCTGGCGGCGGTCCTGAAGGGGACTCAGGTAGAGGGTCATGACGGACGCATGCACCGGCGCGCTGTAGCGGAAGTCCAGCGTGTGCTCGATCGAGTGGCGGGCGATCACGCGGGAAGGCCTTCGGCCACCGGATAGTCGACGTACGCCGACATGACCAGCTCGTGGAGGGTGTCGCCGTCTCGCCCCATCTGTTCGAACAGTTCCTTCTCCCGCGGCTCCCTTCCGGCTCCCCCGGCCCCAACCCGCGCCGGACCGCCCGCCCCGGCCTCCACTAGGGCGGCCAGCCTCAGGGCCATCCGGTGCGGCGGCGCCAGCGGATGGCGGCCGCCCAGGGGGTCGATCCCCAGAAGCAGATCCTCAATTCCGTGTACCGCGAACCGAAGCGACCGGGGCGCCTCCGGGTCGCGGATCATGAAGTCGAGCGCCCCGGCGCGGCGGACGGTCATGGTGTGGCGGCGGCAGTAGTGTTCGTAGGCCCCGCACACGCGCAGCAGATCGGCCCAGGAGAGTCTGGGTTCCTCGCCCCGGACGCAGCCCAATCGGTCCCAGTTGTCGAGGAGGGCCGTCTGGTGCCGGAAGCGCTCGACCAGCCGGCCCAGCTCCAGGAACCGCCACGCATCGTCGCGCGGCATGGTCGCGTGTACCACTCCCGCCAGCAGGCGCAGGCGGTCGATCCCCTCGGAGACGAGCTGCGCCGGGCCGACGCGCCACACCGATGGAAACTCGCAGTCCCGAAGCCAGAGATAGCCCCGGTTGAGACCGGTCCAGACCCGCAGGGGCAGCTGGGGACGGAGCTGCTTCGCGTTCTCGCGCGCCATCCCCCAGCAGGAGACGAGCGAATCGGGATTGGTGTCGTCCTCGACGAGGGTTCCCGCCAGCGTGTAGGCGTCGGCGACGAGGAAGGCTTCGGCCTCGTCGGCGTCCGCCGGCGCGTCGGGCGCGGACTGCCCCAGCGTCCGGTAGACGACCCGCCAGCCCAGCGCCACCTCCTCGGCCGGGGTGTCCACCAGTCCGCCGAGCTGGTGGCGGAGGAGCCTCGCCGTATGTTCCGTCCGCTCGACGTAGCGGCCCATCCAGTAGAAGTTCGCGGCCGTTCGCGCCAGCATCGCCGGGGCTCCCTCTCCTAGCAGTCCGAAGCGAAGCGGCCGGCGCGGATGCGTCGCCGTTCGAATGCCGGGGGGATTTTGTCCACGGACCGCTATTCAGCGCCTCAGGACCCAGAGGTCCTTGCAGCCTCCGCCCTGGCTGGAGTTCACCACCAGGTTGCCCTCCTGCAGCGCCACCCGGCAGAGTCCCCCGGGTATCACGTGCTGGCCGTCGCTCCCGTGCAGAGTGAAGGGACGCACGTCGACGTGCCGGGGCCGCAGGCTGCCGTCCACGAAGCACGCCGCCCGCGAAAGGGCCAGGACCGGCTGCGAGATGAAATTGGCGGGGTCGGCGCGGAGCCGGGCGCCGTACGCTTCCCGTTCGGGCGCCGTGGACTGCGGTCCCACCAGCATACCGTACCCGCCCGAGCCGCCGACCTCCTTCACCACGAGATCCTGCAGGTTGTCCAGCGTGAAGGCCAGCCCGTCGGGGCTCCGGCACAGATGCGTGTCCACGTTCGCCAGTACCGGCTCCTCGCCCAGGAAGTAGCGGATGATGTCGGGGACGAAGGCGTACACAGCCTTGTCGTCCGCCACGCCCGTGCCGGGGGCGTTCGCCATCACGACGTTGCCGGCCCGGTAGGCGTGGAAGAGACCGGCGGTCCCCAGCATCGAGTCCTCGCGGAAGGTGACGGGGTCGGTGAAGTCGTCGTCGATCCGGCGGTAGATGACGTCGACGCGGCGCAGCCCGGAAGCCATGCGGGCGTACACGACGGCGTTGTGAACCACCAGGTCGCGCCCCTCCACGAGGTCGACCCCCATTTCGCCGGCGAGGAAGGCGTGCTCGTAGTACGCGGAGTTGTAGCGGCCCGGAGACAGGACCGCCACGCGGGGCGTACCCGTCCCGGAACCGAGGGAGACGAGCGTGGAGTAGAGGCGTTCGGGGTAGGCGGAGACCTCCCGGACCCGGTGTTCCCGGTACAGGCCGGGAAGCGCCCGCTTGGTGGCCTGGCGGCAGGCCAGCATGTACGAGACGCCCGAGGGAACCCGCATGTTGTCCTCCAGGACCGCGAAGCCCTTGTCGGTGCGCACCACGTCCGTGCCGCCGATGGCGACGTAGACGTCGTGCGGCACCCTGACTCCCCGCATCTCCACCCGGTACTGGGGGCAGCCCAGCACCATGTCGGGCGGAATCACGCCGTCGCGCAGCGAACGCCCCTCGTGGTAGATGTCGCGGAGAAAGAGGTTCACGGCCCTCATGCGCTGCTTGATTCCCGCCTCGATGTGTCCCCACTCCGCGGCCGTCAGGAGGCGCGGCACGCAGTCGATGGGGATGATGTGCTCGGACGCCTCCTCCTTTCCCAGCACGGTGAAGGTGATGCCTTCGTGGAGGAAACGGCGGCGTACGCCGTCCTGCATCCTCGCGAGCTCCTCCGCGGGGATCCGCGCGAGCGCCCTGCCCAGCGCGCGGCAGGAGGTGCGGGGGGTGCCGTCCTCGCGAAAGAGCTCGTCGAAGAAGCGGGGGTCCAGGCGATAGTCGGCGAACGCCCCCGACCCGGCGGCGCCGGCGTCGGCCCGTCCGTTGCCGGCGCCGCCCGCGGACGCGAATTCGGCGGCGTTCAACTGCTCTCCCGCCCTCAGTCGGGATCCCGGTAGTCGCCGCCGTCCTCCGGGTCCACCATCAGGACGAACTCGGGATAGGCGTCAATCCCGAGCTCCGCCGCGTCCTGGCCGATCTCCTCTACGCTCCGGGAGACGCGGACGCCGATCGTCTTCTCCAGGATCGTCCAAACCGCCCACGACAGCGCGAAGACGAAGGCGCCGATGCTCGCGACACCGATCAGCTGGGTCGCGAAGTCGGCCCCGGCCGCGATGCTGGCCGCGAGCGTTCCCCAGACGCCGGCGAAGAGGTGCGCCGGGACGGCCCCGACCACGTCGTCGATGCGTGCGCGCTCCAGGACCTTCAGCCCCAGCGTGCAGAGCAGCGCCCCGACCGCGCCGATCACGATGGCCCACCTTCCGTCGACGATGTTCGGGCCCGCCGTGATCGCCACCAGCCCGGCGATGGCGCCGTTGAGGGCGGCGAAGAGATCGGTGCGTCCCAGGATCGGTCTCGACACGAAGATCGCGGTGATCACCCCGGCCGCCGCCGCCAGATTGGTGTTGACGATCACGTTGCTCATCCCCACCGCGTCGGCGGCGCTGCCCAGGGCGAGCTGCGAGCCTCCGTTGAAGCCGAACCAGCCCAGCCAGAGGATGAACACCCCGAGGGTGACCGCCGGGATGTTGGAGGGCGCCGTGATTTTGACGGAGCCGTCCTTGCGGAACTTGCCCCAGCGGGGGCCCACCACGATGGCCCCCGCAAGTGCGGCCCAGCCCCCGGTCGAGTGAACGATCGTGGACCCGGCGAAGTCCGTGAAGCCCATTTCTGCGAGCCATCCGCCGCCCCACGTCCAGGCGCCGACGATGGGGTAGATGACGGTCGTGAGGATCGCGGTGAAGGCGAAGAACGCCCAAAGGTTGACCCTCTCGGCCAACGCCCCCGAGACGATCGAGGCGGTGGTGGCCACGAACACCATCTGGAAGAACCAGTCGGACGTGACCGCGTATCCGTTCTCGACCACCGCGGCGGCCGCGCCCTCGTTCCCGTCCAGGAGCGCGACCTCGGCCTCCGAGGGCCCGTAGAACCAGTCGAGGGAACCGATGAAGCCGCTCACGTCGGTGTACATCAGGTTGTAGCCGACGACGTAGTAGGTAAGCCCCGCGATCGCGTAGAGCCCGATGTTCTTCAGACAGATCACCGACGCGTTCTTGGAGCGCACCGATCCGGACTCGAGCATGGTGAAGCCCGCGCACATCCACATGACCAGCGCGCCCCAGATCAGGAACGAGAAGGTGTTGAAGACGAATGCCGCGTCCGGCGCGGCGGCCTCCTGGGCCGCCCCGGCCGCGTGGGCGGGAAGGGCGAGGAGTACGAGGACGGCGAGGAGACCGGCCGGAGCGGATGCCCGCCCGAGACGGCGGAGGAGCGGGGAAGTCCTTAGGAGGTACGCGGGCGCTTTCATCGGCTTTCCCTTGGGGTTGCGGGGCGGGGGGTCCGATGCGTCTCTTTCGGCATCAGGCGGAATGGGCTCAACATACGGCCACCGCGGAGCTTCGCAAGACTGAGGGGGCCGGTCGGGCCTCCGGACTTTCGCCGGAATAGTCCGAATCACCGCGGTCGGCTATCTTGACCCTTTCGCCCAACGCGGACTCAACCCACGGCTGCGAATCGCCGAAAGGACTGCGGATCATGACAATTCGGGCAACGTTGCTCTCGGCGGGAGCGGGACTCTGGGCCGGCGCCCTGTGCGCCGGGGCGCCGCTCGGGGCTCAGCAGATCAACGCGCGCGGCGGTTCCACGGTGACCCTGGGCGCCCGTGTCCAGGTTCAGTACGAGGCGTCAAGCGCCCAGGACAGCATCAGCTCCTTCTCCATTCGCCGCGCCTGGGTCACGATCGACGGGAAGCTCAGCGACAAGGTGGGCGGGCGCGTGCAGTTCAACGCGAACGGCGCTTCGGTGTTCGAAGCCTACCTGCAACTGAAGCCCTCGGACGCCTTTCAGGTCCAGATCGGCCAGTTCAAGCGGGCCATGTCCCACTTCTGGCTGGCGGCCAACGCGGATCTGCCGCTCATCGAACGCGACGGACGGGTAACGGGGGTGAGTCACTGTCCCGGGGTCGGGGGCGTCTGCTCCTTCGGGCGGCTGACCGGCGAGCTGGGCCTGGACGCCTACGAACCTGGGATCCTCGTGACCGGGCGCTTCGGCGGCGGACGCATGGGATATCGGTTCACCCTGACCAACGGCGAGGGGAGAGGGAAGGACGTCAACACGAGCAAGTCGGCTTCGGGGAGGCTCTCCGCGTTCTTCGGGGAAAAGGGCCGCGCGTCGGCCTACGTGGCTCTCGACGAGACCCTCGACTACGGCGGCGAGACGATGGGAGCGCCCGCCTACGGGGCGGAGCTGGAGATCGGGTCATGGCGCGACGGCCCCCACCTGCTCGTCAACGGCCTAACCGGCCGCAACTGGAAGGCCGGCGACGACGCGACCTTCTCCGCGTTCCAGGCGATGGGCCTCTGGTACCGGCCGCTGGACCCGGAGTCGGGAATCGCGGCGATCGAGCCCATGCTGCGGGTGAGCTGGGCCAGCACCGATACCCCGATCTTGCCGCATGCCGATTCCCCGGGCGCCGACAACGTCATGGGGACCGTCGCGGGGACCGTCATCACCCCCGGATTCATGGTGTACTTCGCGGGCAGGAACGGCATTTCGGCCAACCTGGACCTCTATAGGTCCGATGACCTGGACGAAAACGAGTGGTCCCTCAAGATCCAGGCGTTCACCTTCTTCTAGCAGTCCGTGGATAAAGCCGCCCGAGCACCGAGAGCGACGAGGCGCCGGGTCGGCAGGGTGCGACGAAGGGCGAAGGG
Organism: Gemmatimonadota bacterium; assembly: GCA_028873825.1. Classification (GTDB taxonomy): domain Bacteria; phylum Gemmatimonadota; class Gemmatimonadetes; order Longimicrobiales; family Gaopeijiaceae; genus Bin94. The sequence continues at coordinate 13,090 of JAPPNM010000075.1, read as the reverse complement.
CCCCCCGGCCCGCGCGGGGGCGGGGGGCCCGGAGATCCTTGCGGGAACGTCCTACTTGGCGAAGCTGGCCCGGGCCTCGTCCGCCGTCGCGAATACCTTCGTAAGGCGTACGAATCCGCTGACCTCGAGCACTTCGCGGATGTGATCCGGCACCGAGCAGAGCGCTAGGCCGCCGCCCGCCTCGTTGGTCTTTCGGATCGCGATCAGCAGAACGCGCAACCCGGCGCTGCTGATGTAGTTGAGGCCGCCGCAATCGACCACCAGGCTGCTCACCCCGCGGTCGATGATGGCGCTCAGCTCCTCGTCGAAGTCCTTGGCGTTCGCGGAATCGATCCGACCGTCGACCACCGCGACGGCCGTGCTTCCGGAGTAGCTGGTCTCCACATTCATGTTTGGTCCTCCCGGTGCGCCGCGAGCGGCTGCACGAGGTTCAGGCGGTTCCAACCGTCCACCCGCTCGTAGCTGAGCGTGTGTACGAACGCCTTGGTGAGGTGAATGCCGAGTCCGCCCACGCGGCGGTCCTCGGCGGAAAGGTCCAGATCGGGCACGGGCGCGTCCCGCAGAGGGTTGAAGGGCCGCCCGTTGTCCCGAAGGAGAGCCTCCAGTCTGCCGTCCGCAACCTGGAGCACGAGAGTGATGACAGGATCGCGGGCTCCCTCCTCGAACGCGTAGGAGACCACGTTGGTGAGCAGCTCGTCCAGCGCCAGCTGGAATTTGAAGGTGAGGCCCATCGGCAGCTCGTGTTCGAGCGCGAACCGCTCGAATTCCTCGACGGCCCTGCGGGGCTCGTTCCGATCAAGCCCGACGTCCACCTCGAGCGTGGCCTCCACCGGATTCTCTCCGGAAGCGGAATGGCGGCTCACGCGGATCCCGTTCCGGCCGGGCCGCGCTTCGGATACCCGGCCGTTGCGGGCGCCGGGGTGCCCCGGGGAGACTCCGGCCCCGGCATGACTTCGGCGGACCGCCGAATCCGCGCGGCGCCGACCCGCGGCATCGGGCCTCCTCCTCCGGCATCGGGCCGGCTGCGGACGTGGCGTCGAAACACGTAAACCTGTCTCCACTGGTGGTCTGCGGGGATTCGCGAGCGTTACGGCAATGTAAGGTATCGGGCAAGGCACTCCAGGTCCAGAAGCGCGCGAGACCCCCGGGTCTTGCTTGACGGAGTCCGGGAGTCGCCGGATATTGGTCCACGGAGCCGCGGGGAGCACCGCCGGGCCGGGCGGCCCGTCTCGGCGGGCGCCCTGCGATCCGGGCCTTCCGACCCGGGGGGCCGCCCGCCGAATGTCCGCTTGGCGGCGGGCAGGACGGCAATCGGTACCTACACTTGCGGTTCGTGCAGCCGGGCGGGGGTGGCGAGCACGAGGCCTCCAGCTTCCGAGATTCTCCCCCGCTTGAAACCTGGACGCGACTTGATGGCGAAGATTCTGGTCGTTGACGACGAGCCCGATCTCGAACTGCTCCTCCGGCAGAAATTCCGGCGCAAGGTCCGTAAGGGAGAACTCACCCTGGTCTTCGCGCAGAACGGGGTGGAGGCGCTGGAGCAGCTCAGGTCCCACCCCGATGTCGACATGGTCCTGTCCGACATCAACATGCCCCAGATGGACGGTCTCACCCTCCTCCATCAGCTCAACCAGCTGAACTACGATCTGCGGGCCGTCATCGTGACGGCGTACGGGGACATGAAGAACATTCGCACCGCCATGAACCGGGGCGCCTTCGACTTCGTGACCAAGCCGCTCGACTTCAAGGACCTGGAGACGACGATCTCCAAGACCCTGGCGCACCTCGAGATCATGAGAGAGGCGCTGCGGTCCCGGGACGAACTGGTGGCCCTGCGCCAGGAACTGGGCGTGGCGGCCCGCATGCAGGAGTCGATCCTGCCCACCAGCTTCCCGGAGGACCCCCGCTACGAGATCCACGCGTGGATGACGCCGGCCAAGGAGGTCGGCGGCGACTTCTACGACTTCTTCAAGCTGGAAGACGGAAGGATCGGCGTCGTCATGGCCGACGTCTCCGGGAAGGGCGTGCCGGCCGCGCTCTTCATGATGGTGAGCCGCACGCTGATGAAGGGAACCGCCATCGGGGAGAACGATCCGGCGAAGTGCCTCCAGGAGGTCAACCAGCTGCTGGTCGAATCGAACGAGCAGTCGATGTTCGTCACCGTCTTCTACGCCAGCTTCGACCCGGCGACGGGGATTCTCGACTTCGCGAACGCGGGGCACAACCTGCCCTACCTGGTCAAGGCGAGCGGCGAAGCGCGTCCCATCGACTGCGACGCGGGACTGGTGCTGGCGATCATGCCGGGCTTCGAATTCCCCGGGGGATCCGTCCGGCTCGAGCCGGGGGACTCGGTGTTCTTCTACACCGACGGGATCACCGAGGCGATGGACGAGGAGGGCGTGGAATTCGGCGACGAAGAGCTGGCGGCGGTGCTCGCCGCGACCGCGGGGTCGAACGCGGGGACCTTCAACCGCAAGGCGGTGCAGGCGGTGCAGGAGCACGCCGGGGACGCGGCGCAGTCCGACGACATCACCTGTCTCACGCTCCGGTACCTGGGGGACTCGCGGTGAACGCACGCCCGCCCGGGGCGGTTGTGGCGGGGAGCTCGGTGTTGATTGCGGCTCTTGCCGCGTTCGCGCCCGGGCTGCGAAGCCAGGAGACGGCGGAGGCGGGGGGCGAGGTCGTCCGGGACGCGATCGTCTTCGGCCAGTCGGCGGCCCTGAGCGGCAATGCCCGCGAGCTCGGAGTCAACATGAACCGCGGGGTGCTCGCCGCCTTCGAGGAGGCGAACCGGGCCGGCGGAATCCACGGCCGGCCTCTGCGCCTCATAGTGGAGGACGACAGGTACGAAGGCGAACTCGCCGTCGAAAAGACGCGGAAACTCATCGGCCAGGGCGTGTTCGCCCTGATCGGCGCCGTCGGGACGCCCACCTCCAGGGTCGCGTGGCGGATCGCCAGCGATGCGCGGGTGCCCTATATCGGGGCGTTCACCGGGGCCGGACTGCTCAGGGGGCCGAACCAGCGCTACGTGGTCAACCTGCGCGCGTCCTACATTCAGGAAACCGAGGAGATGGTGGAGCGGCTCACCTCCGATCTGGGATTTCGGCGCATCGCCATCCTCTACCAGGACGACAGCTACGGCCAGGCGGGGCTGGTGGGCGTCGTTCGGGCCCTGGACAAGCGCGACCTCGGCCTGGTCGGCCAGGGCACCTACGTGCGCAACACGGTGGCGGTCAAGCGGGCCCTGCTGGACATCCGGGAGAACAACCCCGAGGCGGTGATCATCATCGGCGCGTACCGGGCGGCCGCGCAGTTCATCCTGTGGGCCCGGGAGCTTCGCATGGGAGCGGTCTTCGTGAACATCTCCTTTGTCGGAAGCAACGCCCTGCTCAGCGAGCTCGAGGGCTCCGGCGACGGAGTGGTGGTGACCCAGGTGGTGCCGTTCCCGCGCGACGCGTCCACGCCCGCGGTGGCACGATACCATTCGGCGCTCCGGGAGCTCGAACCCTCCGCCCAGCCGGGATTCGTGTCCCTGGAGGGATATCTGGCCGGCCGCCTGGCGGTCGAAGCCCTGCGCGGCTCGACCGAGCCGGGCGGCCCGCCCCCCGACCGCGAGTCGTTTCTCCAGTGGCTCGTCGATGCCGGCCCCATCGACCTGGGAGGCTTCGAGGTCGAGTACGGAGTCGGTGACAACCAGGGCTCGGACAGAGTGTTCCTGACCGAGATAAGGGGGGGGCGGTTCGTTCCCGTGACGCGGCTGCGACGATGAGCGATCGTGCCCGGACGCTGGACCACAAGCTTCATTCGGCCTTCGACTGGGTCGTGCGGCGGCTCCCCGGCCGCCTGGGCGGCTGGGTGCGCAAGAGGACCGGGGGGCGGCTGGGGATCGGCACTCAGATCGTCGTGGGCTTGGGGGGCGGGGTCCTGCTGACCGTCGGCGCCATCGTCATGGCCCTGGTCCTGATGAGCATCGTAAGCGCCCGACAGACGGAGGTCACCGGGCTGCACATGCCCGCCCTGGTCGGCGCCTTCGACGTCGCTCAAAGGAGCGCCGAGCTCGTGCAGGCGACCCCGCGGCTGCTGGCCGCCCCGGATCCGGCGGCGCTGGATGCGGTGATGGAAGACGTGAGTCGCACGGAAACTGCGCTCAGAAAGGCGGTGGACGAGGCCACCGGAGCGAGAACGGCCGTGGGCGCGCGGGGGCGCGACTCGGGCGGGAGGGTGGAGCCGCTCGTGGACAGCCTGTCGGACATCGTCAAGGAAATCAACCGGTCGATGATGCGCAGAATGGACCATCAGGCGCGGCTCGAGGAGCTCAAGCAGCGTCTCGACGACGTCGTCCTGGAGCTGCAGAACGAAGTCCTGGAGGGCGAGCTGGACGACCAGCACTTCTTCATGTACACGGGGCTGCGCGAACTGGGCGGCGCTCCCGCCCCCAGGTCGCAGTGGCGGACCACGGCGGAGCTGGATCACTACGTGGGTCTCTTGAACTTCAAGGCGTATCAGAACGAGGCGACCCAGTACATCGCCCAGGCCATGGCCGAGAACGACGTCCAGGTGCTGCGCGCGACCAGAGAACGCGTCGAGACTGCGCTCGAGAACGTGACCGGCGCGCTCGAGGGGATCCGTTCCCGGCCCCGGGCCCGCCTGCAGCTGCTGGTGGAGGACCTGGCGGACCTGTACGGATCCCAGGAGGGCGTGTTCGCCACGCGCGCCGGGGAGCTGGAGGAGGTCGCCAACGCCGAGGCGCTCGTCGCGCACAGCCGGCGAACCGCCGAGGAGCTGGTGAACCGGGTCGAGTTCCTGGTGGGCGGAACCCGGGTCTCCGCCGAGCGGGCGGCCGGCCGGTCCAGCGCGCTTGTTCAGGTGGGGTTCTGGTCGTTGCTGGTGATCACCATCCTGACCATCGGGATGGCGTACGTCGCCTGGAAGTTCTTCGGCGAGCGCCTGCTCGTCAGGATGGGCAGGCTGTCCAGCGCGACGCGGCGGATGTCGAAGGGCGATCTGGAGGTTCGGGTGCGGATCGAGGGGGACGACGAACTCACCGACATGGCGGGCGCCCTCGACGTGTTCCGCAAGCACGCGGTGGAGGTTCAGAGGCTCAACCTCGTGGAGAAGCTCGCGTCGGAGGTCCAGGCCAAGAACTCCGAGCTGGAGGACACCCTGGAGAACCTGCGCCGCACCCAGCAGCAGGTGGTCAAGCAGGAGAAGCTGGCCTCGCTGGGCGCCCTGACCGCCGGGATCGCCCACGAGATCCGCAATCCCCTCAACTTCGTGAACAACTTCGCCGAGCTGTCGACGGAACTCATCGGCGAACTCAAGGAGGAGCTGGCGGAGTCGGAGAACGGAGACGGCGAAATCGACCGGGAGTACGTCGACGAGATCCTCAACGATCTGAACACGAACGTCGTCAAGGTCAACGAGCACGGGCGGCGGGCCAACAGCATCGTCGAGGGGATGCTGGCGCATTCGCGCGACGACGCCGGCGAGGTCGAGTCCGTCGACATCAACGCCATGGTGCTGGAGTACGCGAAGCTCGCGTATCACGGAATGCGCGGCACGGACTCGAGCTTCAACTGCGACATGGTCTACCGGATCGACAAGGACGCCGGGAAGGTGGAGGCGATCGGGCGCGACCTGAGCCGGGTCTTCCTGAACGTGATCACCAACGCCTGCCACGCCACCCAGGCCCGGGGGCGCAAGGAGGACGGCTCCTACATGCCCACGGTCACGATCAGCACGGAGGCGCGCGAAAGGGATGTCCTCGTCACCGTCCGCGACAACGGAACGGGGATCCCCGACGAAATCGTGAGCAGGATCTTCGACCCGTTCTTCACGACCAAGTCGGGCACCCAGGGCACGGGGCTCGGTCTTTCGATCTCCCACGAGATCGTGCAGGAGCACGGCGGCAGGATCGAAGTCGAGACCGAGCCGGGCGAGTTCACGGAATTCAGGATCGCGCTGCCCCGGAAGAGCTACGGTCCGGTGTCGGCCACGTCCTGATTGTCCGCTCCGGCCGGGGCCTCCCGGCGGACCCGCCTCTCCGCCTTCCGACCCCGGGGCGCCGAATTCCGGGATCTCGCGGCCCTGGCCCTGCCGGTCGCGGTGGTCCAGATGGGGCTCGTGGCCCAGGGGCTGGTGGACACGGCCATGGTGGGCAGGGTCGACGCCACCGAGCTCGGGGCGGTCACGCTGGGGAACCTCTACTTCTTCGGCGCAGCGGTCTTCGGGATGGGACTGCTCTTCGCGCTCGATCCCCTGGTCTCGCAGGCTTTCGGCGCGGACGACCACGGCTCCATAGAAATCGCAATCCAGCGCGGACTCCTTCTGAGCTTCGGCCTCGTCCTCGCCTCGTCGGCGCTTCTGGCCGTGGCGGCACCCGTCTTCACGCTGCTCAGGCAGCCGGAGGAGGTGGTGCCCACGGCAGCCGCCTACGCCCGCACCCAGATCGCGGGGATGCTGCCGTTCTACGGGTTCATCGTCTTTCGCCAGGTGTTGCAGGCGGTGGGCCGGGTCGCCCCGGTGGTGTGGACAATCGTGCTGGCCAACCTGGTGAACGTCCTGGCCAACTGGATCCTAGTCTTCGGCAACCTGGGGGCGCCCGCGATGGGTGCGGTGGGCTCCGCGTGGGCCACCGTCATTTCCAGGTGGTTCATGTGGCTGTGCGCACTGGCGTTGGGATGGCGTCTGCTGGTCCCCTACCTGCGGCGAGTGCGGCGGGATCTCTTCATGGCCGGGCCGCTGGGGCGGATCATGCGGATGGGCTCGCCCATCGGGCTTCAGCTCCTGCTCGAGTTCGGAGCCTTCGGCGCCATCGGGATCGCGATGGGATGGATGGGTACCGTGGCGATTGCCGGGCACCAGATCGCCCTCAACCTGGCCGCCTTCGCGTTCATGATTCCGCTGGGCATCTCGCAGGCCGCCGCGGTGCTCGTGGGGCGGGCGGTGGGGCGGGGTGACCCGGATCGGGCCAGGCGCTCGGCCGGAGCTGCGGTCATGCTGTGCTCGGCCACGATGCTGGCGACCGCGTTGGTCTTTCTCGGCATCCCGGGGACGCTGGCACGCCAGTTCACGACCCAGGCGGGGGTCGCCGCGGTGGCGGCGGCGCTCATTCCCGTGGCCGGAATGTTCCAGCTCTTCGACGGGCTGCAGGTCGTATGCACCGGAGTGCTGCGGGGAGTCGCAGATACCCTGCGGCCCATGATCTACAATGTCCTCGGATTCTGGCTGTTCGGCATGCCCGTGAGCCTGTGGTTGGGGTTCGGGCGTGACGTGGGTCCCGTGGGGCTGTGGTGGGGCCTGGCCGCCGGCTTGGGGGCGGTGGCGGCGATGCTCCTGGCTAGGGTGTGGGTGCGCTTCCACGGGCCGTTCGAGCGCTATTCGCTAGCGGGAGGCGCCGGCGCCGGGGGGGAATGAGTCTCAGAACTCTCCCACGAAGCAGATCTCGGTCTCCAGAGCGTAGCCCGTTTCCCTGAGCACGGTGGAGCGCGCGAGGTCGATCAGCGTGCGCACGTCGTCCGCCGTCGCCCCGCCCAGGTTCACGATGATGTTGGCGTGCTTGTGAAAGATCTCCGCGGCGCCGTGCACGTACCCCTTGAGGCCGCATTCGTCGATCAGGCGTCCCGCGCCGATGCCCTCGATCTTCTTGAAGATCGATCCCACGCAGGGGTACAGCCACAGGTCGGGGTGACGCGCGTCCCTCCAGGCGAGGTTCTCGCGCATCACCCGGCGGAGCTCCTCGACCGGCGTGGGAATCAGCTTGAGGGACACGTCCAGGACCAGGTCGCCGGTGTCGTGAATGACGCTGTAGTCGTAGCCGAAGCGGAAGTACTCGGCCGGGACTCGCCGCACTTCGCCTCCCGGAGTGAGAATCGTGGCGCCCTCCATGACCTCGTCCCAGAACACCGTCCGTTCCCGGTCGGGCGCGGGAGAGAGGAAGTGGAGGTTCTGCCAGACCGCGCCCCCGACCGTGCTGGGAATGCCCACGAAGTGGTGAATGCCGCCCAGTCCGCGCGCCACGGTGGCGTTGATAAGGTCGGGAAAGGTATCCACGCCGGCGCCGGCCACCACACGGCCTCCGGGAAGGAACTCCACGCCGGCGATGTCGCAGCGCACCACCACGCCGCGGAATCCCAGGTCCCCCACCAGGACGTTCGCGCCCCGTCCGAGGACGAAGCTGGGGATGCCCAGCTCCCCGGCGGAGGAGATCGCCGCGCGGAGCTCCTTCGCCGAGCGGGCCCGGTAGTAGAGATCGGCGGGGCCCCCGATCCCGAAAGTGGTGAAGGGCGCCAGCGGGACGTCGCGGCGCACCCGCCCGGGGTCGACGGCTTGCGCGTAGCGGTCGAGGAGCGACGATTCCGGGCGCTTCACCGCCGCCGGTCCGCGCGCGAGGCCGTCGCCCGGGCGCCAAGAGCGGCGGGACGCCGGGCCGGCGAGGCGCGCCGAGAGGACAATGGCGGCGCTATTCGCCCGGGGAGCGCCGCCGAGCGCCGCCTTGGAAGGTCAGGATGTATAGTACGCATGACATAATGTAATCTTGTCTTTACATTGCGAACAGGTGAGGCGAAGCGGCCGGCGCGGACGCGCGGTCGCTCGCATGTCGGCGGGAGCGCTCCACCGGCCGAGAGTGAAATGGAGAAGCCGCTCATCAGACTCGACGCGCTCGGCAAGGTCTTCGCGGCCGGACAGGTGGAGACCCGCGCGCTCCGCAACGTCACGCTGGAGATCGACCGGGGGGAGTTCGTGTCCGTCGCGGGTCCCTCGGGATGCGGGAAGACGACCCTCCTCTCGATCCTGGGCCTGCTGGACGCGCCCACGGAGGGCAGGTACCTGCTGGAAGGGAGGCCGGTAGACCGGCTGTCGGCGTCGGAGCGGGCGCGGATCCGGAATCGTGCGATCGGATTCGTCTTCCAGGCCTTCAACCTCATCGGCGATCTAACCGTCTTCGAGAACGTGGAGCTGCCTCTGACCTACCGGGGCATGCGGGGGAGCGAACGGAAAGGGCGGGCGCTGGGGGCGCTGGAGCGGGTCGGAATGGCGCACGGGGCCGGCCGCTACCCGTCTCAGCTCTCCGGGGGCCAGCAACAGAGGGTTGCGGTCGCGCGCGCGGTCGTCGGCGGACCTCCGCTTCTGCTTGCGGACGAGCCCGTCGGGAACCTCGACTCCGGGAACGGGCGGATTGTGATGGACCTCCTCCGCGAGCTCCATTCCGGCGGGACGACGATCTGCATGGTCACCCACGACGAGCGGCATGCGCGCGCGGCGGAGCGGACCGTCCGCCTCCTCGACGGGCGGATCGCGGACTAGAAGTCCGTGGATAAAGCCGTCCGAGCACCGATAGCGGCGAGGCGCCGGGCCCCCCGGTCGTCCCGGGCCCGCCGGGGCTCTCGCGGCGCCGCGGCCGCCGCGGGCGCCGTTACCTTATCTTGGTATTGCCGCCGCCGCTTCCCCGAGGAGATCGAATGTCGTTTTCCGACAGGAGAATACGCGTCCTGGTCGCGAAGCCGGGTCTGGACGGACACGACCGGGGCGCCAAGGTCATCGCCGCCGCGTTCCGCGACGCCGGCTTCGAGGTCATATACACGGGCCTGCACCAGACTCCCGAGATGGTGGCGGCGGCGGCGGTCCAGGAAGACGCGGACGTGGTGGCGATGTCGGTCCTGTCGGGGGCGCACATGACCCTCTTTCCGAGGGTGCGCGAGCTCCTCGACCGGGAAGGTATGGAACACGTCCTCCTGACGGGGGGCGGCATCATACCGGGGGAGGACGCGGCGGCGCTGGGCGAACTCGGCGTCGGCCGGATCTTCGGGCCCGGGACCGCCACCACCGATGCGATCGAGTACGTCCGCGACTGGTTCGCCGAGCGGGAGGATCCCTATTAGCCGGACAGCTTCGGCGGACGCCGCCCGCCGCGCGGGACGAATGGAGACGCTCGGCCGGGAGCTGGCGGCGCTGCGCCGCCGGTTGCGGCAGGGCGGGGGGACGGAGAAGATGCGGCGGCAGCGGGAGCTGGGGAAGCTCACCGCGCGCGACCGGCTGCACCTGCTGCTGGACGACGACGCGACGTGGGCCGAGGTGGGGCTGCTGGTCGCCCACGACCGTTACGGGGGGAAGGCGCCCGGCGCCGGCGTGGTCACCGGGGTGGGCGCGGTGTCGGGAAGGGAGGTCGTGGTGGTGGCCAACGACGCGACCGTCAAGGCGGGGTCCTGGTGGCCCGAGACGATCGGGAAGATGCTGCGGGCCCAGGAGATCGCCATGCGCTGCCGGATCCCGATCATATACCTGGTGGATTCGGCCGGGGTCAATCTGCCGTACCAGGGAGGCGTCTTCCCGGGGCAGTACGGAGCGGCGCGGATCTTCTACTACAACTCCATCATGCGCCGGTACCTCAGGATCCCCCAGTTCGCGGCGGTGATGGGTCCGTGCATCGCGGGCGGCGCATATCTGCCCGCGCTGTCCGATGTCATTCTCATGGTGGAAGGTACGAGCTTCATGGGTCTGGGCGGTCCCAATCTGGTCAAGGGGGCCACCGGACGGACCGTAGGCCGGGAGGAGCTGGGAGGGGCCGCCGTTCACACCGAAGTGAGCGGCGTGGCGCACTACCTCTGCGCCGACGACGAAGCCTGCATGGCGAGGCTCAGGGAGCTGGTGGCCGGCCTGCCCGCGGACGGCCCGGGGCGGGCGGGCGGCGAGCGCCCCTTCACCCCCGCCCGGCGTCCGGCCGCGGACCTCTACGAACTTCTCCCGGACGACCACCGCCGTCCCTACGACATGAACGCGGTCCTGGAGGTCCTGCTGGACGGGGAGGGCCTCACCGAGTTCCAGCCCGGCCACGCGGCCGAGCTGATCTGCGGCACCGCCACCGTGTCGGGCATGCACGTGGCGGTGATCGCGAACCGGCGCGGCATGGTCGGAGACGCCCGCGGAGGCCCGCCGCGCTTCGGCGGCATCGTCTACGCCGAGTCGGCCGAGAAGGCGGCCTACTTCATAGACACCGTGAACCGCCGGGGCATCCCCATCCTTTTCGTGCAGGACGTCTCCGGCTTCATGGTGGGGCCCGAGGCCGAACACGGCGGCATCATCCGCGCCGGCGCGCGCTTCGTGGAGGCCATGGCGACCGCGGTGGTCCCGAAGCTGGTGTTGACTCTGAACCACGCGTCGGGGGCCGGATACTACGCCATGGCGGGGCAGGGGTTCGATCCGGACTTCATCCTCACCCTTCCGACCGGGCGCATGGGGGTCATGGAGGGGGAGAGCGCGGTCATGGCGCTCTTCGGGGGCGAACTGGACAGGCTCGGGGAGGAGGGGAAGGAGCCGGACGCCGAACTGGAGGCCCGGATGGAGGAGGTCCGGGCGGACTACGACGAACAGCTGGGCGCAACCTTCGCCGCTGCCCGGGGGTTCGTGGACGCGGTCGTGCTGCCGGAGGAGCTGCGCGACTGGCTCACCCTGCTGCTCCGCGCCGGGAGCCGGAACCCGGGGCCCCACCTGGGCCCCTTCGTGCTGCCGCCGGGGCTGGACGGAGCGGGACCGTGACGCGGCCGGAGCGGCACGGACCCCCGGCGCCGTCCGCGTCCGTCCGCCGCGCCGGTCCCGGCGGCGTCGCGCGAACGGTGCGAATCGCGAGCGGCCAGGGCTTCTGGGGGGATGATCTCGAAGCGCCGGTGCGGCAGGTGGAGGGTGGCGACATCGACTACCTCGTGCTGGACTACCTGGCCGAAGTGACGATGTCGATCATGCGGAAGCAGCGGTCGCGCGACCCTCGCGCCGGGTACGCCCGCGACTTCGTCGCCCTGATGGAGCGGATCCTTCCCGCGTGCGTACGCCGTGGCATTACGGTCGTGACCAACGCCGGGGGGGTCAACCCGGCGGAGTGCGCGAGGGCGGTGGCCGAAGCGGGGAGACGGGCGGGGGCGGGGGGTCGCGCCAGGATCGGCGTGGTGACCGGCGACGACCTCATGGACCGGCTCGACGCGCTCCTGGCGGCCGGACACGCGCTCGCGAACATGGAGACCGGGGAGCCCCTGGAGACGATTCGGGACCGGGTGCGAAGCGCGAACGCGTACCTGGGCGCACGGCCCATCGTCACGGCCCTGGAGGGCGGGGCGACCGTGGTCGTTACGGGCCGGTCCACCGACACCGCGCTCACATACGCCCCCATGGCGAAGGAGTTCGGTTGGCGCTGGGACGCCTGGGACCTGCTGGCGGGCGGGGTGGTCGCCGGCCACATCAACGAGTGCGGCGCCCAGGCCAGCGGCGGCAACTGTCTGGCCGACTGGTGGACGATCCCCCGCCTCGCCGAGGTCGGCTTCCCGATCGTCGAAGCCGCCCCCGACGGCACGTTCGCCGTCACCAAGCACTCCGGTTCGGGAGGGGTCGTGAACCTGCGCACGGTCAAGGAGCAGATTCTCTACGAGATGGGCGACCCCGCGTCGTACGTCACCCCCGACGTAACCGCGGACTTCACCACGATCCGCCTCGAGGAGGATGGTGCCGACCGGGTCCGGGTACGCGGTATCCGAGGGCGTCCGGCAACCCCCTTCCTGAAGGTCTCCGTGGCCCACGCCGCCGGATACAAGGCGGTCGGCACGCTGGTCTACGCCTGGCCCGACGCCGCCGCGAAGGCCCGGGCGGCCGCGGCCATCCTGCGGGAGCGGCTGGACCGGCTGGGTCTCGCCTTCGAGAGGGTGCTCGTGGAACTTGTGGGCTGGGACGCCGCCCACGGACACCTGGCCGGCGACCCTCCCCCGGATCTCCCGGAGGTGCAGCTCCGGGTCGGCGTACGGGGGGAGGACCGGCGCGCAGTCGAGCGGTTCACCCGCGAGATCGCTCCTCTGGTGCTCACCGGGCCGCCGTCGGTGACCGGCTTCGCGGGGGGTCGTCCCAAGGTGCGGGAGATCGTCGCCTACTGGCCGGCCCTGATCGACCGCGTGGCGGTCGAGCCCCATATTCGCGTCGACCTCGTCGGAGTGTGACGGAGATGACGACGCGCGCGGCGGACCGGCTGCGAGGACCCGGGACCCTAGCAGCCCGTGAACAAAATCCCCCCGGCATTCGAACGGCGATGCATCCGGGCTGGATCGCTGCGCTC
>JAPPNM010000081.1 GCA_028873825.1 Gemmatimonadota bacterium | reverse complement strand
GAGGAGCAACGCGGAGCGCAGCCTTGGAGTGGCAAAATGTATAGCAGACATTACAAAGTGTAAAGTATGCTTTACAGCGTGGACGGGTGAAGCGAAGCGGCCGGCGCGGATGCATCGCCGGTCGAATGCCGGGGGGATTTTGTCCACGGGCTGTTAGCCCCGCCCCGGAACCCCCGGCTCCGTCATCCGGCGCACGTCCAGCGCTTCGTCCAGCTGTTCCGGCGCGATCAGCCCCATCTCCTCCACCACCTCGCGCACCGACCTGCCCTCGCTCGCCGCCCTCTTGGCCACCACGGCCGCCTGGTCGTACCCGATGTAGGCGTTGAGCGCCGTGGCGATCGAGGGGTTGCGCTCGAGGAGCTCCCGGGCGCGCTCGGGCCGCGCCGCGATCCCCGCGACGCACCGCTCGGCGAAGACGCGAGAGGCGTTGGCCAGCAGCGCGACGGACTCCAGGAGCGAATCGGCGATCACCGGCATCATCACGTTCAGCTCGAAGTTGCCGCGCTGGCCCGCGATGGTGACGGTGGTGGCGTTCCCGGCGACCCGGGCGCAGACCATCATCAGCGCCTCGCAGATCACGGGGTTGACCTTGCCCGGCATGATCGAGCTGCCGGGCTGCACGGCCGGGAGCCGGATCTCGGAGACGCCCGAAGTGGGTCCGCTGGCTAGCCACCGGATGTCGTCGGCGATCTTCATCAGGCCGGCGGCGACGGTGTTGAGCGCGCCGGCCAGCGAGACGCAGGCGTCCCTGGCTCCCTGGGCCTCGAAGTGGTCCTCGGCCTCGCGAAACTCCAGACCGTAGCGCGCCGCGACCCGCGCGATCGCGCGGCCGGCGAATTCGGGGTGGGTGTTGATGCCGGAGCCGGTCGCCGTCCCCCCCAGAGCGACCTCGGCCATCTCCGCGCCGGCGCGTTCCACGCGCTCGATTCCCCTCGCGACCTGCCGCGCGTATCCCCCGAACTCCTGGCCGAGGCGGACGGGGGTGGCGTCCATGAGGTGGGTGCGTCCGGACTTGACGATGCCGTCGAACTCGCGCGCCTTCTCGCTCAGGGTGCCGCGGAGGGCGCCGAGCGCCGGAACCAGCTCGTCGCGGATAGCGGCCCGGCAGGAGACGTGGATGGCCGTAGGGATGACATCGTTGGAGGACTGGCCGCAGTTGACGTGGTCGTTGGGATGCACCGCGCCCGCGTCCGCCAGCGCCCGGTCGGCCAGCGCCGCTATCACCTCGTTGGCGTTCATGTTGGTCGAGGTGCCCGACCCGGTCTGGTAGACGTCGAGGGGGAAGTGCTCGTCCCACTCGCCCTCGGCGACCTCGCGGGCCGCGGCGGCGATCGCGCCGGCGAGCCGGCCGGGGACCAGCCCCAGCTCGGCGTTCGTTTCGGCCGCCGCCTCCTTGAGCCGTCCCAGCGCCTCGATGAAGCGCCGCGTGAAGCGCCGTCCGCTGATGGGGAAGTTCTCGGCGGCCCGCTGTGTCTGGGCGCCGTAGAGGGCGCCGGCGGGGACCCGCACCTCGCCCATGGAGTCCTTCTCGATTCGGTGGGAATCGCACATTGTCGTCGCTCGCGCATTCTCGGTGGTGGCCGCGGGCGGGCCGCCCGGGCCGGACCGTGCGGAAGCTACCGCCGCCCGCGCCCGAAACCAAGCGGTGTCGCAGGGGCTGTCGGCAGCAAGGCGGCGCCGGCTTCGGACCCGCCCCCGGACCGCCGCAAACAGTCAACCGTGGTTGACATGATGTAAACCGCGATTGACGTTTTTCGGCACGCAAACCTCAACAATGGATGCGTCCCATGCGTCCCGTTGCACTTGTGACAGGCGGCGGCGTCAGGGTGGGCCGGGCCGTCGCGCTCGGGCTCGCCGAGGACGGCCACGACCTGCTCGTCCACTACCACACCTCGGGCTCGGGAGCCGAAGAGGTCGCGGCGGAGGCCGTACGGATGGGGCGGCGCGTCCACACCTTCCAAGCCGACCTCGCCCGGGCGGCGGACACGGTGCGCCTGGCCCGCGCGGCCGCCCGGCGCTTCGGCAGGCTCGACCTCCTCGTCAACTCGGCGTCGCCCTTCTTCAGGAGCGACCTCATGGCGGCCACGGCCGAGGAGTGGGACGCGGTCATGGCGGTGAACGTCCGGGCGCCGTTCCTCCTGGTGCGCGAGACCGCCGGCCTGCTCGCCGCCGCGCGGGGATCGGTCGTGAACATCGTCGACCTCGCCGCGCTGCAGCCCTGGACGAGCCACCCGGCCCACTCGGTGGCCAAGGCGGGGCTGCTCCACCTGACCCGGGTGATGGCGCGCCGGCTGGCGCCCGAGGTGCGGGTGAACGCGATCGCGCCGGGGTACGTGCTGCCGCCGGAGTATTTCGACGAGGCGGCGATCGAACGTGCGCGCAGGCGGGTGCCGCTGGAACGGATCGGTTCGCCGGGCGACGTGGTGGAGGCGGTGCGCTACCTGGCGAAGGCCGGCTACGTCACGGGCGAGGTGATCGTCGTGGACGGGGGGCTGCGGTGGGGGTAGGGTGGGCGCGCTCCCGGCCGGCCACGCTCAATACGGAACCCCCAGCGCGCGGCACAGCCAGCGCTGAAAGGACGCCCCGTCACGGCAGAGCCGGGCGAACGTCTCCATGAAGTCGCCCGCGGTGAGCGCCTGCTCGTTCAGGGGGGCCACGCCGATGAAGTCCTTGCGCTTCAGGTCCTCGATGAGAGGGTGGCTCGGGCCGTAGCCTCTGGGCGCGCGGACCAGGGAATCGCCGGCCAGTTCGAAGGCGTCGCGGAAGCGCGCGTCCCGCGAGGCCAGCTTCCACGCAGCGGGGTCCTCGTCGATCGATTCGCGAATCTTGCGCAGCGCCGGGCCGCTCGGGCGCCAAGCGCCGCACCCCGCGAAACAGTTTCCAGGCTGGATGTGCAGGTAGAAGCCGGGCGCGTGGGCATCCCTGGCGGCGTCGTGCCGAAAGTGAATGCCGGTGTGGGTCTTGTAGGGGCTCTTGTCCTTCGAGAAGCGCGTGTCCCGGTAGATCCGGAAGAGGGAGCCGCCGCTGGCCCTCGGATCCGCGCGGAAGTGAGGGCTGATCTTCCTGAGAATCGGGCCGAAATCGGTGATGAACCGGAGCGCGGGCTCCTTCACGTGTCTTTCGTACCGGGGCTTGTTGGCCTGGAACCAGGTGCGGTCGTTGTTGGCGGCAAGCGCCGCGAGGAACTCGAAGGTGGCTTCGGCGAAGTAGGGGTCGTTCATGGATGGGGTCGTTCCGTTACCGGCGGCAGCACCTCCACCCCCGCCCGCCGCGCCGCCCGGCCGAGCGAACGGTCCAGCGTCGCCGGCGGCAGTCCGCGCCTCATCGCCAGCTCGAGATAGGACGCGTCATACGTGGTCAGGTATTCGCGGCGGGCGAGCTCCAGAACCTCCCGCAGCGCACGCTCGCCGGTGTCCGGGTCCGTGACGATCGGCAGCTTGGCCAACAGCCCGAGGCATCTGGCGATCCCCGTCGCGCCGATTCGGCCGCGTCGTTCGGCCCCCGCCAGGACGTTGCCCAGTTCCGGTCGCCACAGCCCGGGCACGACCGCCTCGCCGCCGCCCTGCATCCGGTCGAGCAGCGCATCGGCGGCGGGCACCCGTTCGTCCTCGAGCAACCAGGCGACCGCGACGGAGCAATCGAGCACGAACGAGCTCACCGGCGGCCCTCGTCGCGCAGCTCCTTCCAGTCGAGGCCGTCCAGCCGAAGCCCGTCGTCCAGATCGCGGAGCTCGCGGACGGCGTCCGCCACGCCGGCCCGGTCGCCCCGCCCGGCGGGGACTAGGCGAGCCACCGGCTTGCCGCGCTTCGTGATGAGCACCTCCTCGCCGCGGGCGACCTTGGCCAGCAGCGACGACAGGTGCGTCTTCGCTTCGAAGGAGCCGACCTTGAGCATGGTTTCCTCCCAAATAAAACTAGTTGGATCAACTAGTAGTATAGTGACTTCCCTGCGGAAACGCTATACCCCTCGACGTGCCCCGATGTGTCCCCCCCCCTCGACGACTAGTGGCGCTGAAGAATGACGCCCAGCTTCGACAGGACCTCGCCAACCGTGCGGGGAGGCGCCCGGGACGCCAGCTCGGCTCGCCGTGCCACCCAGTCCAAGCATCTGACTTGGTCCGCCAGGACCACGCCTGTGACGGATCCGCCCGCGGGAAGGCGAACCTCGAACGGATACCCCTTGGACCGGGAAGTCACCGGGCAGGCCAGCGCCAAGCCTGTCTTTTCGTTGTAGCTCCTGGGACTGAGCACGAGCGCCGGGCGCCGTCCCGACATCTCGTGCCCCGCCTGCGGCGAGAACGAAAGCCACACCAGATCGCCCACGTCGGGAGCGGTTGCGGACCCTACCACTCCTCGCGCCCGGTCGGCGGGCCGAAGTCCGCCTCGGAGTGGAGGTTGTCGGGCGATACCCTCTCGAGCATTTCGGCCAGGTCGTATCTCCTCTTCCGGATCACGACCTGCTCGCCGCGGGAGACGAGCTCGACGGCCGACCCTTCGCGAACACCCCACTGCTCGGCAATCGCCTTGGGAATGCGTATGGCCAGACTGGCCCCCCACTTCGCTACTGTCGACTGCGCACCCATGTGTCTCCTATCGCTCGATTGAATCTCGATGATATCCAAAGTATATCTTCTCAAGACTCAGCCACAGTCCTACCGTCCTACCGCACCCCTCCGTCACCTCGGCGGCCACCCCGAAGCCGCCGGTCCCCAAGAAGGTCCTTCTCAGCCGCCTCGGAGGCGGATTCGACTGGAACTCCGCGCAGGTATGGCCGCCGGGAGCGCCGGAGTTACCTTGAGGGGACAGCCCGACAGGAGCCCCGAGCAATGCCGAACCGATGGACGAACGGGCCCGGATACTCGACAACTACTATGTTCCGGCCCGGTATCCGAACGGACATGTCGAGGGACCGGCGTACGAGCACTACGGGTCCCTGCACAGCTCCCAGGCACTCGACCGTGCGCGCACAGTCCTCGGCTTCGTCCGTAAAGCGCTGGCCGACGGCTGACTCGGCGTGGGTGGTGGGGCCGGGTCGGTGACGCGCCGCCCCTTCGTCGGAGTAGAGCCGTTCGACGCCTCCCACGGCGCCGGTTTCCGCGCGGGCGAGGAGAACGAACACACGGTCGAGTGCCGGGTCGTGGAGGACGGGGGGCGCTTCCGCATTCACCGGCCGCGGGACGCGGGCCCCCCGGTGCGACTCTGTTTCGTTGACGGCGTGCGCCGCACCGAGGCCCACCTGACGCGCACGGATTCGGAGGGCGAGACCGTCACGGGGCTCGCGGGGGCGTGGGGAGCGGGGGCGGTCCTGATCGGCGCGGACGGCCCGGCGGCCATCGGGCACGTGGAGACCGGACGGGCGGTCATCTTCTCCGGCGGGGAGCGGGTGCGGATCCGCCCGCATCCCGGAGGGTGGCGCTGGATGTCCCTTTCGGTCGACAGCGAGGAACCCCATGCCGCGTCGCAACACCTCCAGCGGCTCATGCGGGACACCGAGGCCGAGATCGCCGACCGTCTGTGCGCGGAAGGCTGGACGGTCGTCTTCGACGGGCCGCTCCACGGCATCCGCCGCAGCCGCACGGCGCCCGTGGCCGGGTACGTGAAGACCCATCACCGGCGCACGCTCGCGATCGAGCACTGGCAGACCGTGCCGAACCTCGCCGTGGGAGAACGGACGAGCCTCTTCGCGATGAAGGACGAACGCTACGCGTGCTATATCCGGGTGGGCGACCCCGGTCCCTGGGCGGGGCCGTGGGCGGGGATCGCGCGCTTGGAGGTGCCGACGAGCTCGGGCAGCGGCCAGGCCGTCGCGACCGTAGACCGCGCCGCGCGGTGGCTTCCCGCCTTTGCGTCGGCGCCCCACCGCGACGCCCGCGCGCCGGTCAACCTCGCCCCGGTCGCGCGGCTCGAACAGCACCTTCACCACCTTCTCGGCGACTCGCGGCTCGCGCTGCGCGCCGTTCGGGAAGCCGTCATGCAGCACAACCGCGACGAGGAGGCCGCATGAGCGACCTGGACGGAAACACCGCGCCCGACCCCCGGATCGGGCTGGTGGACGGCTCGCACGGCAGCAATTCGCGCGACTTCCAGGTGGTCCTTGACCCGGACGCGAACGTCCAGCTCGACCAGCTGGTCGCCGTCCGCAACGAGCTCCCCGGCGGGACGAGAGTCACGCACTACGGGATCGTCACCGAGCTGCGCAGCCGTTTCGAGGGCGCCGACCTGCCCTCCGACACGGCCCGGGTCGTCGACCGAGTGATGCCCGCCGAGCACGTGCGCCTGGCCGAGGTGCGCGTGCTGCGCGTCGTCCCCGAGCTCTTCGTGGCGCCGAACGCGGGCTCCGTGGCCATGCGCGCCGCGGGAAGGGACCGCGCGGTCGCCCTCTTCGAGGACGAGATGAAGCGCGGCAAGCTCCCGGTCGGGCTGGACATGGGGGGCGAACCCGTCTACGCCGACATGCGCTTCGTCGACGGGCGCTCCGGCGGGCACTTCTCCATCTCGGGGATCTCGGGCGTCGCGACCAAGACCTCGTACGCGCTGTACGTCCTCTACCAGCTCCTGGAGACCGACGCCGGGATGGCGCTGCTCGGAGGCCGCGCCGAGCGCGAGAACGTGCGCGCGCTCGTCTTCAACACCAAGGGCGAGGACCTTCTCCACCTCGATCGCCCGAACTCGGAGTTCCCGGGCAGGCCCGGCGCCCGTGCGCAATGGCGCGCCCTGGGGGTCCGCGATCCAGGTCCCTTCCGCTCGGTGCGGCTGTACGCCCCCCGGCGGCCCGGCGTGTCCGGGACGGTGCCGGGCGTGAAGTCCCGCGACACGGGCGACGTGCACGCCTACGGGTGGACCCCGGAACAGTTCATCCGCGACCAGCTGCTGCAGTTCTGCTTCACCGCGGAGGACGACCGCTCCACCCAGGTCGGGTTCATCGAGCAGCAGTTCCGCATCCAGCTTCTGCGCCACCTTCGCCGGCTCGAGGGCGGAGAATCGGGTGCGGCGGTGATCCTCCCGGCCGCCCCCGAGGACACGAGCTTCGACCCGGACAGGCTGGCGGCGAAGGAACCCGAGCCGGTGCGCGCGGGCGCCGGCCATGTGATCGAGGACTTCGGGGACTTCGTCGACTTCACCGAGAAGATGGCCAACCGGGACGACGACGAGACGATCAGGGCCTGGTTCGGGCGCACCCAGTCGGGGACGCGGCAGGCCTACCTGCGGCGGCTGCTGCGGCTGCGCAAGCACATCGGGCCGCTGATCGGCTGTGGACTGAAGCCCGTTTCGTCGGAGAACGCCCGCCTGCACGTGGTCGACATATCCACCCTGCACGACGACGCGCAGCGCTTCGTGGTGGGCTCGCTGCTGGACGGCGTGTGGCGCGAGAAGCAGGGGACGGGGCGCGTTCCGCTGCGGTTCGTGGTCCTGGACGAACTCAACAAGTACGCGCCGGCGAAGGGGTTCTCGCCGCTTCGGGAATTGCTGGTGGACATCGCGGAGCGCGGGCGGTCGCTGGGTGTGCTGCTGGTGGGGGCGCAGCAGGCGGCGTCGGCGGTCGCTCCGGCGCTCCCGCGCAACGCGTCGCTCAAGGTTGCCGGACGGCTCGACGCCAGCGAGGCCGACACCTACCGCTTCCTGTCGTCCGCGTTGCGCGAGCGGGCGTCGCGCTTCATGCCCGGGACGATGGTGCTGTCCCAGCCGATCGTGCCCGAGCCGATCCCGTTGCGGTTCCCGTTTCCGCCGTTCGCGACGAACCCGGACGAGGCGGTGGCGAACGAGGCGCGGGACCGGGACCGGACGGACGCGATCATGGCGAATCTGGGGGCGATGTCGGGGGGGGAAGCGGGGTTGTAGCCATGATCCGCCGCGTCCGCCTCGGCAGCTTCAAGCGCTTCCGCGACCAGTCCTTCGAACTGCACGACTCGATCGTTCTCGCCGGACCCAACAACTCCGGCAAGTCGACGCTGCTGAGGCCATCGCGACCTGGAAATTCGGTCTCGATCACTGGCTCGCGCAGCGCGAGGGTGGAAGCAGGGGTGTCAAACGGACGGGGGTGGCGCTGACCAGGAGGGACTTCACCGCGGTTCCGATTGGCGAGATGAACCTGTTGTGGAAGGACCGCGTGGTGTCGGGAGGCGAGGGGCCGGGTGCATCCCGGCTCCTGGAGATCGTCGTGGAGGGGCGGTCGAACGACGGGAACTGGGAGTGCGGGCTGGAGTTCCAGTACGCCAACCGCGAGATGGCGTACGTGCGACCGCTCGGTGCGAAGGACATCGGGGCGGAGGAGATCAACGCGTTTCCTCCACGGGCGGCGGCCAAGGATCTTCGAGTCGTGCATGTCCCGGCTCTGTTCGGAATACAGCGCGATGAGCCCAAGCACGAACGCGGCATGCAGGATCTCCTGATCGGCCAGGGTCGTAGCGGCGACATGCCCGTCCCGGCACGGTGATGCTCCTGGACGAACCCGACGCCCACCAGCACATCATCCTCCAGCGGGACGTGTACGCGCTCCTGCGGAAGATCGCCCGCGAGCGCGACGGCCAGGTGATCATGGCGACGCACTCTGCCACAATCCTGGACGCCACCGAGCCGGAACGGGTCCTGTCGTTCGCGGGGGATTCTCCACGCGCACTACGCACCGACACGGAACGAGACCGAACCATCGAGGCACTGAGGCAACTCAACACCACCGACCTCCTTCTCGGCCAGGACGTGGGGGCGGTGCTCTACGTGGAAGACCAGACCGACGAGCGGATTCTGCGGGCGTGGGCCGGGGTTCTGGATCATCCACTCCAAGAGTTCTTCTCCCACGCCTATGTCCACTGGCTGGGGGGACGCCGGCTGCAGCACGCCAAGGAGCACCATTTCGCTCTCCACGGGGCGTTTCCCGGGATTCCCGCAGTGTGCCTGCTCGACGGGGCCAACCGGGAGGCGCCCGAACGCGAGACGACGAGGCTCGGGATGGAGGTATTCCGCTGGAAGCGTTGCGAGATCGAGAACTACTTCTTCCACCCCGACCCGATCGCTCGCGTCCTGAGATTCCCGCTGGGCATGAAGAGTGTGCGACGGGAATTCCGGGGTATGGTTCCGCCGGGTGCCGAGCTTTTTGGAGATTCGGTCGTGTTCGTCCGGTCGAAGGGCAGCACGGAACTGCTCGTGCCACCGCTCAAGGCGGTCGGCCATTCCCTCAACAAGAGCGACCTGTACCTGATCGCCGAGGCGATGAAGCCGGAGGAGATTCACCCCGAGGTCGTGCGGAAGTTCGACCGCATGGCAGAGGTGCTGAACCGGGGCAACCGGGGTGGGGCGGCTTCGTGAACGATCCCGTTGCGGTTTCCGTTCCCACCGTTCGCGACCAACCCGGACGAGGCGGTGGCGTACGAGGCGCGCGACCGGGAGCGGACGGAGACGATCATGGCGAGTCTGGGGGCGATGTCGGGGGCGGAGGCGGGGTTGTGAGGTTCGGGGGTCACGCGCCCACCCACTCCAGCAGCCCCCGCCCTGGAACCATCTCCCGCAGGAAGTCCTCCACCGGGAAACACCAGATCCCGTGCATCCTCATCCGTTCCCGTCCCCGGTACAGTATGGCGGCGTCCGCTTCGGGGTAGTCGCTTCGGAAGGTACGCAGCGCCCGCAGGTCGGCGGAGTACACGGCCCGAGCGTTCTTGACTTCGAACGCGTGGAAGCAGTTCGGCCCGTAGACAACGAAGTCGACTTCGCTTCCGCCCCGCGTGCGCCAGTAGAAGATCGAGGCGGCGCCCCCCGAGTAGGCCGCCCACGCCCTCAGGTGCTGGGCCACCAGCCCCTCCAGCGCCTGGCCGTCGATGTCGCCGGGCCGGTCAAGCGGTCCCGTTGGGCGCAGCGAGCGGAAGACGCCAGCGTCGAACAGGTAGAGCTTGTCGCGCGCCACCATCGCGCGCTTCGCCCGCTTGCGGAAGACCGGCAGACGGAACGCCACCAGAAGATCCTCCAGGATGCCGATGTATCCGCCCACCACCTTGCGTTCCACCTCGCACTCCCGGGCGACCGCCGAGATGTTCAGCTGCCCGCCGTGGGAGAAGCTGATCGCCTCCAGCGATCGGGCGAAGGCTCCGACATCGCGTGTGAGACCCTCCGCATGCACTTCCTGGTCGATGTAGAGGCTTGCGTAGGCCCCAAGAGTCCCCTCCGGGTTAGGCGAGTCCACGACCAGAGGCACAAGGCCGACCTCGAGGGCTCGCGCGAGGTCGAAGCGCGGGAGCTCCGCGGCCATGAACGGGTGCAGGGTCCGGTTCAGCGCCCGCCCCCCGAGTAGGTTGACCTCGCCGCGGCGAAGCTTGCGCGCGCTGGAACCGGTGAGCACGAAGCGCGGCGGCGACGGTTCCTCCAGCACCGCATGGACCACCGACAGCAGCTCCGGGGCCCGCTGGATCTCGTCGATCACGACCGTCCGGGCGGCGGGAGCCCCGGCCAGCGCCGCCCGCAGCCGCTCCGGGCGCGCCACCAGCCGCCGGTGCAGCACCGGGTCGAGGAGGTCGAGCCAGAGCGCGTCGGGCAGGCGCGCCCGCAACCATGTCGACTTGCCGGTGCCACGCGGCCCCAGGAGGAAGAAGCTCTGCTCCGGTATCTGGAAGAATCGTGTCAGTAGCGCCATTTTACGTCGCAAAGTGGAAATTACGAGGCCGAAATGTGAGCTGCATGTCTTGGCGGGTCAAGATGGGTGGGACCGCTGGCACATGTCGAACGAGGCAGGAACCACCGTATCGCGGGCGGTATGGCTGTACGGGTTTTGCGATATGGGTATACGGGCCTAGCAGCCCGTGGACAAAATCCCCCGGCATTCGAGCGGCGATGCATCCGCGCTAGCCGCTTCGCTTCGCCAGTCCACGATGTAAAACATACATTACACTATGTAATGTATGCTATACATTTTGCCACTCCAAGGCTGCGCTCTGCGTTGCTCCTCGGGCGAATAGCGCTGCCATTCCCCCTTCGTCGCGCCTTGCCAGCCCGGCGCCTCGCCGCTCTCGGTGCTCGGGCGGCTTTATCCACGGACTGCGAGGATCTCATCTTCCCCGTTCACACGAAAGCTCGGATGCGCACTCCGAGTTTTCACGTTATCTTGCGACCATGATTGCACGCCCCGACTATCTCCGGCGGCTGGAGGTCTCGACCGCCCGCGCTCCCGTCACCGCCCTGCTGGGGCCGAGACAATGCGGCAAGACCACGCTCGCACGGCAGTTCGCCGCAGGGCGGAAGGCCACGCGCTTCGATCTGGAGTCTGAACCGGACGTCCGCGCACTCGCCAATCCCGAGCTCGTTCTGGGATCCCTGGACGGACTGGTGGTGCTGGACGAGGTGCAGCGGATGCCGAAGCTTCTTCCCGGCTCTTCGGGTGCTTGTGGACCGGCCGGGTTGCCGGACGCGGTTTCTGGTCCTGGGCAGCGCGGCGCCGGACCTGGTGCGGGGAGTTTCGGAAACGCTGGCCGGGCGGGTGGAACTCATCGAAATGAGCGGCTTCGGACTCGACGAGACCGGTGCGCCGCAGTGGCGCGACTTCTGGGTGCGGGGAGGCTTTCCCATGAGAAGCGCATCACCCCTGTTCGTCCTACTCGCGCTGACGGACTGCGCCCCTGACCCGCCCCCCGTTCCTGCCATGACAACCGAACCGGAGGCGGTGGAGGCCGAACCCGGTGTCGCCTGGATCAAGACGGACATGGGCACTAGGGAGGAACGGGAGGCGCGAGCCCCCTACTCCCCGTGGTGGTGGCCCGTGAACGTCGGGTACACATTCGCCGACACATCGACCTACAGCTACTTCGACCTGTCCGCCGCCGGTAGGTGGAACGAGATAAGCGGCGTCTTCTGGGTGGACACCCTCGCATTCGAGGCGGTCTTTACTGCCTCCGACACGGAGTGGCCACCGAACGGCAGGCCGGCCCCCTTGGAATGGGTCTACGAGGGTCACTTTCCCCGGAAGTCGAGGCGTTCGCCGGAGGAGTGGGGACACGACTGGCCCACGCACCTTGAGGACAGCGACAGCGCGGATGTTGCGCGCTGGCTGTCGGATCCGCAACCCCGCAATGGCCTCGGCAGGAGTCCGGAAGATCCTTTGCCGGGGGATGAGATGTGGACGCGGGAACGGTGGCTCGAAGGCTGGCGCGGTCCTGGAACGGAGAACGACCAATGACCCCGGTTCGAGCGGCGTGCCTCGCAACAGCCTTCGTCGGCGCGCTGGCAGCGTCCGCTTCCACGGTTCCTCCCCAGGTGCCCACCGATTACTGCAAGGGCCTGAACATGGAGGATTGTCTCGACAAGCTCACGGTCAGCTGGGAGCGATGGAAGACGGAGGACCAGTGGCGCGACTGGGCGGTTCCCGTGTTCGCGGCGGACGTAAACACGTCCAGTTCCAATTGCTCGGGCATGGCGGCAGTCATTGACTCCACCTTCAAGGGGATGAGGAGCGCGTTCGGAAACTGGGAGGGAGTTAAGGACCACCTGATTCCCGAGTATTTCTTTTGGGGTGTGATGAAGCCCGGAATCACCGCGAAGGGATTCCACGCCCCGTACGACAGCATCACGCCCAAGAAGGACACAATAATCACTCATCACATGTTCCTGTTGAAGAAACCGATGACGGACTTCGAAATCTGGCGCACTCCATCATCCACGAAAGCGCGCACCACGCTGGAATCAGGAGCGAAGCCTTGGCCGAAACCATCGCGACTAGCGGATGCATCACCCGAAATCCTGCGAGAGAGCGACAGATGGGTGCCGGGGGAGGGGGATCGAACCCCGCGATCCCCGTGAACAACCCCGGCAACCCCGGGACGTCCCCCGGCAACCCTCCCGGCCCCGGCCAAGAGGATTGCGGGTGGATGCCGGTATGGAAATGCCGGCATATCCATTTCCCGAAATCCGGCTACCAGGAGATCATTTGCGACCCGGGGTGGGCTTGGCTGTGTCCGGGAGACGAAATCCTCGCGTCAGCTTCGGGGGGGGCGGCCGGCCCCGCCGTAGCCGCCTGCGCCGTACCGGGCGGGGACGGGACGGGGATTATGTAGGATACTGGGGTAGTATCGTACATAATCCCCGATGCGCAGGTAAGGCACGCCGTCCTCCTCCTCCAGGGTGACCGAGGCGACGATGCCCAGCAGATCTGGCAGCTTGTTCGGCAGCTCCTCCAGCAACCGTCGGCGCTCGCGAGCGCCGATCCCGACGACCAAGCCGTCGTTGTCCCGGCCGATGTCCAACACGCCGCCGTCCGCGTTGGCGAACGCGCACACCGACTTCAGGTGGTCGTCGCGCCAGGTGGCCTTCCACTCGAGGCGCTGTCCCTCGCTCATTGGACGCCGTCCTCCACATCCGATCTGGCCCGGATGACGCACCGCACCCAGTGGGGCTGCACATCGAAGACGGGCTCCGGCTGCGCGTTTCGGCGCAACGCCGCCCGGGCGATGTCGATCCCCACCCCGAATCGCTGGACGAGGCCAAGGACGCGCATGGATTCCGCCAGACTCGGGTTCCGGTAATCCGCCACGCCCGGCTGGCCGAAGTTCTCGGCCGTGACCGCGCCGTACGCCCCGCCCGGACTCATGATCTCCACTCGATCATCGTACCAGGTGACGCGTACCGGGGCGTTGGTCCCCTCGTAGGTCTTGACATAGTTCCGTCCTCACTTCGTCCCGTAAGAAACGGGTAGCCTCTCCCATGTACAGACAGTTCCGCATTTGTTGCCTACTAAGGGCTACGCCACTGTTCACTCGCTCAAAGATATCGAGACGGGCTCTCTCAGGCACTCTCGAATCCATTATGTAGCAAATCAGGTTGCAGTCCTCTATTCGATTCTGCAACTTCGGTCCCAAGTCCGAAAACCGCTTTCCAAGAATCTCGTCGCGATCGGGCAAGCGGAGCCTAAGGTCGTCTCTCAGGAACCGCTCGAATGTCGATAGCCGTTGCAGGCCGTCTACGACGATCATCCTTCCCTCTTCATCCTCGGCGAGATAGAACACTGGCAGCGGAATACGCATGATGGCTGACTCAATCAGTCTGCTCTGCGTGTCGTCCTTCCAAATGAAATCCCGCTGAAAATCCGGATTCATGATGTACGAGTCCTGTTTGATACGTCGCACGACATCGTAGACCGTCCGGGTTTCACTACGGATCAGCAGTTCGTCTATCGGGTACTTGCCCCAAGAACCGCTACTATCATCCAGACCTTCGACTTCCGGAATTCCGGTCGTGTCCTCGTCTTGCGATTCGGAATCCCTCCGCACACCGTCGGTGGGATCCAGTACGAACCCTACTGACGCGTCGAAATCCACCTGAAGGTCACTGAAGTCGGGATTCGTCCGAAGCCCGTTCTCACGGAGGGCTTCGGACACCGTTTCGACGACCCATTCCCCCCGGCGTCTATAGCCGAACCACGCTAGCAGGTTCCGGACGCTCGTGCGGCGGGAGGTTCCTTTGGCTGCGAGTTCATCGGCGATATTCCGCAGCCGCTGCCGCGCATCGGGTCTCGACATGCTCTGGCCCTCCACATAGACACTCGAATCGATGGCGGTCACTCGCGAGCGACCAGTCCCAACAAGGTAACCCGGCCCGCAAACCCGATCCACCGCAGGTCATTCCTGACACCTCCCACCCACACCGCCACCCCCCAGCTCCCGCAAATGCCCCCGCATCGTCGCCCGCGCCTCCACCAGCTCGGCCTCGACCGTACGGCGATCCCCGGCGCTCGGCCACGCAGCGACGGCCCGCCGCTCGCGCCCGGACGCTGGACCGCATCCGGATTCTTGCGGGAACCGTCCACACCTCCGAATCTTGATCGATCTCGCTCCAGACCGCCCCACGAACCCCGGCAACCCGCGCTCCCACCAGGACCAGGAACCCCACTCCGGCGTGCCCATCTTCCCCGGACATCCACCGCCCGCACGACCGCCGCGACGCGGTCCAAGCCGGGACCCATCGCTTCACCCGGCTCGGTACGCGGGCGGTGTCGGCCACGCTCTCGCCGCGACGCGTTCCTAAACCGGGACCATCGCTTTACTTGTCAGCTATGTAAAGCACACATTACATTATGTCATGTCCGGTATACATTTTGCCGCTCCGCGGCTTCGCTCTGCATCGTTCCTCGGGCGAATAGCGCTGCTGTTCCCCCTTCGTCACCCCCGGCCGGCCCGGCGCCTCGCCGCTCGCGGAGCTCTATCCGCGGGCTGCCAAGCGCCGTGAAGCTCCTCCACACCGCCGACTGGCACCTCGGCGCCAAGCTCGGACGACACGACCGAACGGACGACCACCGCGCGGCGCTGCGCGCGCTCCTGGACGTGGCCGCCTCCGAACGCCCCGACCTGATCGTTCACGCGGGCGACCTCTTCGACGCCTACCGCCCTCCCTACCCCGCGCTCAAGCTCGGGGTCACCGCCCTGCAACGGCTGGCGCAGATCGCGCCGACCGTGGTGATCAGCGGCAACCACGACTCGCGCGAACTGTTCCATGTGCTCGACGAGATGGCGGGGATGGCCTCGCCCCGGCGCCTCCGGTTCGTCACCTCGCCCGACGTTCTGCCGTTCGACGACCTCGCGGAGGTTCCCGTCGCCCTCGCGTGCGTCCCCTTCATCCCGCCCGGCGCGATCACCGACTACGCCACCGCCGACGCCTCGCGCTTCGAGGGCGACTACGCCGACGGCGTCCGCGGCATCAACGACCGCGTGATCGGCAGCGCGCGCGAGGCCGCGGGCCCGCACGGCATCGTCCTCTACGCGGCGCACCTGCACGTCGACGGTGCGCGCCCCGGCAAGTCCGAACGGAGGTTCACAGTCGGCGAGGACCACGCCACTCACACGAAGGGCCTGCACCGCGCGCTCTACTGCGCCTTCGGACACATCCACGACCCGCAGCAGCTTCCCGGCAGCGCGCGCGGCCGGTACGCCGGGTCGCTCGTCCCGCTGGACTACGGAGAGAGCCGCCAGAGCAAGCACGCGGTCGTGGTCACGATCGGCGACGACGTCCGGGTGAGCGAACGGGAGCTGCCCCCGGGGCGGCCGCTGCGGAGCTTCGCCGGGACGCTCCTCGAGCTGGAGGCGTGCGCGGCGAGCGGGGCGCTTGACGGGTGTTTCCTCAAGGCCGCGGTCAGGTCCGACGACCCGATTCCCGATCTGGCGGACCGGGTGGCCGAGCGGTCGCCGAAGTGCGTGATCTTCAACCTGGTCAACGAGGTGGCCAACCGGCCCGTCAAGGCGATCTCCGGGACCGGCGACGGCGAGGAGCCATCCATCGAGGACCTCTTCCTCGAGTGGCGGAGCGCGGCGGCGACCGCCAGGGCGACGAAGGCGCCCCGCGACGCGGTGCTGGCGCTCTTTCGCGAGGCGGCGGCCGGATCGGGGGACGAGGAGGGGCCGGACTTCGGGTTGACCGGGCTGACGGCGCAGGCCGAGGGAATCCTCGCCGCACTGCGCGGGGGACCGGGAGGCGGGGCGGCCACGCACCCGGATGGAAGGCGCGCGGGCGAACCGGGCCGCCGGGGAAACGGCTGACCGGATGCGCCCGCTTCGAGTCGCCATCGAGGGACTGCGCTCCTTCCGGGCCGAGGTCGCGATCGACTTCGGCCGCCGCACCCGGATCGCGGTGATCGGCGACACCGGCGCGGGGAAGTCCTCGATCCTCGAGGCGATGACCTACGCCCTGTACGGACAAACCTCGTTCGGGGGCAAGTCCAAGCGGGAGCTGATGAACGACACTTCGGACGTGATGCGCGTGGTGTTGCGCTTCCGGGTGGCCGGCGAGGAGTGGGAGGTCACGAGGGTGGACCGGCGCGCGGGCGCGGGGGGACTCCGCCCTCCCCAGGCGCAGCTGGTCCGCTACGGGCCCGGCGGCGAGAAGCTCGAAATGGTCGAGCGGGTCAGGACGGTCAACGACCGGGTGCAGGAGCTGATAGGGCTCGACAGCGAAGCCTTCCTCCGCACGGTGATCCTGCCGCAGGGGCGCTTCGCCCGCCTCCTGGTCGAGGACTCGCCGTCGGCGCGCACCGAGATTCTGCGTCAGGTGTGGCGCACCCGCGACCTGGAGGCGGCGGGGGAGCTGGCGCGGCAGCGGCTGGGCGAAGTCAGGACGCTGGGACTGCGGCTGCAGGACGAGGTGGGGCGCCACCCCGAGGATCCCGAAGAGCACCTGGCCGATCTGACTTCCCGGGCCGACGCGGCGAGCCGTCAAGCGGTTGCGCTGGCCGATCTCCGGGACCGTTCCGCGCGGGCCTCCGATATCTTGCGTCGTTCCGGGGAGACGATCGCGGCCGCACGGCGGGCGCTCGAGCGCGTGACCTTGTCGGCGATGGACGAGATGGCCGGCCGGCTGGCGCCCCTGGAGGGCCTGCAGCGCCGGATGGAGGCCGAAGCGACGGAGCTCGAGGGGCGGCAGGTCGGCCTGAAACGGGAACTGAACGGCATTCCCACGGACGACGGCCCCGACGATCGCGAGATCGCACGCACTCTGGCCGCGCTGGACGCGCTCCCGGACGAAGTGGCGAAGGCGGTGAGTGCGGCCGAGGCTCTGCGCGGGGCTATCGCCGGCGAGGCCGAGGCGGCGAAGCAACATGTCCGGACGAAGCGGGCCCTCGAATCGGCAAGCGAGCGGCTGGCCCGGCACCGAGCGCTGGAACCGCCCCTCGCGGAAGCTGTCGGTACCGCCCGCGGGCTCCTGGCGCAGGGCGAACGCTGGTTTGAGAGGTGCGGCGACTTCCGGGAGCGCATCGGTTCGGCGGAGGACGGGTTGGCCGGGCAGGAGCGGGAGACTGCGGAAGTCACCGCGCGGCTCGGCACCGCGCAGCGCGATCTGCGGGGGGTGCAGGAGAGTCTGCAGCGCACCGAGCGGGAACTTGGCGAGGCGCAACGTACCAACGCGGCCGCCGCTGCGGCCCACGGCCTCTGTCCGGGCGACGAGTGTCCCGTTTGCCGACAAGGTCTCCCCGAGGGCTGGGTTGCGCCGCGGGACACCGGGCTGGACGCGGCACGCAAGGCCCACGGGCAGGCGAGGTCGCAATCCGACGAGGCGAGCAGGGTCATGGCCGATCTCGAAGCGCGGCAGAAGTCGGGCCGACAGCGGATCGCGGACGCCAGGAGGGATCTGGGCGACCTCCGTTCCAGCTTCGCCGACGCGCTCGGCCGGCTTCGCAACGCCGCCGGGCCGGACGCCGCCGCCGCGCTCGCGACCGGCGCGCCGCTACCGGACCGGGAACATGTCCTCGCCCAAGTCCAAACGCTTCTTCGCGAAGCCGAGGCGAAGCTCGGCGGTCACCGCACCGAGACCGAAGAGCTGCGCGAGGCGCAAACCAGCGCCCAGGTGCGGGAGACCTCCGCCCGGCAGACACACAAGCACGCGCGGCGCGAAATCGACCGCACCCGCAAGGCCGCCGGCGAGATCCTCAACGTTCTGAACCGGAGCATCCAATCAATCCCCCCGCCCTTCCGCCCCCGACTCGACCTTCCCCCCGATCCCGTCGAGCTGCATGCTGTCGACGCCACACCCGTCGACCGCGCCTCGTACGCGGCCCGGGAGCGCGAGAAGATCCTTCGGTTGCGCAAACGGGAGCGGGACCGTCTGCGCACCGGGATCGAAGAGACTAGGACCGCGCTGAAGCGTCTCGGCGAGACCCGCAGGACCCAGGTCGAGGAACCTCTACAGGCCCTCGTTCGCGCGCTGGCGAACCACCGGACCGCTCTGGCGGAAGCCCTTCGCGAAATGACCGCCGACATCGCGATTCCCGCGGCCATCCACTACCCCGTGGACGCCGAGGCGCTCAGGGAGGGGATCGGCCGGCTTCGCGAAGCGATGGTCGAGGCGGTGTCGCTGGCCGAGCAACAGCAGCACGGCGCCCAGCGGGCCGCTCGGAAGACCTGTGCGGAGGCGGTGACGCTCGCACGCATGCTGGTGGAACGCTTGAACGGCCTCGGAGAGGTCGTCGAAGCGGAGGTCCTCGCTCCGTTGCTGGTCGTAGACGCTGACGCCCTCCCGGTGCTGTTGGACGATTGGGAGGCCACGCTCGACGTGCTGGTGTCGGCCACCGGTAGGGCCGCTACCGACGCAGGCTACGCCGCCCGGGCCGCAACGGAGATCCGCGACGCTTTCGCCGCAATCCTCGACGACCTGCTGCGGCTCAGGCGGACCGCCGGCGAAGTTGCCGCGCTTGAGCTGGCCCTGGGCGACCTCGACGCCGCGCTCAAGCCGGGCGCGTTCCTCAAGTGGCTCACGCTGCGGCGCTCGCGCGACCTGCTGGTCTACGCCTCCAGGATGCTGGAGAAGATGACGGGCGGGCGCTACGCGTTCGCCGACCCGGGCGACCGTGAGGACCAGCAGTGGCTCGTCGTGGACAACGACTCGGGGCAGGCGCGCTCCCCTGCCAGCCTCTCGGGCGGGGAACAGTTCATCGGATCCCTCGCGCTCGCTCTCGGGATGGTGGAGATGATGGCCCGGAGCGGCGGCCGCCTCGAGTCGCTCTTCCTCGACGAGGGCTTCGGGTCGCTGGACCGCAGCAACCTGGACTCCGCCATCGAGGCGCTCTCGATGGTGGCCGGCACAGGCCGGATGGTGGGCGTGATCTCGCACGTCGGCGCCGTCGCGGAACAGATCGACGACGTGCTCGCCGTCGCGCGCGGCGCGGCGGGCAGCCGGGTGACGTGGATCTCCCGCGCCGAGCGGCGCGATCTCGCTCGCTCCGACACGGGTCCGGAGGGAGCCTCGGCGCTGGCGGGACTCCTGGAATAGCCGTAGCCGCGCGCTGCGTGACGATGATCGCCCGCTGATCGGCCCGTTTAGACTGTCGGTCGGACGCGGGGCCGCCCCTGCTGGCCGGAGTGGACGCCGGTAGGAGGCCGGGGTGGCATCGGGGCGGGGACGATGACTATCTTGCAGACAACCCAACGGAAACCGGGAGGGTAGGATGGGAGTTGTAGAGTGGGGCGATGTGGCGCGGTTTCTTGTCGCGTGCGCCGGGGCGGGCGGCTCGCTCGTGGCGGCGTTCTGGGGCCTGATGAGGCTTTTCAGGCCGATGGCGGAGATCGCGGCGACCGGGGCTACGGATCGCCTGTACGATCGGCTCCGGCAGCACGACTTCCCGGCGCTGGGCGACCGCATCGGGCGAATGGAAGCCCGGGTCGACAAGCGCTTCGCCCGGGTCGACGAGCGCTTCGCCCGGGTTGACAAGCGCTTCGACCGGGTTGACGAGCGCTTCGACCGGGTCGAGGAGAGCATGACCCGGCTGCGAGAGACCGCGCGCGAGGACCGTGCGGCCATCCTCGCGGCCATCGATGGGTTGGCCGCGACCAAGGCTGCGGGTGCCGCGAGGCGCGAGACCGACGGACGCGGGTCGGCGGCCCGGGACTAGCAGCTACGCGGCCCCCGCATCCGGCTCTCCGCCGGGTTCACCTCGAGTCGCTCTTCCTCGACGAGGGCTTCGGGTCGCTGGTCTGGTTGCTCACGAGGATGCGTGCAGGAACCGCTCGAAGCCGCCCGCAGACAATCGCGACGCCCTCCTGCGATCCGGGGGGCGGGTACGACATCTCCCGGGCCTGGGCATGGTGGGGATTGCGCCATCGGCCGCGGACCGTCACCGGGCGGTGCTGCCCGACCCTCGGATCGCAGGATCCGGCTAACATCCCCCGGAGGTCGGTGCCTGCTGGCGGGTGTAGAATGGCGAGAGTGCCGAAACGAGCCTACTATACAACGCCGACCCTCGGATCCGCAGGCTTCGAGGCTCGCCGCTCTCGGCGCTCGGGCGGCCCTATCAGCCCGTGGACAAAATCCCTCCGGCATTCGAACGGCGATGCATCCGCGCTGGCCGCTTCGCTTCACCCGTCCACG
>JAPPNM010000023.1 GCA_028873825.1 Gemmatimonadota bacterium | reverse complement strand
GAATAGCAGCGCTATTCGCCCGAGGAGCAACGCGGAGCGCAGCCTTGGAGTGGCAGAATGTATAGCAGACATTACATAGTGTTATGTATACTTTACAGCGTGGGCGGGTGAAGCGAAGCGGCCAGCGCGGATGCATCGCCGTTCGAATGCCGGGGGGATTTTGTCCACGGGCTGCTAATGGCGGGCCTCGCGGGCGTCGGCGGCCTCCGAGCTGCCGCCGTCCGCCCCGCCCCGCCCAGCCTTCCTCTCGGCGCGCCACCTCTCGCGGGCCCCGTCCCACGCAGCGTCCATCTCCTTCACCGCGCGGTCCAGGATGCCCCTCATGTCCCTGAAGAGCCGCTCGTCGTCTATCCACCCGAGCGCGCTCTGAAAGGTGGTGCGCGCCAGATGGGAGAACTTCCGCGACAGCTCGGCCGCGTTGCCGCCGAACAGCCGGTCGCCGAACCGCGAAACCCGCTCGAAGATGCGGTTCACATGGTCGCGGTTCTCGTCCAGGTAGGCGCGTCCCGCGTCGGTGATCGAGTAGATCTTCCTCCCGCCGAGGTCGCGGGCGCTCAGCATCCCCTGGTCCTCGAGGAGCTGCAAGGTGGGGTATACCGACCCGGGACTGGCGCGGTAGCATCCGGAGGACTGCTCCTCCAGCGCCCGCATGACCTCGTAGCCGTGCATGGGCTTCTGTTCGATCAGTCCGAGGATCGCAAACTTGAGATCGCCCCGCTCGAACCACTTCCAGCGCGTGTGCCGCCGCCTTCGCTGCCGGGGAGGCGCGCCTCTGCCGAAGGGCCAGGGGAATGCGTCGAGGTCCAGATAGTCGTCGAATCGCATGATGGGGTCTCCGTTGGGTTTTCGATTGGTGACGGACGAGGTGTCGTTCGCCCGCGAGCGAGTCGCCGACCCGGCGTCGCGGGCGAAGCCGTTGTCATTCGATATATCACGATAATGTCGCGCAAGTTTCGGCGGCGCCAGGGTCGTGGGAATCTTCGGCGTGCGGGCCCGCGGCCACGACGCCCCGGAGCGGCGTCTGGTCGCGAGTGGCCCGTCCGTCTATTGTGAAGACATGGAACCGGTGAACGCCACGTCCCGCCCCGCATGGGCCAAGGTGGTCGACCAGACTCGCTGCATCGGCTGCCACGCCTGCACCACCGCCTGCAAGTCCGAGAACGAAGTCCCGCTGTCGGTGACGCGTACGTACGTGAAGTACGTGGACACGGGCGTGTTTCCGGAGGTGCGGCGCTCCTTCCAAGTGACCCGCTGCAACCAGTGCGCGGAGCCGCCGTGCGTCGAGGCCTGCCCCACCGCGGCGATGTTCCGCCGGTCCGACGGGATCGTCGACTTCGACAAGAGCGTCTGCATCGGGTGCAAGGCGTGCATCGCGGCCTGTCCCTATGACGCCATCTTCATCAATCCCGACGACCGTTCGGCCGAGAAGTGCAACTTCTGCGCTCACCGGCTGGACATCGGACTGGAACCGGCCTGCGTCGTGGTGTGCCCGACGGAGGCGCTGCTCGTGGGCGACCTGAACGACCCGTCCTCGAAGGTGGCCCGCATCGCCAACCGCGACCCGGTGGCGGTGCGGCGGCCCGAGAAGGAGACGCTGCCGAAGCTCTACTACAAGGGCGCCGACCAGGTGACGCTGGACCCTCTGGCCGCGCAGCGCCCGGGCGGCGGACTCTTCATGTGGAGCGAGCAGGGCGACGTGGATCACGGGGTGCCGGCGGGCCATCCGGGGCCCTGGAACTCCTCGGCGGCGGCGGTGCTCAGCTACGACATCCCCCACCGGGCGCCCTGGGATTTCCGCGTGTCGCTCTACACCTGGACCAAGTCGATCGCGGCGGGGGCGTACCTGGTCCCGCTCCTTCTCCTCCTGGCCGGAACGATCGAGCCGGCCGGCCCGATCTGGACGTGGGCCGCGCCGGTTCTGGCCGGTCTCTTCCTGGCCCTCACGGGGGCCGTCCTGGTGTGGGACCTGGAGCACCCCGCGCGCTTCCACCTCATCCTTCGGCGCCCCCAGTGGCGAAGCTGGCTGGTGCGGGGGGGCTTCATCATCGGCGGCTACGGGGCGGTACTGGCCGCCCACTTCACGGCCGCCCTGGCCGGCGCTTCCCCACCGCCCTGGCTCGGCTGGCCCGGCGGCTGCCTCGCGGTCCTCACCGCCGTCTACACGGCCTTCCTCTTCGGGCAGGCCAAGGGGCGCGACATGTGGCAGAACCCGCTGCTGCCGGTGCACTTCCTGGTCCAGGCCGGCGTAGCGGGCGGCGGCGCCACCACGCTCGCCGCACTCGCGTTCGGCGCCCCGCCGGCCGTCACCGACGCGGCGCTGCTCGTCTTCGCCGTTTCCAGCGCGGCGCACGCCCTGATGATCGCCGCCGAGGTCCTCATGCCCCCGCCCACCGCGCACGCCCGCCTCGCCGAACGCGAGATGACACACGGCCGCTTCAGCCGCTGGTTCGCGTTGGGCGTGCTCGGGGCGCTCCTCGGCGCGGCCGCCCCCTGGCTCGGGTGGACCGTCGTTCCGCTCGGGCTCGTCGCCCTCCTCGCGTACGAGCATGCGTACGTGCAGGCGGGCCAGTCGGTGCCGCTGTCGTGACGGGAGACCGCGTGGACGGCCGGGTGCGGGGCGACCGGCGGGCGGCGGGTGGCGGACCCGGGGCCGGAGGAGCGGGTGCCGCCGCCGGTCCCGGCCGGGCGGTTGGCGGCCCGGGTTCACGGGCCCGGCGCTCCGGCGCTTCGCTCGACGATCTCGAACGCCGCGTCTCGGCCGCCAAAGCCGAAGTCGAAGCCCGGGGCGAGACCTTCTACCCTGGCGCCAGCCGGGTCCATCTGGCGGCCTTCCCTCCGAAGGAGCGCTGGAGCGACTGGATCGAGCTCGACTCGAAGGCGTGGCCCAACCGCGTCGAGCGCCGCTGCATGCTGGTTCCCACCACCTGCTTCAACTGCGAGTCGGCGTGCGGGCTGCTGGCGTATGTGGATCGGGATACGCTGGAAGTGCGCAAGTTCGAAGGGAATCCGGAGCATCCCGGCTCCCGTGGGCGCAACTGCGCCAAGGGGCCCGCCACCGTAACCCAGCTCACCGATCCGGACCGGATTCTCCACCCCCTCAGGCGCGCCGGTGCGCGCGGGGAGGGGAAGTGGGAGAGGGTCGGCTGGGACGAGGCGCTGGACGACATCGCGGGACGGATCCGCGCCGCCATCGACGAGGACCGGCACGGCGAGGTCATGTACCACGTCGGCCGCCCCGGCGAAGACGGCTTCATGGAGCGCACCTTGGCGGCATGGGGCGTGGACGGTCACAACTCGCACACCAACATCTGCTCGTCGGGCGCGCGCGCCGGTTACCACCTGTGGATGGGGATGGACCGGCCCAGCCCCGATCACGAGAACGCCAAGGTCATTCTGCTGGTCAGCAGCCACCTGGAGGCGGGCCACTACTTCAACCCGCACGCCCAGCGCGTCATGGAGGGCAAGCGGCGCGGCGCGAAGCTCATCGTCTTCGACACGCGCCTCTCCAACACCGCCACCCACGCCGACCACTGGCTGTCGACCTACCCGGGCTCCGAGGCTGCGGTTCTGCTGGCGGTCGCCAACCACCTCGTCCGCACCGGCCGCTACAACCGGCGCTTCGTGGAGCGCTGGTGGAACTGGCGCGAGTACATGGAGGAGAACCACGCA
The DNA here is from genome assembly GCA_028873825.1 of Gemmatimonadota bacterium. Lineage (GTDB taxonomy): Bacteria > Gemmatimonadota > Gemmatimonadetes > Longimicrobiales > Gaopeijiaceae > Bin94. Next base: position 17,233 of record JAPPNM010000023.1, on the reverse strand, counting down.
GGCGAGCCCGCCCGCTTCGAGACCTTCGAGCGCGTGCTGCGGCGCCTCTACGCCGACTACACCTTCGACTTCGCGGCCGCCGAGAGCGGCGTTGCGGCCGAAACCATCGAAGCAGTCGCCGAAGTCGTCGCGGACGCCGGCGCCCGGCTCTCCACCCACAACTGGAGGAGCGCGGCCGCCGGAAACCTGGGCGGCTGGCAGGTCGCCCGGACGCTCTTCCTGCTGAACGCCCTTCTCGGCGCGATCGCGGTGCCCGGCGGGACCTACCCCAATTCGTGGAACAAGTTCGTTCCGCGGCCCATTCGCATGCCGCCCCGGCACCCCAAGCACTGGAACGACCTCGCCTGGCCCGCCGACTACCCGCTCAGCCTGATGGAGATGTCATTCCTGCTCCCCCACCTCACGGCCGAACGCGGCGGTCGTCTGGCCGTCTACTTCACCCGGGTCTACAACCCCGTCTGGACCAACCCCGACGGCTTCTCCTGGATCGAGATGCTCACCGACGCCGAGCGCATCGGGCTGCACGTTGCGCTCACCCCGACCTGGAACGAGACGGCCTTCTACGCGGACTACGTCCTGCCGATGGGCCATTCCTCGGAGCGCCACGACCTGACCTCGTACGAGCAGTACGACGGACGCTGGATCGGGTTCCGGCAGCCGGTGCTCAGAACGGCGCGCGAGCGACTCGGCGAAGAAATCCGGTCCACCCGCGACGTGACGCCCGGCGAGGTGTGGGAGGAGAACGAATTCTGGATCGAGCTGACGTGGCGAATCGATCCCGACGGCTCGCGCGGAATCCGCGAGTTCTTCGAGTCGCGGGAGCGGCCGGGCGAGAAGATGACGGTGGACGAGTACTACGGGTGGATCTTCGAGAACTCGGTGCCGGGCCTGCCCGAGAAGGCGGCGCGCGAGGGTCTCACGCCGCTCGCGTACATGCGCCGCTACGGGGCCTTCGAGATCGACGCGAAGGTCGGAGCGGTGTACGAGGAGCGGGTCCCGGAGCGCGAGCTGGAAGACGTGCGCGTGGACGCGGCCGGGCGGGTCTTCGCGCGGTCGCACGCGCCGCCTTCGCCCAATGTGGTGCCGCTGCCGCCGCTCGACGGCGACGGGGAGGGGCGGAGGCGGGTGGGCGTCGACTTGGACGGCACGGTGCGACGGGGGTTTCCCACGCCGTCCGGGCGCCTGGAGTTCTGGTCGCGAACTCTCGCGGAGTGGGGATGGCCGGAGCTGGCGGTCCCCGGTTATGCGCGGAGCCACGTGCATCCGTCGAGGCTGGATGGGGACCAGATGTGCCTGATCTCCACCTTTCGGCTCCCCGTGCAGATCCACACGCGCAGCGCGAACGCGAAGTGGCTGAACGAGATCGCGCACACGAACCCGTTGTGGATTCATCCCGGCGACGCGGCGCGGGCGGGTGTGGAAACGGGCGACCTCGTCCGCGTCGAGACCGGGATCGGGCACTTCGTGGTCAAGGCGTGGGTGACGGAGGGCATCCATCCCGGTGTGGTGGCCTGTTCGCACCACATGGGGCGTTGGAAGACCGGGGACGGACCCCGCCAGTCGATGGCGACGGTGGCGCTCGACCGGAAAGGGAGCGCGTGGGGGATGGAACGCAGGCGGGGCACGGGTCCCTTCCGTTCCGACGATCCCGACACCGCGCGGATATGGTGGACCGACGTGGGCGTTCACCAGAACATGACCTTTCCCGTTCAGCCCGACCCGGTCTCGGGTGCGCATTGCTGGCACCAGGCGGTGCGGGTTCGCAGGGCGGAGGAGGGCGACGGCTACGGCGACATCGCGGTCGACACCTCCAGGTCGCGGCTGGAGTTCCGGCGGTGGCTGAAGCTTGCCAGGCCGGCCGGCCGGCATTCGCCCGACGGCACGCGGCGGCCGTACTGGCTGCTGCGACCCGTGAGGCCGGAGCGGGAAGCGTTCCGGCTCGCGGACGACGGGGGTGGCCGGCCGGCGCCCGGCCGGGAGAAGCCGCCCGGGCGCGCGCCGCACTCCGCACCCTGAATGGAGCTCTTCCGCGCGCTCGGCACGCTGATCGAGTCGCCGTCGGCGGAGCACGCTCGGGCTGCGGCGGCGCTCGGCCTGCCGGCCGTGCCGGTCCCTGCGGAACACGACCGGGTGGTCGCGCGGCAACGGTATCCGTACGCCTCGGTGTACCTCGGCGCGGAGGGGATGATGGGGGGTGAGGTTCTGGACCGCATCGGCGGGTTCAGGCGCGCCCTGCGGACGCCGGGCCGCGAGGCCGATCACCTGGCTTCGCTGCTGGGACTGCTTGCCGCCCTCGAACCGTGGCGGAGGGACGAACCCGACCCGGCGGGCCGGGCGCTTCTCGGGCAGGCCCGGGTTACCCTGGTCTGGGAACATCTGGCGTCGTGGACCGGGCCCTATCTTGCGACATTCGAGGGATGCGGCGCGGCGTTCTACGAAGCGTGGGCTTCGCTCCTGGGGGAGGCGCTGGCCCGGCTGGAACACGAGATGACCTTCCCGGACCGCCTGCCCGCCGCGCTGAGGACCGCGCCCGGGCTCGGCGATCCGCGCCGCGACGGAGGGGCCGCCTTCATCGCCGCGCTGCTGGCGCCGGCGCGCTCCGGGATGATCCTCCTGCGGGACGATCTGGTGCGGCTCGGGAACGAGGGCGGGCTTGTCTGCCGCGCCGGGGAGCGGCGGTACGTGCTCAACTCCTTCCTGGCCCAGGATCCGGGCAAGACCCTGGAGTGGCTGGCGGGCCATTCGCGGAGGTGGCGCGCGAGGGTGGCCGCGGCGGGCCCCGCGCCGATCGCGAAGTGGTGGTCGCGGCGCGCGGCGGCAACGTCCCGCCTGCTGTCGGAGCTGGCCGCCGAGGCGCGGGTTCCGGTTACGTTCGCCGCCCCGTCGCCGTGAGCGTCCCGGTCCCCTCCCGCGGCAACGGCGGGGGCGGAGATTCCGTCGTCGCGGCGGACGCCTGGACCAGGGGCCGCGCCACCTCCCGGGACGTGGTCGCCGGCCTGAGCGTAGCGCTGCTCATCATCCCGCAGAGCATGGCCTACGCCGAACTGGCGGGCCTGCCGAGCGTACACGGCCTCTACGCGTCGGCGCTTCCGCTGGTCGCCGCGGGGTTCTTCGCCTCGTGCCCATACCTGCAGACGGGGCCGGTCGCCCTCACCGCTCTGCTCACTCATGGCGCCCTCGTCACCATTGCCACGCCCGGAAGCCCGCGATACGCCGGCGCGGCGGCTCTCCTGGCCCTGGTCGTGGGAGTGACCCGGCTCGCCTTCGCCGCGTTGCGCTCCGGGAAGGTCACCTACCTCATGTCGCAGCCCGTCGTGCGCGGGTTCACCTCCGGGGCCGCCATTCTCATACTGCTGTCCCAGTTTCCGTCGACTCTGGGAATGACGGCGGGCGAGAGCGGGCTGGTCGGCAACACCTACCGGGCGTTGAGCAGCCCTGAAGCCTGGAACCTCGCCGCGGCAGCGCTCGCCATCCTGACCGTGGCCGCAACCCTGCTGGCGCGCCGAATCCACCCCCTCTTTCCCGGTGCCCTGGCGGCCGTGCTCGGAGGGACGGTCTTCTCGGTGCTGGCGGGGTACGAGGGCCCGATCGTGGGCGACATCCCGGGCTCGCTGCCGCCCATCGGCCTGACGCTGCCCTGGGGTCTCCTGCCCGGGCTGGTGGTGCCCGGAGTGGTGATTGCACTGGTGGGGTTTGCCGAGACCACCGCCATCGCCCGCGGCTTCGCCACCCAGGACAGGGCGCACTGGAGTCCGGATCGCGAATTCCTGGCCCAGGGCGCGGCCAATGTCGTCTCGGGGATCTGCGGGGGGATGCCGGCCGACGGGTCGCTTTCGCGCAGCAGCCTCAACCGCCTTTCGGGTGCGGGCAGTCGCTGGTCCGGCGCTATCACCGGGCTCGCGGTGCTCGTGTTCCTCCCGTTTGCCGGGGTGCTTTCGTCCCTCCCCAAGGCGGTCCTGGCCGGGATCGTGATCGCGGCGGTGGGCGGACTGGTCCGTCCCCGTCTTCTGTTCAACGTGTGGGCGCTGTCAAGAATCCAGGCGCTGGTGGTATGGCTCACCCTGGCGTTGTGCCTGCTCCTGGCGCCACAGATCGAGCAGGCGCTCCTCCTGGGAATCCTGCTCTCCCTCGGCATTCACGTGTGGCGTGAACGGCGCGCCGGATTTCACAGCTGGATGGAGGGCGAGGTCCTGCACCTGGAGGTCATGGGAATCCTCTGGTTCGCTTCGGCGCCTCGCCTGGAAGAGGCGCTGATCGGCCAACTTACCGGCGCGGCGGGCGTTTCCGAGGTCGTCTTTCACCTGGAGGGGCTGGGCCGGATCGACCTGACGGGCGCCTTGGTCCTCAAACGGGCGGTGGACGAGATGCGCGCACTGGGAATTCCCTCATCGCTGAAGGGCGTGCCGCCTCAGGCGCGCGACCTGATCGACAACATCTTCGGGCTTCCGCCGGCGACATATCTGTAGGCTGGAAGTCCGCGGACAAAGCCGACCGGGCACCGAGAGCGGCGAGGTGCCGGGCCGGCAAGGCGCGTCGGTCCGCGTGGACGGGTGAAGCGAAGCGGCCAGCCCGGATGCATCGCCGCTCGAATGCCGGGGGGATTTTAGTCCACGGGCTGCCAGACCGCGGGTGTCGTGCCGGTCATTTGCTGATTCGGGAGGGGTCGCCGCCGACATTTCCCACGGCCATGCGGACGAATTCCGAATGCGCGACACCATCGAAGTACCCGTACACGCCTTCGCCTTCCACGCCGAAATCGGGCAACGGACCGGGCAGGGGGTCCACGCCCGTGTACTTCACGAAATTGGTGTAGTGCCATCCCACCGCGAACACGCGCAATGTGAAGCGCAGGGGATTCTGGTCCGCGTATATCGCGATCGTATCGTTGTATATCGAGATCGTATCGTCGGCATTCGCGAGAACCTCGGGGAAGGGGCCGAGGTTGGAGACGGGAATCTCCACTTCGATGCCGTGAGCCAGCGTTTCGAGAACATCCGACGGATCCGCCAGGAGCGTGCCGACGTTCGGGCCGACCTCGCTCCTGACCGGAATGTAGACCAACCCGGACGTATCCGGCAACGGCAGCCAGGAGGACGCGGGCTCCGCCGGCTCGACCAGAAGCGGCACGGCGGGCACGGTCGTTTCGCCCTCGAACGAACCCAAGGCCGCTTCACCGCGGAGGCCGTAGGTTCCGCCCGCCTCGATGGCCGCCGGAAGGTCCGCGGCCAGACATCTGCCGGGAACATGCCAGCTGCCGCCCACCTGGCCGCACGCCGGCAGCCTCAGTTCTCTTGTGAACCCGGCAGTCCAGCCGGGACCCTCCAGCGTCGCGCCGATTTGCGGCTTTTGGTCGTACCGCTGGCGGTGGGGGTGGATGGCCAGCAGGCGGGCTTCGCTTTCGCCGGCGACTAGGAGGATCGCGATCGCAACCACGTCCGGGTGCGCTTCGAGCGGGTCCACGGGGCGGACGATCTCGCACGCGGACGAGGCGGCGACCGTCAGAGCGACCGCCGGTACGAATCCCGCGCGCGTCCTCAAAACCGGAACTCCACGCCAACGAACGGTATCATCGGAATCTGCCTCATGTAGACCCTCTCAAGGTTGTGGGAGTGCCACCCTCGTTGCGTTACCCAGCCCACCACGTTGGGCAGGCTGAAGAGGTTGGCCACGGAAACGTACGGCACCACCGACCCGCCGCCAAACCACGACACCTCGCTCTCCCGGCGCCACCCCAGGTCGATCCGGGCGTAGTGGGGCAGCTTTGCGGAGTTGTACTCGCCTCCGATCGTGAGAAGTTCCGTGTGTTCGTACGGCCCCTGTCTCCTCAGGGGGACCACTGCCAGCAGCGGCGTAACCGGCTGCCCGGAGCGCAGGGAAAGCCTCGCGGACCACAACGACGCACCCTGCCGGTAGGACGAGCCCAATTCCAATTCGTGGTCGCGGTGGAAGCGAGGCGTGTAGGTTCGCGACCCCGCGGTGCGGGACACCCTCGCCCAGCGGTAGCTACCCAGGAGCGAGAAGCCCCGGTCCCCCATCCAGCTCCAGGTTGCCTCGATCCCGCGGGCCGTACCGCTGGCCGCGTCCCACTGTGCCGGATCTCCCAGCACGATTCCGGTGAGCGGTTTGGCCCCCGGATCCGGCAGCCTGAGGTTGTCCAGGAATCGAGTGTAGGCGTCCAGCCGGACCCGCCACCCGCCACCGGAACCTTCCCACCCGATCGACAGCTCGGTGTTGCGGGGAACCGGCGCCTCGCTAACGGGGACGAGGATGTCGTACGAGAGAAAGCTCGCAACGAGCGCCTCTTCGTTGCGCACCGAGGCGAGTGCCTGGTAGGAGCGCGCCGCCGATATGCGGGCGTTCCACCAGGAGGTCGAGTAGCCCAGTTCCGCGAAGGGGGCGAGGGTGGTCGCCACCCCCTGAAAGCGGTCGAGCCGCAGCCCCGCGCGAGTCCGATAACCTCTCGGCAGCGGAACCTCCACTGTGGAATACGCGGCGAACCGCCAACGGGCTTTGGCAAGGGCGAGCGGCGCGAAGTAGAGGTCCCGCTCCAGCTCGACGTCTTCGCTGACGTCATAGTTGTGATCCGTGGCGAACCGGGTCGCTTGCGTCCCGGCGACGACCGTGGCCCGTCCCCCTCGCCAGGTCACCCGCGCGTCGGCGCGCGTCTCGCCCATCGAGCCGTCGCCGAACAGCATCGTGTCTCCGGGGGGAATGTACTTGATCCGCCCGTCCGGCTGGGTGTGAAATCCGCCTCCGACCAGGAAGTCCAGGTCGTTGGCGAACAGGCTGTGTCCCAGGGTGGCGTCGAGAATTCCGTTGGCCCCGAACCTGTCGCGGTAGTGGGCCGAGAAAGCGACGTTGCTCGACGTCATCCCCAGCTCCAACGTCTCCTCGGCGTCGAACGTCGTCAGCTTTTCGAAGTTCAGATAGCCGCTCACCGACAGTCGGCGCAGTCCGCCGAGCTCGGTCGTCACCTTGGCATGCGCGTCCTGAAAGAAGTAGGGGAGGGCATTCTCGACGGCTCCCATGTTCTCGAGCGTCGTCGTGAATGCGCCGATATAGGTGCGCCGGCCGTCGAGCAGGAACGACGTATTCTCGCCGATGGGACCCTCCACCGAGAACCGGGAGGAACCGAGGCCCAAAGAGCCGGCGATCCGCTTCCTGTCGCGGGCACCGTCCCGGGTTACGATCTTGATGGCGCCCGACAGCGACCCGATGGCAAATGCGTCGCCGCCCGATCCCGCGAGCAGCGTCGTGCTCTCGACCACTTCGGCGTTGACCGCGGAGATGAAGCCTCCCAGATGAACGGCGTTGAAGAGCCGCACTCCGTCGAGCAGCACCGGCGTACCGTCGCTCGTGCCCCCCCGGATGAAGGGGACCGCGCTGTAGTCGGAGGTGGCCGACGCCGAGGGCGAAACCGCGGTCGCGCGCAACACGTCCGCCTCCAGAATCGTCGGGAGGGTCCGCATCAGGGTGGAATCGACTACGAACCCGTCCCGGGACAGCGACATCGGGTCCCCGGCACGCCTGCTGGCCGCGACCTCCAGTCCCTCCATGCCGAGCGGGGCGGGGCCCAGCAGCACCCGTAACGGTTCGGAGGGCGGCACATCGTACGTGCGGGTCCACGTCGCGTAGCCGAACGCTCCCACCTCGACGCGGACCACCTCGGCGTCCGGGACTCCCGGGACCACGAAAGCTCCGAATTGGTCGGAAATGCCCGATAGCGTGGCCTCCGTGCCATCGGCCGTCGTAACCGAGACCTGGGCGAAGGCGATCGGTTCCAGAGCGACGCTGTCACGCACCACGCCCGTCAGCGTCGCCTGCTGCAACGCGGCAATCGCCAGGGTGGTGCCGATCATCCCATGTACCGCCTCTCGAGGACGCTTCCGAACCTCGGCCCTGCGACACCGGCGCGACCGGGGATGGCCAACCACCCCCCCCGCGCGCATTCGCCCGCCTTGTCCGGCGCTCCAGGTCTGTGGCCCAGCACTTGCCGGTTCGGACCCCTCCGCCCGGTCCGCACCGGCCTTCCGGATTCGAGGACTCCGTCTCTCCCGCATCCGAAGACTCGCTTCCAACGTCCAATATTGCACGCCCCGTGCCCCGTTCGTCAAGCCGAGCCCCACGCGGCGATCCCCCGGGGTCGGGCGGCCGGGTCGGAAAGCCGGGGGTTTTCCGCGGGCTCCGGCGGGGTTGCCGCTACCTCTCCAACCCCGGCGGAAGCACGTCCCGCACCCAGGCGAAGACCGGCTCCGCCTTCAGCGCGCCGTTCATGCGCCGCGCGGGCCGCCTCCACCTTCCTCGCCGCCGCATGGGTCCGGCCGAGCCACGCGCGGGCCGCCGCCGACCCCCGCCGGCCCCCGCTCCGGAAACGGCGGCTCCGGCTCGTCCTCCGAGGACAGCTCGACCGCCTTCGGGAAATGTGCGAGCGAGCCCGGCTGCCCCGGTCCTTCGGACTTACCGGATCACGGCGGCCGGCTGCTCCGTCACCGGCTGGTTGCGGCTAATCACTCGCGTCGCCGGTCCGGCTATGAGCGGGTCCGGGCCGGTCACGACTTCCGCGTCCCTGTCCGGGTATTCCAGCCTGGACAGGAAAAACTGCATTGCGGCGACCCGCGCGCGCTTCTTGTCGTCGGATTTGATTACGGTCCAGGGCGCGTCGGCGGTGTCGGTGTAGAAGAACATGGCCTCCTTGGCCTGCGTGTAGTCGGGCCACTTGTCGAGCGACGCCATGTCGATCGGGGACACCTTCCACTGCTTCAGCGGATCCGTCTTGCGCTTGTCGAACCGGCGAAGCTGCTCATTCTGCGAGACGGAGAACCAGAACTTGAAGAGCAGGATGCCGCTGTTGACCAGCATGCGCTCGAGTTCGGGGCACTGGCGCAGAAACTCGAGGTACTCCTGGCCGGTGCAGAACCCCATGACGCGCTCCACGCCGGCCCGGTTGTACCACGAACGGTCGAAGAGGACCATCTCGCCGGACGTCGGCAGGTGCTGGACGTAGCGTTGAAAATACCACTGGCCCCGCTCGACGTCGCTGGGTTTGTCCAGCGCGACGACGCGGGCGCCGCGGGGGTTGAGGTGCTCCATGAAACGTTTGATCGTTCCGCCCTTGCCCGCGGCGTCCCTGCCCTCGAAGAGGATGACGATCTTCTTGCCGGACCCCTTGACCCAGCGTTGCACCTTGAGGAGTTCGACCTGGAGCCCGGCCTTCTGCCCCTCGTACTCGCGCCGCTTCATCTTCTTCTCGTATGGGTAGATGCCCTCCTGGAAGACGCGCGCAATGTCCTCGGGGCCGAGATTCCGGTCGTCGCTCGGGGTGTCGCTGGTCATGATCGCCTCCGTTCGGCCGAGTTGGCGCAATGGGGGTGGGCTATCCCAAGAGCCGGGGAATGATGAAGTCGAGAAGCTGGCCGCCCGCCTCGGCCGCGTCCCAGTCGTCTCCGGCCAACTCGATGACGGCGACGGCACCGGTCGGAAACGAGCGGATAATCCGGTCGCGCCGTTTCCGGCTGCCGGTGCGAGCCAGGTGCGCGGCGAGCGCGTGGGTCGAGGGATTGTGACCGAGCACCATCAGCGTGTTGGCCGCGCGGGGTGCCCCGGCGACGACGTCGAGCACGGCCCGCGGCGAGGCGTGGTAGAGTTCGGGAAGGTACTCGACGCGGGGGAGACCGCCGAACCGGGGCTCCATGAGGGCCCAGGTGTCGCGGGTGCGGCGCGATGTGCTCGAATACACGATGTCGGGGACGAAGCCGCGGCCATCGAGCGCGGCCGCGACCATCGGCGCGGCCCTGCGTCCCCGGCCGTTGAGCGGCCGGTCGTGATCCGTCAGGCCGATGTCGCGCCAGCTCGACTTCGCGTGTCTCGCAAGCAGCAGACGCCGCATGTCGCCTCCGGTGTGGGTGATGTTGCGATGGTTGCTCCCGCAGCGTTTTCCGGCGGTGTCTGGCCGCCTCTAGGCGGCGGCGACTGCGCGAGGGCATGCCGCGTCGGCCAGGGTTTCGGGGACGGCCCGCGCGAGCGCCGGAGCGGCTGGGCGCCGAAGCCGAGGGGCACGGTCTTTTCCTCAGACTTGCGGACTGCTAGCCTACGGTTGCCTGCGGTGCAGGGCAATGGCGGGTTGCGGCATGGGGCTCGCCGATGGGGATTCCGTCCACGCGATGTTAGTATTCGGTCGCCCCGCAACACGAACCAGCCGCCCAGGCTCCACGGGGGATTATGTCGGATGGGCAGTATCCTACATAGTCCCCGCTCCACGAAAGGCCAACGAGACCGTCATGTCCCACAAGCCCCTCGGCCGTTTCTCCTGGCACGAACTCATGACCCCCGATCCGGACTCGGCCCGCGATTTCTATTCGGCGATCACCGGCTGGTCCACCGGCACTTGGGATGCCGGCGGCAAGCCCTACGAGATGTGGATGAACGGGGACATGCCCGTCGGCGGGCTGATGGACCTCCCCGCGCCGGAGGTTCCCCCGTGCTGGCTGGCCTACGTCTCGACTCCCGGCCTGGACGGTACCCTGGCGAAAGTTCGCGACCGCGGCGGCTCCGTTCTGAAAGAGATGGCGGTGCCCCAGGTGGGCCGGTTCGCGGTCTTGGCGGACCCGCAGGGCGGGGTCATCGCGGCCATCGAGCCGGAAGGCGACGCGGCAGGGCACGACGGTCCCCCGGAGCTCGGCGAGTTCTCCTGGCACGAACTCGCGACCGGGGACGCCGACGCCGCCTGGGCCTTCTACTCCGACGTTTTCGGGTGGCGGGCGGCGGACCGGATGGACATGGGAGAGACGGGCTTCTACCAGATGTTCGGCCTGGGCGCGCATCCGCTGGGCGGGATCTTCAACGGGCCGCCGGAGATGCGTGCGATCGGCTGGCTCCTGTACGTGCGGGTTCCGGACGTGCATGCGGCGGTGAAGACCGTCGCCGACCTCGGGGGCCGGGTTCTGAACGGGCCCATGGAGGTGCCGGACGGCGACGTCATCGCGCAATGCACGGACCCGCAGGGGGTCGCGTTCGCGGTGCACGCCACTGCCGCCGACGGAGCGGAATAGAGCGGCCGGCGCGGATGCATCGCCGTTCGAATGCCGGGGGGATTTTGTCCACGGGCTGTTAGGCCACCTCGATCGACGCGTCCAGGAACACGTCCTGGATCAGGTTCAGCAACTTGACCCCTTCCGCCATGGGGCGCTGGAACGCCTTGCGCCCCGAGATCAGCCCCATCCCGCCGGCCCGCTTGTTGATCACCGCCGTGCGCGCCGCCTGCGCGAAGTCGTTGTCCCCGCTGGAGCCGCCCGAGTTGATCAGCCCGACGCGCCCCATGTAGCAGTTGGCCACTTGGTAGCGCGTCATCTCGATCGGGTGGGCGCCGGGGACCAGGTCGGAGTAGACCTTGTCGTGCGTGCGCCCGAACCCGACCGCCCGGTAGCCGCCGTCCAGCTCGGCCTGCTTCTGCTTCACGATGTCGGCCTCGATCGTGACCCCCAGGTGGTTGGCCTGCCCGGTCAGGTCGGCGGCGGCGTGGTAGTTCTTCCCGCCTGTGTTGAAGGCGGACTGGCGCAGGTAGCACCACAGCACGGTCGCCATGCCCAGCTCGTGCGCCATCTGGAAGGCTTCGGACGCTTCCTGGAGCTGGCGCATCCCCTGGTCCGACCCGAAGTAGACCGTGGCGCCGACCGCCACCGCACCCAGCTCCCACGCCTGCTGCACGCTCGCGAACATCACCTGGTCGTAGCGGTTCGGGTAGGTGAGCAGCTCGTTGTGGTTCAGCTTGACCAGGAAGGGGATCCGGTGCGCGTACTTGCGCGACACCGACCCGAGCACGCCCAGCGTGGACGCGACCGCGTTGCACCCGCCCTCCAGCGCCAGCTCGACGATGTTCCCAGGGTCGAAGTAGACCGGGTTGGGCGCGAACGAGGCCCCCGCCGAGTGCTCGATACCCTGGTCGACCGGCAGGATGGACACGTAGCCGGTTCCGGAGAGCCGCCCGTGGCCTAAAATCTGGTGCATGCTGCGCAGCACCTGCGGGTTCCTGTCGGTGCCCGCGACGACCCGGTCCACGAAGTCGGGGCCGGGGAGGTGGAGACGGTCGCGAGGGAAGCCGCGGGCGCGATAGGTCAGGAGGTCCTCGGCTTCGGCGCCGAGAAGGTCGTGGACTGTCGTGGATGTAGGCATGATGTCGCGGTAGGCAGGCGGTGACGTGAATGGAGGCGGGCGGGAGCGGAAAGCGCCGCCGCGACTTCCGGACCCGTTAGTGTGGACGGGAGGGACGCCGGTGTCCAGTGGCCACCCGAAGGCGTGGGAGTACGGCCTCCGTCCGGCGGCGCCGACCGATCTTCCGGGGAATGCCAAGGGGGGACCGCGAGGCGGGCGTCGCCGAACCGCGGGCGGCGGCCGTTGTCCGGCAGGCGGATTCTCCGCAACTTCCGGGTCGAAAGCGCCGTCGAGAGCGGGGAGGGGTCTGGTCGGCGAGGCGCTTCGAAGGCCAATGGCGGCGCCGTTCGTCCGAGAAGCAAAGCGGAGCGAAGCCGTGAAGAGACGGGAAGTATGGAAAACATGACATTTTGGAAACTGGAGTTTACATCGACGAACGGGGGGCCGTGGCGCGCGTGATTCCGCGGACCCGGCCGGTCATCCGATGAGTAGCAATGACCAACTCCCCGTGGGGCTGCTCGGAGCCACCGGAATGGTGGGCCAGCAGTTCGCCCTGTACCTGGACGGTCACCCCTGGTTCCGGCTCGCGTGGCTGGGCGCGAGCGGGCGCAGCGCGGGGCGGCCGTACGGCGACGCCGTGCGCTGGGTCCAGGACCGTCCGGCGCCTGAGGGCGTCGCGGGGATGGTGGTGCGCCCGGCCGCTCCCGATGCCGACTGTCCCCGGTTGGTCTTTTCGGCCATGGATGCGTCGGTTGCGGGAAGAATCGAGCGCGCCTTCGCCCGCGCCGGGCACTTCGTCGTCTCCAATTCGCGCAACCACCGCCTCGACCCGGACGTACCGCTCGTCGTCCCGGAGGTGAACGCCGAACACGTAGAACTGATTCCGCACCAGCGCAGGAAGCGCGGGTGGCCCGGCGCGATCGTGACCAACCCCAACTGTTCGACGATCACGCTCGCTCTCGCGCTGGCCCCCCTCCGGCCCTTCGGCATCCGGCGCGTTCTGGTCACCACGCTCCAGGCCGTGAGCGGCGCGGGCTACCCGGGCGTCCCGGCGGTAGACGTGCTCGGAAACGCGATCCCGTTCGTAGGCGGGGAAGAGGACAAGATTCAGGCCGAGACCCGCAAGCTGCTGGGGACGCTTCGGGGCGGGGGCGGCGCGGTCGAACCGGCGGCCGTGACGGTGAGCGCGCACTGTAACCGGGTCGCCACGGTGGACGGTCACCTGGTGTGTGCGTCGGTGGAGCTGGAGGCGCGGCCGTCTCCGGCGGAGGTGCGCGACGCGATGGCGGGTTTCCGCGCGCGTCCGCAGAGGTTGGCGCTGCCGACCGCGCCGCAGCGGCCGGTGCGGGTGGCGGAGGGCGAGGATCGTCCCCAGCCGAGGCGCGACGCGATGGCGGGGGGTGGGATGGCCGTTACCGTGGGACGGGTGCGCGAGTGTCCCGTCCTGGGGGTGAAGTTCACGGCCCTCGGACACAACACGATCCGGGGCGCCGCCGGGGCGTCGGTGCTGAACGCGGAGTACCTGCGCACCCAGGGACGGCTGGAGGGCGACTTCGTCTCCGCCGCCGCGGACCCGGGCCGCCCCCATGCCGGCTGAACCGCCCGCCCGGCCCCTCCTTCGCATCGCCCTGCTGGGTCGCGGACGCATGGGCCGCCTCATCGAGCGGCTGGCCCCGGCACATGGCGCGGTCACGGTGCTGCGCCTGGACGGGTCGAACAACCGCGCCGCCGCCGGCCTCACCCGCGAAGCCCTGCGGGGCGCCGACGTGGCGATCGACTTCTCGACCTCCGATGCGGTGATGTCCGGCAACCTGGAACGGCTGTGCCACCTGGGCGTCGACACCGTGATCGGCACCACCGGGTGGGACGACGGGAGGGAGGAGCTCCTGGAATGCGCCCGCCAAAGCGGCATCGGCCTCGTCCACGGCGCCAACTTCTCGGTAGGCGTCAACGCCTTCTACCTCGTCGCGGCGGCCGCGGCCCGCGCGATGGCACGGTGCAACGGCTACGACTTGGCCGCCTTCGAGTCGCACCACCGGGGCAAGCGCGACGCCCCCTCGGGAACCGCGCTCCGGCTCATCGAGGAGGTTCGCGCGGCGGGTTGGAGCGGCGAAATCGACGTCACCAGTCAACGGACCGGCCACGTTCCCGGCACGCACGAACTCCGGTGGGACTCGGAGGCCGACACCATCGCCATTCGCCACGAGGCAAGGTCGCGGGACGGATTCGCCAGGGGTGCGCTCGCGGCCGCGCACTGGATTCGCGGACGCCCGGGCGTGTACGATTTCAGCGAGTGCTGGCAGCGGGTGGCGGCCGGCGGCGGCGATCGCGTCGCGCGCGGCCCCGGCGGAGGAGACGGCCTATGAACACAGCGGACGACCGCGCCGAACCTGGCGCATCCTGGCTCCGCGGATGCGGAACGGCGCTGGTCACGCCCTTCGTCGCCGACGGTTCGCTGGACGAGACGCGGGTGCGGGCGCTGGTGCGCCGCCAGATCGAGGCCGGGATCCACTTCCTGGTGCCGTGCGGAACGACGGGCGAGAGCGTGACGCTGACCCGCGGCGAGAAGGTGCGAGTGACGGAGCTGGTCGTGGAGGCGGCCGGCGGCGCGGTCCCGGTGGTCGCCGGCTGCGGGGGCAACGACACCGCCGAGGTGCGAGCGCTGGCCGGGGAGCTGGAAGCCGCCGGCGCCGACGGACTGCTTGTCGTCACCCCCTACTACAACAAGCCGACCCCGGACGGCCTGTTCCTCCACTACACGGCGGTCGCGGAGGCCACCGGCCTGCCCGTCGTCGTGTACAACGTTCCGGGCCGCACCGGTGTCAACGTGGCTCCGGGCACCCTCGCGCGTCTGGCCTCGATCCCCGGCGTGGCCGCGGTCAAGGAGGCTGCGGGCGACATCATGCAGATGGGGCGCGTGCTCAAGGCGGTTCCGGAGGGCTTCGCGGTTCTGTCCGGCGACGACGCGGCGGTTCTGGCCGCGATGGCGCTCGGTGCGCACGGCGTGATCTCCGTGGCGTCGAACCAGATCCCGGGGCCCATGGCGGAACTCTGCGACCTGTGTCTGGCCGGAGACTTCGCGGGCGCGCGGCGGGTCCACAACCGGTGGCTGGACCTCATGGACGCCAACTTCTGCGAGACCAACCCCGGCCCCGTCAAGTTCGCCATGGCCGAAATGGGCCTGCTGGAAGCCCACTACCGCCTTCCGCTCACCGGGATCGGTTCCGAGAACCGCAGGCGCGTCATGGAGGCGATGAGGGCGTCCGGGCTGGTAGGTTCGGCCGCTCCCGCATGATCGCCCGCCGCATCGACGAAGCCTTCGCCCGCCCCACCCCCCTGGACGGCGACCACGGCCTCTTCGCCGAATTCCGCGACCTGCTCGGCGCAGGAGAGGTTCGCGCCGCCCGGCCCGACCCGGCCGCCGAACACGGCTGGCGCGTCAACGCATGGGTCAAGCGCGGGATCCTGCTGGGGTTTCGCCTCGGCACCCTGGCCCGGTACGATCTCGGCGGCGGCCTCCTCCACTTCGCCGACAAGTCGAGCTTTCCGCCCAGGGCTTCGCCCCCTTCCGGCGGCACGCGGGTGGTGCCGGGAGGTTCCGCGGTGCGCGAGGGCGCGTACCTGGGCCGCGGCGTCACCTGCATGCCCCCCATGTACGTCAACGTCGGCGCATGGGTCGGCGACGGCACCATGATCGACTCGCACGCCCTGGTGGGGAGCTGCGCCCAGGTCGGCCTTCGCTGCCACATCAGCGCGGCAGCGCAGGTCGGGGGCGTCCTCGAGCCGGTCGGCGCGCTCCCCGTGATCGTCGAGGACGAGGTGCTCGTCGGCGGCAACTGCGGCGTATACGAGGGGGCGATCGTGAAACGGGGGGCGGTGCTGGGCGCGGGCGTCATCCTCACGCGCTCGACCCCCGTCTTCGACATCGTCCGGGGCGAGGTGCTGCGTGCGACGGACGACGGTCCCCTGGTAATACCCGAAGGCGCGGTCGTCGTCCCCGGATCGCGGCCCATCGGCACGGGTACCGGCCGGGAGTGGAACCTGTCTCTACAGGCCCCGGTGATCGTCAAGTACCGCGACGACCGCACCGGCGAGCGCGTACGCCTGGAGGAGCTGCTGCGCTGAGGGCCGTCGAGGAAGACCCGGCCGCGTCCGGGCGGCGGACAATGCGGGCCGGGCCGCCGAACCGGCGCCGTTCGGCCCAGTCCCTTGTCCGCCGTCGCGCCCTTGCGTAGAATGGCGGCCAGCCGATCCCCTCGCACACGATCCGCACGACTCCGCCGGCCCGCCTCGGGTTTGGTGCGCGTGCGGCGATGCCGGATCCGAACCGGGAGTCCTGCCATCTGCCTCTTCGACAACGCGGGCCGTCTTGCGGTTCAGGACGGAGGCGCCTCGGGCGGAATGAACCCGGTCTGGATCGCGGTCGGCGCCGGCGTGCTCGCGGTGGTTCTCTACACCCTCGTGACCGTCTTCTTCGGCTGGGGCAAATGGAGATCGAGCCGGCGCAACATCGACATGGAGCTCGAAGTCGGCGTGCGTCCCGGGCTCGACGCCTTCGTCCGGGAGTTCGCGAGCCGGATGAAGTGGAGCGGCGAGTCGGCGGACCGGCTCCGATCGGCGGCAGAGGAAGCGTTCATGAGCCTTCTACGCCAGGACGAGGGGCTGGAGGACGCCGCCGGCCGTCAGCTGCGGGTTGCCGTTCGCCGGGACGGCCACTCGGCCGAGATGGAGTTCGTCGCCGCGCCGCGGGGGACCAACCTCGAGGAGCAGATGGGACTCATCCGGGACAGGGACACGCCCGTGACCGGCCGGGAGCTGTCGCTACGGCTGCTTCGCCACTACGCCTCGTCGGTGAGCCATCGCCAATACCACGCGATCGACCTGCTGACGGTGCGGGTCAAGGGCTCGAGGTAGCAGCCCGTGGACAAAATCCCCCCGGCATTCGAACGGCGATGCATCCGCGCTGGCCGCTTCGCTTCACCGGTCCACGCTGTAAAGTATAAGTTACATTATGTAATGTCTGCTATACATTTTGCCACTCCGAGGCTGCGCTCTGCGTTGCTCCTCGGGCGAATAGCGCTGCTAT
>JAPPNM010000114.1 GCA_028873825.1 Gemmatimonadota bacterium | reverse complement strand
CTTCGTCGCGCCTTGCCGGCCCGGCGCCTCGCCGCTCTCGGTGCTCGCGGGGCTTTATCCACGGACTGCTAGCGGCCCGCGGACAAATCCGCCCGAGAGCGGCGAGGCGCCGGCTAGCCCCCGCGGGCCTCCAGCTCCCGCTTGTGTTCGATGCAGTAGCGGGCGTGCGGCAGCGCGTCGAGGCGCTCGAAGTCGATGGGCCTGCCCGTGGCGTGGCAGCGGCCGAAGTTGTCCGGATCCCGGTAGAGACGCCTGAGCGCCTCCTGCAGGCGGTAGAAGTAGCGGCCCTCCTTGGTGGCGAAGAGCGCGGCCTTCTCGCGCTCCATCGCCTCGGTGCCCTGGTCGGCCATGTGGTCCGTATACGCGGCGAGATCGGAATCGCCCGAGGCCCGGTCCGACTGGGCTGCGCGGTTGAAGAGGCCCAGTCCGCGAAGCGCCCTCTTGCGCTCGTCGAGGAGCCTCCGCTCGAGGTGGGCCAGCTGTTTCCTGGAGAGCACCGGACCGGCGCCGTTCGCCGCGGGCCCCGCACCGTTCGAATTCGGTATCGACATCGTTTGCCTCCCTCTCCTGCCGCCGGACGTTACGAAGCAATGTAAGCGCCTCTGCGCCGCCAACCAATTCCACGGGGATGTTATCTTGCCCCGGTGCGGGGGCGCCACCCCGCGGCGAGCCACCGACTTCGGCCACGAGGAGCCCGTACCCTTGGCGACGACAGACTGCCGCAGGCACCCGAATAGGCCCGGTCCCGCTCTGCCCCGCCCCCCCTTCCGCTCCCCCCTGGGGGAACGGATCCGGCACGAAATCTGCGCCGACTGCTGGCGCGACTGGCTCCGCCACCAGACCCTGCTGATCAACCACTACGGGCTCGACCCCCGCAGGGCCGACGCGCGCGAATTCCTCTACGGGCAGGTCAAGGCGGTGCTGTTCGACGAGGGAGAGGCCGCGGAGATCGACACCTCCGGGCGGGGCACGATCGGCCCTCCCGGCGGCTGACCTCGCCTCGCCGGACGGCCCGCTGGCGCCTCCGCGGGCGCCGGCCCGCCGCCCCCGAGCCCCCCGCCTCACCCCCTCAGCACGGCCTCGATCTCCACGAGCGCGGCCTCCAGCGTCTCCCGCTCGACGGTGAGCGGCGGCGCGAACCGCACGACCTGCCGGTGCGTCTCCTTGGCCAGGATGCCCCGCGCCTGCAGCGCCTCGCAGAAGGGCCGCGCGGTCCCCGAAGACTCCCGGATCACGACGCCGACCATGAGCCCGCGCCCCCGCACCTCCTCCACGTGCGGCGACCGGATCGCGCGCAGGCGCTCCATGAACCGGCTCCCCAGCCGGTCCGAGCGGCCGGGCAGGTCCTCCTCGACTGTCACGCGCAGCGAGGCCATGCCGACGGCCGCGCCCAGGGGATTGCCGCCGAAGGTCGACCCGTGGTCGCCCGGCCGGAAGACGTCCATGAACTCGGCGTCGGCGAGCGCGGCGGAGACCGGGTAGACGCCGCCGCCGAGCGCCTTTCCCACGACCAGGACGTCGGGGCGCACGCCGTCCCAGTCGCAGCAGAACATCCGGCCGGTGCGGCCCAGTCCCGTCTGGATCTCGTCGGCCACCAGGGCCACGCCGTTCTCGCGGCAGACTTCGGCCGCGCGGCGCATGTACCCGTCCGGCGGCACGACCACCCCCGCCTCGCCCTGGATGGGCTCGACGAGGAAGCCCACCGTGTTCGGCCCGATCGCGGCCCCGAGCGCGTCGACGTCCCCGTAAGGGACGATGGTGAAGCCGGGCGTGAACGGCCCGAAGCCCTCGCGGTACTGGTCCTCGGAGGAGAAGCCGACGATGGTGGTGGTCCGCCCGTGGAAGTTGTCCTCGCAGACGATGATCTCGGCCCGGTCGTTCGGCACCCCGCGCACCTCGTAGCCCCACTTCCGCACCATCTTGATCGCGGTCTCGACGGCTTCGGCGCCGGTGTTCATCGGCAGCGCCGCGTCGAAGCCGGTCGCCTCGCAGAGCTCCCGCAGGAACGGCCCCATCCGGTCGTTGTGGAAGGCGCGCGAGGTGAGCGTGAGGCGGTCGAGCTGCTCGCGCGCCGCGGCGACGATGGCCGGATGGCGGTGTCCCTGGTTCACCGCCGAGTAGGAGCTGAGCATGTCCAGGTAGCGGTTCCCCTCCACGTCCCACACCCAGGATCCCTCGCCGCGCTCCAGCACGACGGGCAGCGGATGGTAGTTGCGGGCCGAATAGCGTTCGGCCTCTTCGAGGTAGCGGCCGGTGCGGGAGAGGGGCGGGGCGGCGGTGACGGTCGTGGCGGTCATGGACGGCGGTTCCTCCGGGTTCGTCGGTTGGCCGGCGGCCGCGGTCCCAGGCGACACCATCGCGCGGAGACGCCCGCGGCCGCGCCGGCGACGGAATCTACCTCACCCTTCCCCGTCCGACACGGCCACCGCCGTCTGCGGCTTCTCGTTCACACTCAGCCGGAAGATGTCCGGCCGCGCGTAGTGCCCGGTCACGTCGAAGTCGAACTTGCCGCGCGCGATGTCGCCCAGGTCCAGATCCGCCACGAGCATCCCCTGCACGTCCAGCAGCGGGCCGGCCACCGTTTCGCCCAGCGGACCGTACATCGAAGTCCCGCCCCGGCAGAGCACGTCGGGCCAGTCCTCCATCTCCCCCAGGATCTCGATGTCCGCCGGGTAGTGCTCCTTCGCGACGAACTGGTTGCACCCGATCACGAAGCAGCGCCCCTCGAGCGCGATGTGCCTCAGCGTGGCCTGCCATTGGCCGCGCTCGTCGGCGGTGGGCGCCAGGTAGATCTCCACCCCCTTGCCGTACATGGCCATGCGCGCCAGCGGCATGTAGTTCTCCCAGCAGATCAGCCCGCCCACCCGCGCGAACGGCGTTTCGATCACCGGCAGCGTGCTCCCGTCCCCCTCGCCCCAGATCAGGCGTTCGGCCGCGGTGGGCTTGAGCTTGCGGTGCAGCCCCGCCAGGGTCCCGTCCGGGGCGAAGTAGAGGAGGGTACAGAAGAGAGTGCCCCGGGCGCGGCTGGCTCCTCTTTCGATCACGCCGACGGCCAGGTAGGCGTTCGCGGCTGCCGCTGCCCGGCCCATGCGTTCCGTCTCGGGCCCCGGCACGGGGATGGCGGCGTCGTGGTAGCGGCCGAAGGTGCGGCGGCCGGCGGGTGTGCGGCCGCCGACGGCGGTGCCGAAGGCGAGGCCCCAGGGGTAGCCGCCGACGAAAGCCTCGGGGAAGAGGACGAGCTCGGCGCCTTGTTGGGCCGCCTCGGCGGTGGCCGTGCAGAGGTGGTCTACGGCGGCGGCCGGGTCGAAGGGGTAGCCGCGGGGCTGGACGGCGGCGACGCGGACGCGGGGGCGGTGGGGCATGGGGGGTTGGGTCGGTTCAGGTCAGGGCGCCCAACAACCGTACCCGCGGGGTTTCGAACCGCCGGAAGTCCCGGTCGTTGGTGAGGATGGTCGAGATGCCGTGCTCCCGGCACAGAGCGACGATCTGCGCGTCGAAGACGAGGTTGCCGCGCGCGCGGGCCGCGAGGGAGGCGGCGGTCAGCAGACTGACGAAGCCGGGCCCCGGTCGCACGATCCGGCAGGAGGGGGAAGCGAGGACCCGTTCGAGGAACGAGACCGCCTGCGGCAAGGTCGATGGCGGGTTGAGTATCCGCCGGTGGGTGACAACACGGATGAACTCGCCTACGCAGAACACCGGCAAGCCCCAGACGGTCGTCCCCTCCGCCAGGAGGACGAGCTCCCTGGCCGCCGCCGCATGAAGGTCGGTTTCGGCCCGGTGCGCGTAGATCAGGACATTGGTGTCGACCGCGATCACGTCCCGTCCATGACTTCGTGAAGCTCCTCGCGGTCGGAGATGTCCAAGTTGGGAGGAGCGAGTCCGCAGACGGTGACGAGCTCCAGTTCGAAGGGCGGTTTCGGCCGGTCGTCCTCCGCCAGCTTGGCGCGCAGGGCGTCTTCGACGAAACGGGTCAGGGTGACGCCGCCTCGGGCGGCGCACCGCTTGGCTCTCGCCAGGAGCAGGTCGTTCAGGTTGAGCGTCGTCTTCATTGGGTTCGGTATCGTAGTGGCGATCGGGCCGTGATATGGGAGAACCATATTGTGTATGCCATATTTGTGGCAAGTCGGCCGACTGGACCACCCGAACCGGTCGGAATATCCTCACCCACGCCAAATAGTCACCCTTTCAGCGGGTCCGCGCCGATAGCGTACGCCACGCCCGGAGAAACCCCATGAAAACACGATTCGTTCGCACCACCCTCCTCCCCGCCCTCCTCCTCCCCCTCCCCGCCTCCCCCCAGTCCCCCCACGACGCCGTCCTCGCCCACGTCGAGGCCAACGCGGCCGCCTACGCCGCCACGGCCCAGCGGATCTGGGAGCTGGCCGAGGTCGGCTACCAGGAGGTCGAGAGTTCGGCGCTGCTCCAGGCCCATCTCGCCGGCGCGGGCTTCCGGGTGGAGGCGGGCGTCGCGGGAATGCCCACCGCCTTCATCGCCAGTTGGGGCGAAGGAGCGCCGGTCATCGGGATCCTGGCCGAGTTCGACGCGCTGCCCGGGATCACCCAGGACCGGAGCCCCGAGCGGGCGCCCCTGCCCGAGATGGGAGCCGGCCACGCCTGCGGGCACCACCTCTTCGGCTCGGGCTCGGTGGCGGCGGCGCTGGCGGTCAGGGACTGGATGGCGTCGTCGGGCACCTCCGGGACGGTGAGGGTCTACGGCACCCCCGCCGAGGAGGGGGGAGCGGGCAAGGTCTACATGGTGCGGGGCGGTCTCTTCGGCGATGTGGACGCGGTGCTGCATTGGCACCCCGGCGGCAGCAACGACGCGAGCCCGTCCACCTCGCTCGCCAACAAGTCGGCCAAGTTCCGCTTCCACGGAATCTCGGCGCACGCGGCGGGCGCCCCCGAGCAGGGGCGGTCGGCGCTGGACGGGGTCGAGGCGATGAACCACATGGTCAACATGCTGCGCGAACACGTGCCGCAGGAGTCGCGCATCCACTACGTCATCACCGCGGGGGGACACGCGCCGAACGTGATCCCCGACTTCGCCGAGGTCTACTACTACGTGCGCAACCCGGAGACCGAACTGGTGCGGTCGATCTTCGAACGGGTGGTGAAGGCGGCCGAGGGGGCGGCGATGGGGACGGGGACCCGCGTGGAGTACGAGGTGATTCATGGGCTCTTCCCCATGCTGAGCAACGAGGCGCTGCAACGGCGGGTGCACGCGAACCTTGAGCGCGTGGGCGGGGTGGTGTACGACGAGGCCGAGCGCGCGTTCGCGGAGTTGATTCGGCCGACTCTGGCGAACCCGCGGGCGCTTGAGAGCGCGGCCGAGGTGCAGCCCTACATGCCGCGCAAGGGTGGGGGGTCGACCGATGTGGCGGACGTGAGCTGGGTGGTGCCGACGGCGGGGGTGCGCACGGCGACCTGGGTGCCGGGGACCCCAGCGCACTCGTGGCAGGCGATCGCGGCCGGAGGGATGTCGATCGGGAACAAGGGGATGACCGTCGCGGCCAAGACGCTGGCGATGACGGCGGTGGACCTGTTCACGGATGCGGAGCTGCTGGCGACTGCGACGGCCGAGTATCGGGAGAAGGCGGGGGCCGACTTCGAGTATGTGTCGCTGGTGGGGGACCGGGATCCGCCGCTGGACTATCGGAAGCCGGCGGGGGGTAGGTCGGAATGATGCGTTGACATCATGATGCGGTGATGTCATGATGTCACACCATGAGAACCACGCTGACACTCGACCCCGACATCCATCACGCGGTCAGGAGCATCGCCAGGGAGCGCGGAGAGAGCCTGGGCGCCGTCGTGTCCACGCTGGTGCGCACCGCCCTCCTGCCCCGCGAGTCCGCGACCCGCGGCGACGGCTTCCCCGTCTTCGACGTGGATCCCGACGCGCCGCCGCTGACGCCCGACATGGTCCGCGACGCGCTGGAGGACGCTTGACCAGGCTCCCGGACGTGAACGTTCTCGTCGCGCTCGCGTGGCCGAATCACGTCCATCACGGTCTTGCGCACCGGTGGTTCCGGGCGCATCGGCGGGACGGGTGGGCCACCTGCCCGCTCACGGAGTCCGGGTTCGTGAGGGTGTCGAGCAACCGCCGCGCCATTCCCGGAGCGTCCACGCCGACCGAGGCCATCGCGCTGCTGCGACGGATGCGCCGGCTCGAGGGCCACGTCTTCTGGGCCGACGACGTGTCGCCCGCCGACTCCGCCGCGACGCCGTTCGCGCGGGTCGCGGGCTACCGCCAAGTCACCGACGCGCACCTGCTGGCGCTGGCGCTGAGACGGGGCGGCGCGCTCGCCACCCTGGACCGGGGTCTGGCCGAACTCGCGGGGTCGGAGGAGCCCGGCGCGCTGGAGGTCATCGGGCAGGAGGCCGGGCGCGGCGCGGGGGTAGGTCAAGGGGTACCTCTATCCTCGGTCTGGCGGTACCGGGATGTCTCCGCTGTCGGAACATCGGGACCTTGCGGTGTAGGTGATACGCAGGCTATAATATCCAGAGAGGTTGGGTGTGATGCCTTGCCGGACGAATAGGAGACAGGAAATGATCAAGCGTCAACTCCCGGGGCCGACCGACCGCAACCGCAACGCCGGGCGTGACCGCCGGTTTTCCGTTCCGGCAGCCCTTCTCCTGTTGTCCTCGGCCGGGTGCGGACTGTTCGAACCCGACGGCGTGGAGGAGATCACCCGGCTTCCACGCGCCCTGACCGCGGGGGAGGTCGAGGTCATTAGGACGAGCAACGGGTTCGCGTTCGACCTCCTCGCGCAGGCCAACCGAGCCGACGAAAACCTCTTCCTGTCGCCGCTCTCGGCGTCCATGGCGCTCGGGATGACCATGAACGGGGCGGCCGGGGAGACCTGGAGCCAGATGCGCGACATGCTCGGGTTCGGGAACCTCGCCGAGGAGGAGATCAACGCCTCCTACAAGTCCCTGATCGAACTGCTGGTCGGCCTCGATCGCACCGTTGAGACGGCGATTGGCAACTCCGTGTGGACCCGTAGCAGCTTCCCGGTGTACCCGGACTTCCTGAAGACCGTGCGCGAGGCCTTCGACGCCGAGGTGGCGGAACTCGATTTCGCGAACGCTTCGGCGTCCAAGCGGATCAACGGGTGGGTCAGGGACGCGACACGCGGTCGCATCGAGGACATGGTTCCCGACGTGATTCCCGGCGACGTCGTCATGTATCTGCTCAACGCGATCTACTTCAAGGGTTCGTGGACCTTCCGGTTCGATCCGTCCCACACCCGAACCAAGCCCTTCCATCTGGACGACGGTTCGACGCAAACCGTGCCGCTCATGACCCTCGAACGAACCCTCCCCTATCAGTCGAACAGCCGGTTCCAGGCCGTGGACCTTCCGTACGGCGGCCGCGCCTTTACGATGACCGTGCTGCTTCCATGGCAGGGCGTGAGCGTGGACACGCTCGCGGCGAACCTGGACGCGGGGCAATGGGAGGACATCGCCGACGGTTTCAGCGATACCACCGATGTGAGGCTCTTCCTCCCGCGTTTTCGCATGAGCTATAAACGCACGCTCAACGACGACCTTAAGGCCCTGGGCATGGTCGACGCCTTCGACGAAGATCTGGCGGATTTCACAAGGCTTTCGCCCGTCGAATCCCTGTTCATCTCCGAGGTCAAGCAGAAGTCCTGGGTGGATGTCAACGAGGAGGGTACCGAAGCGGCGGCCGCGACCTCGGTGGCTGTATCGGTCAAGAGCGGTACAGGTCCTCGTGTCGTTCGCGCCGATCGGCCCTTCCTCTTCTTCATTCGGGAACGCCTTTCGGGCACCATCCTCTTCGCAGGCAAGTTCGCGAGCCCTGCGGCGGAGTGACAGGGAATCACCATACGGGTCCCTTTCGTTTCACAGGCCGACCGACCAGGGATCGATCACATTCAGTCCCGCACCCTCGAAGTCCCACGCACGTTGCGCGTGACCAGGTCTGCCCCAGGTGAGCGGGAGATGGCGGCGATCTGGCAGTCGGCCTCGCCGATGGGTCGGCCAGCCCGGCGGCGCTCGGCAGCGATCTCCGCGTAGACTCGGGCCGCGGCGCTGTCGAAGGGCAGGATCCGCTCCCGGAAACCACGATCCAGCCAGCGGGTCATCGCGGCCTTCAGCGCGCTGCGCCGCCTGCCGGCGGGCATGATCGCCACTCCGTAGAGCAGTTCCGCTTCGCTCACGGCCGTCAGATACATGTCCTGCGCATCGAGCTCGGCGATCCACTCCGCCACCGCGGCCGTCGGTCGAGGGCGCATCAGTTCCGACGCGACATTGGTGTCCAAGACGAGCATCGAACCGCTCACAAGAAGTCCGGGGGTTATCGCAGGCCGGTGTCTCCATGATGGTGCGGAAGGACTTCGAGTATGTGTCGCTGGTGGGGAACCGGGATCCGCCGCTGGACCATCGGAAGCCGGCGGGGGGTAGGTCAAGGGGTACCTCGATCCTCGGTCTGGCGGTACCGGGATGTCTCCGCTGTCGGAACATCGGAACCTGGCGGTGTAGGTGATACGCAGGCTATAATATCCAGAGAGGTTGGGTATACGTTGCCTTGCCGGACGAATAGGAGACAGGAAATGATCAAGCGTCAACTCCCGGGGTCGACCGACCGCAACCGCAACGCCGGGCGTGACCGCCGGTTTTCCGTTCCGGCAGCCCTTCTCCTGTTGTCCTCGGCCGGGTGCGGACTGTTCGAACCCGACGGCGTGGAGGAGATCACCCGGCTTCCACGCGCCCTGACCGCGGGGGAGGTCGAGGTCATTAGGACGAGCAACGGGTTCGCGTTCGACCTCCTCGCGCAGGCCAACCGAGCCGACGAAAACCTCTTCCTGTCGCCGCTCTCGGCGTCCATGGCGCTCGGGATGACCATGAACGGGGCGGCCGGGGAGACCTGGAGCCAGATGCGCGACATGCTCGGGTTCGGGAACCTCGCCGAGGAGGAGATCAACGCCTCCTACAAGTCCCTGATCGAACTGCTGGTCGGCCTCGATCGCACCGTTGAGACGGCGATTGGCAACTCCGTGTGGACCCGTAGCAGCTTCCCGGTGTACCCGGACTTCCTGAAGACCGTGCGCGAGGCCTTCGACGCCGAGGTGGCGGAACTCGATTTCGCGAACGCTTCGGCGTCCAAGCGGATCAACGGGTGGGTCAGGGACGCGACACGCGGTCGCATCGAGGACATGGTTCCCGACGTGATTCCCGGCGACGTCGTCATGTATCTGCTCAACGCGATCTACTTCAAGGGTTCGTGGACCTTCCGGTTCGATCCGTCCCACACCCGAACCAAGCCCTTCCATCTGGACGACGGTTCGACGCAAACCGTGCCGCTCATGACCCTCGAACGAACCCTCCCCTATCAGTCGAACAGCCGGTTCCAGGCCGTGGACCTTCCGTACGGCGGCCGCGCCTTTACGATGACCGTGCTGCTTCCATGGCAGGGCGTGAGCGTGGACACGCTCGCGGCGAACCTGGACGCGGGGCAATGGGAGGACATCGCCGACGGTTTCAGCGATACCACCGATGTGAGGCTCTTCCTCCCGCGTTTTCGCATGAGCTATAAACGCACGCTCAACGACGACCTTAAGGCCCTGGGCATGGTCGACGCCTTCGACGAAGATCTGGCGGATTTCACAAGGCTTTCGCCCGTCGAATCCCTGTTCATCTCCGAGGTCAAGCAGAAGTCCTGGGTGGATGTCAACGAGGAGGGTACCGAAGCGGCGGCCGCGACCTCGGTGGCTGTGTTCGAGAGCGGCCCTCTCGTCGTTCGCGCCGATCGGCCCTTCCTCTTCTTCATCCGGGAACGCCTGTCGGGCACCATCCTCTTCGCAGGCAAGTTCGCGAGCCCTCCGGCGGAGTGAGAGGGAATCACCATACGGGTCCTTTCGGTTCACAGGCCAGCCGACCAGGGATCGATCACATGCAGTCCCGCACCCTCGAAGTCCCGCACGTTGCGCGTGACCAGGTCTGCCCCGCGTGAGCGGGAGATGGCGGCGATCTGGCAGTCGGCCTCGCCGATGGGTCGGCCAGCCCGGCGGCGCTCGGCAGCGATCTCCGCGTAGACTCGGGCCGCGGCGCTGTCGAAGGGCAGGATCCGCTCCCGGAAACCACGATCCAGCCAGCGGGTCATCGCGGCCTTCAGCGCGCTGCGCCGCCTGCCGGCGGGCATGATCGCCACTCCGTAGAGCAGTTCCGCTTCGCTCACGGCCGTCAGATACATGTCCTGCGCATCGAGCTCGGCGATCCACTCCGCCACCGCGGCCGTCGGTCGAGGGCGCATCAGTTCCGACGCGACATTGGTGTCCAAGACGAGCATCGAACCGCTCACAAGAAGTCCGGGGGCTCGCGCATAGGGCCGCGCGGCGGGAGTTCGAGCTCGACGCCGCCGACAGACGCGAAGCACCGGCGGGTGAAAGCCACGAGATCGCTGGGACCGGCGCGACGGCCGGTCACGGCGTCGCGCAGGATGATGCGCACTTCCTCCTCCATCGAACGGTTGTGCTCGGCGGCGCGTACGCGAAGGCGCGTCTTTACGTCGTCGTCGAGATTGCGGACTGTGATGCTCGCCATTGGCCGTGCCTCTTCATGGTGCGGAAGATGCGGAGAAACTAGGGTGTGATTGCAGTGCAATCAAGGATCGGTGCTCGGGTGAGCCATAGGCACGAAAGTCGTCGCCGCGGCACCCGGGACAAGCGGGGGCTGACGCGGCCGGAAGGCGGAGGATGGTTCTGTTGGTGGCTGGCCGGGAAACGATCTGGAACCGGACTCGACGTTCAGCCAAAGTCCCAACCGGAAGAGAGAAGGCGCTGCTGGCAACGAGGTAGACGTACCTACAATACGTAGGTATCCTTGAGCGATGGGGAGGACCGCAACGTCAGCATCGGCCGGGTAGAGCCCGGGGCAGTGATTGTGGTCGCTCACACCGAGCGCCATGGGCGTATACGTCTGATCTCCGCCCGCCCGGCATCGGGGTCTCTGCCCTCTGGCCAGCCTCAACCACATGATGTATCATGATTCCATGATCGATCATCATGAATCACGATCCCCTCGGCGCGTGGCGGAACCGGTTCAGGTGTACCTGCGCCCGGCCGAGAAGGAGTGCCTGGACCGGCTGACGGCGAGGCTGGAGACCACCAAGTCCGATGTCCTCAGGCGGGGCCTCGAGGCGCTCGAGCGCCAGATCTCGGACCCGGATCACCATCCCGCGCTGCGCATCATCGGGATCGTTTCCGTGGCCGACGACCCCGAAGTCGATGCCGCGCGGGATCACGACGATGTGCTTGCCGACTGCGAGATCGCTTCGTGGCGGGGACCGCCGCCGCCGCATGAGGGCAAGCCCGGGTGAGGGGGCTGTTCGTCGACACCAGCGCGTGGTACCCCCTTGCCAATGCCGCGCACCGGGACCACGACGCTCTGGCCCGTGAGCTGCGCCGGCAGATCCGGAGCGGCACGCGAATCGTCACCACCAACCTGGTTGTGGCCGAGACCCATGCGTTGCTCCTCCGTCGGGCGGGCCGCCGGGGGGCCCTCGACTTCCTCGAATCGGTCCGCCGGAGTCCGAACCGGGTCGCAACCATCACGCCCGAGCGCACGGCGGCCGCGATCGGCCATTGGATCGAGGCGTTCTCCGATCAGCCGTTCTCCCTCGCGGACGCCGCCAGCTTCGTCGTGATGACCGAGCTTGCGATTCGGGACGCCCTGACGCTGGACCATCACTTCGCGGTGGCGGGTTTCGTGATGCTGCCGCATTCCCGCTGAGTTCCGGGTTAGCGAGCGTTCCGCCGGCTGGCTTACAGTCCCAGCACCAGCCTTAGCCCGTTCTCGACCTGCCGCATGGATTTCCGGGAAACCTGCCCGGTCCGGTCGGTGAGGTAGTTCTCGTCAATCGTCAACAGCTGGGTGACGTTCGCGACCGAGTCCCTGGGGAGGCCCGTGCTCGCAGCCGGTAGCAGCACGTTGCCCGGAGCGTCGAGGAGCCGCATGTTCGACGAGAGGGCCACGCCGATCACGGTTCTGAGCCTGCTCCGGTTGAATGCGTCCGCCTGGACGATGAGGACGGGACGCCGAAAGCCGGGTTCGGATTCGCGCGGCTCATCCAGGTCCGCCCACCACACTTCCCGGCGGGCGACTACCAATCTTCGGCTACCGAACGTGCCTGCGCGCGGCGCGTGCCCGGATCGATTCCGCTCGGCGAGTCCGCGTAGACGGCATTCAGCCTTGCGGTGACGTCCGCGTCGCTGTGCTTCGCCACGTATTCCGCGACGGCGGTCGCGTAGAGTGCGCTTCGCGACACCTTGAGCCGATTCGCGAGAGAATCGGCCGAGGCGAACAGTTGGTCCGGGAGGGAGATCGTGGTTTTCATACTGTAGTCATACTGTGGTATGGCGAAGAGGTCAAGTAGGAGGAGGGGGAGGGACGAGCGTCATTGCAGCTACCCGCCGCAGTGTTATCGTAGTGACCGAGCAACCCCCACGATTCCCCACCGCCAGAGGAGATCACCGTGTCCGTCGACTCCAACGGCTCCTCCACGGGGAATCCGTCGGTCAAGCGCTTCTTCGAGCGCCCGATTCTGAACAACCCCTACGAGTATCCCCGTCGACACCGGGAACTCGACTCCGAGGGGCAACCGACTCACCGGATCCTCGACGGCCGCCGCCCCGCCGAGTTCGTCACGCCCTTCCCGGCAGCGCAGCAACATGGCACCGGCACCGCCCAGGCGCGGCTCGGGATCGACCTGCACGAGGAGCTCTCGACCGACGGCGAGCAGTACCTCACCGCCCGGATCAACACCGTCCGCCGCCACGTGGACCGGTGGCGCGACATTCCGGGTCCGAACGACTGGGGGGTGACGCCGACCACCGCGCGGCTGCTTCGGCACTGGCGGTCGCACAAGTTCAGCGGAATCCGCCCCTTCTTTTGTCAGGTGGAGGCGGCCGAGACCGCGATCTGGCTCACCGAGGTGGCCCCGAGGAGTCGTGCCAAGGCGATCGTGAACCTGCTGCGCACCCTGGAAGAGGTCAGTCACGCCGCGAATCCGGGTCTTTCGCGCCTCGCGCTCAAGATGGCCACGGGCGCGGGGAAGACGACGGTCATGGCCATGCTGATCGCCTGGCAGACGATCAACGCCGTGCGGCATCCGAACAGCCCGCGGTTCACGCGCGGGTTCCTGGTCGTGACCCCTGGGATCACCATCCGCGACCGGCTGCGGGTGCTCCAGCCCAACGACCCGGACGCCTACTATCGGAAGCGCGAGCTGATCCCGAGCGAGATGCTCCGCGACCTCGAGCAGGCCAGGATCGTCATCACGAACTACCACGCGTTCAAGCTGCGGGAGCGCGCGAAGCTGCCCAAGGGGAACCGGGCGCTGCTGACGGGCTCGACCGGGACCGCCCCCGAGACCCTGGAGACCGAGGGGCAGATGCTACAGCGGGTGATGCCCGGGCTCATGGGCCAGAAGCGCGTCATGGTCTTCAACGACGAGGCCCACCACTGCTACCGCGAGAAGCCGGGGTCGCATGACGAGGAAGTCCTGAAGGGCGACGACAGGAAGGAAGCCAGGCAGAACACGGAGGCCGCACGGCTGTGGATTTCCGGGATCGAGGCGGTGGCGCGGAGGCTCGACGTGAGCCGGGTGATGGACCTGTCCGCCACGCCATTCTTCCTTCGGGGTTCGGGCTACGCCGAAGGGACGCTGTTCCCGTGGACGATGAGCGACTTCTCGCTCATGGACGCGATCGAGTGCGGAATCGTCAAGCTGCCGCGTGTGCCGGTGGCGGACAACATCCCGGGCAAGGAAATGCCGATGTTCCGGAAGCTCTGGGAGCACATTCGGGACGACATGCCGAAGAAGGGACGGGGGAAGGCGGGCGAGCTCGATCCGCTGATGCTGCCGGTGCGCCTGCAGGCCGCTCTCGATGCGCTGTACGGGCACTACGAGAAGACGTTCCGGCTTTGGGAGGAGGCCGAGATCCCGGTGCCGCCGTGCTTCATCATCGTCTGCAACAACACGTCGTCCTCGAAGCTGGTGTACGAGTACGTTTCGGGCTTCCAGCGGCCGTCCGGGAACGGGAAGCAGGCAGTTCAGCATGGACGGCTGGCGCTCTTCCGCAACTTCGACGATCACGGCAGCCGGCTCTCCCGCCCCCGCACCCTGCTGATCGACAGTCTCCAGCTCGAGTCCGGCGACGCGCTGGCACCCAACTTCCGCAAGATCGCCGCCGACGAGATCGAGCGCTTTCGCCAGGAGCGGGTCGCGCGCGGCGGACACGGCGGCGACGCGGACGACATCACCGACCAGGAGCTGCTCCGCGAAGTGATGAACACCGTGGGGAAGCCGGGTACGCTGGGCGACTCGATCCGCTGCGTGGTTTCGGTATCCATGCTGACCGAGGGATGGGACGCGAACACCGTCACCCATGTGCTCGGCGTGCGGGCGTTCGGCACGCAACTGCTGTGCGAGCAGGCCGTCGGACGCGCGCTACGGCGCCAATCCTACGACCTCAACGAGGAGAACCTGTTCGACGTCGAGTACGCCGACGTGCTGGGCATCCCCTTCGACTTCACGGCGGAGCCCGTGGTCGCCCCGGCGAAGCCGCCGAGGGAGACCGTGCGGGTGCATGCGGTCCGGCCGGAGAGGGACAAGTTGGAGATCCGTTTCCCGCGGGTGACCGGGTATCGCGTGGAGCCTCCCAACGACCGGCTGAAGGCTGACTTCAACGAGGATCACGTGCTGGAGCTGACGCCGGAGCTCGTGGGCTCGACGGAAGTGCGGAATTCGGGCATCGTCGGCGAGGCGGTGGACCTGAACCTGAAGCACCGGGAGGGCACGCGGAGCAACCGGGTGCTGTATCACCTCGTCCAGCACCTCATCGACCGCAGGTGGCGGGACCCGGGCGAGGCTCCGTCGCTCCACCTCTTCGGACAGCTCAAGCGGGTCTCGCAGGAGTGGCTGGACACCCGCCTGGTCTGTCGCGGCGGGACGTACCCGGCGCAGCTGCTCTATCGGCAGCTGGCCGACCGGGCCTGCGACCGGATCATGGCCGCGATCGTCAGGGCCGAGGCGGACGACGGGGTCGTGAAGGCGATCCTGAATCCGTACAACCCGGTCGGGACCACCGCCGCCGTCGACTTCTACACGTCGAAGACTCTCCGCCACAGGACCGACCCGCGCCGTTCGCACCTCAACTGGGCGATCCTCGACAGCAGCTGGGAGGGCGAGTTCTGCCGCGTGGTCGAAGGGCACCCGAAGGTGCTGGCCTACGTGAAGAATCACAACCTCGGCTTCGCCGTCCCCTATCGGCAGGGGATGGAGAACCGCACCTACGTGCCGGACTTCATCGTGGCGGTGGACGCCCACCTGCTGTACGCGGCGCTGCGACTGCCCGGAATCCGCCTGTGGACCCGCGACAAGCGGCTGGAGGACCTCGCCCGGAGATTCGGCGTGGTGCATATTGGAAGCGACTGATCCCCGCAACCACTAAGGAGGCCGAGACATGCCGATGCGAGACCCGCCCCATCCGGGGCTGTCCGTTCGCCGCGACTGCCTTGAGCCGCTGAACCTCACCGTGACCGAGGCGGCGCGTAGGCTCGGAGTGAGCCGAAAGCAGCTCTCGGAGCTCGTCAACTGCCGCTCCGGCATCTCTCCGCTCATGGCGATCCGCCTGGACAAGGCGTTCGGAGGCGGTGCCGACACCTGGTACCGCCTGCAATCCGCGTACGACCTCGCGCAGGCCATGAAGACCGCCGACCAGATCGATGTCGAGCGGATTCCGACCCCCGTGTGACCCGCAACCCACCAGCGAGATGGCCAGAGCCAAGAAGCCGAAGACGATCGCGGCGATCACCCACGAGGACTCCCGCAGGAACATTCCCACGGCCGAATACCAGTCCGTGATGAAGGACGAGGAGCGCCATCCGGTCCAGGTCGCCTACGAGCGCCGCAACCGGGACCTCGACCCGCAGCTCGTGTGGCGTGGGAAGGACGAGCAGGACGCCGAGCCCCTGATCGCACAGGCGCCTCCTCTCTACATCCAGGAGAAGGTCCATCCGAAGGTCCTGATCGACTCGCTGAAGCGCTATTCGAGGGAGGAGACCGCGGCGGAAGAGACGATCGACCTGTTCGCCGACTTCAACGGACTGCCCGAAGGCGACGCCCGCACCGAGTTCTACCGGCACGAGGCGAACTGGTCGAACCGGATGATCCTCGGCGACAGCCTGCACGTGATGACGTCGCTGGCGGAACGGGAGGGGCTGCGGGGGAAGGTGCAGTGCATCTACATGGACCCGCCGTACGGGATCAAGTTCAACTCGAACTTCCAGTGGTCGACGACGAGCCGGGACGTGAAGGACGGAAACAGGAAGCACATCACGCGCGAGCCCGAGCAGGTGAAGGCGTTTCGGGACACCTGGCGGGACGGGATCCACTCGTATCTGGCGTATCTGCGGGACCGGTTGACGGTGGCGAGGGATTTGTTGACCGAAAGCGGGTCGATATTCGTGCAGATCGGGGACGAGAACGTGCACCGGGTACGGGCGGTGATGGATGAGGTGTTTGGGGATGAGAATCACGTGGCATTGATCCCCTTCGTACGAACAACTGGACAGACCGCCCGCCACCTATCCGTGACAAATGACTACATTTGTTTCTATGCAAGGAACATTGAGCTTCTCAAGTATCGGCAATTGTTCGTGCGCAAGAATCCGCTTTCGACCAACTGGTACCGATTCCCTGATGGGTCCACCACATCCCGAAGCAGGGTCGGGGACGTCACAGGACTGGCGGCATACAAACCAGACAACATTACAGCTCAAAGCGGCGGGGAGACCACGCGGTTTACGGTGTCTTTGCACGGCCGATCGTTCCCTAGATTGCTTGGAGGATGGAAGACGAATGCGACAGGAATGCAAAGATTGATTCACGCCTGTCGAGTTCATGAAGCGCGCCAGAGTATACAATTTATTCGCCTAGAATCGGATTTCGATCACTACAGGATAAACAACTTCTGGACGGACACAAGAACCGGCAACTTCACGGAACCAAAACAATATGTCGTGCAAACCGCGTCCAAGATCATCCAACGCTGCATCCTCATGACCACCGACCCCGGCGACCTCGTCCTCGACCCCACCTGCGGTGCCGGCACCACCGCCTTCGTCGCCGAGCAGTGGGGCCGCCGGTGGATCACCATCGACACCTCCCGCGTCGCTCTCGCGCTGGCCCGCGCCCGCGTCATGGGCGCCCGGTACCCCTACTACCTCCTCGCCGACAGCCGCGAAGGCCAGAAGAAGGAAGCCCAGATCACGCGCAGGGTCCCGTCCAACGAGCCCACCTACGGTCGCATCCGTCAGGGATTCGTCTACCAGCGAGTCCCCCACATTACCCTGAAGCAGATCGCCAACAATGCCGAGATCGACGTCATCTGGGAACGGCACCAGGAGACTCTCGAGCCGCTCCGCCGCGATCTGAGAGCGGCACTCGGTGAATCCTGGGAGGAATGGCAGGTCCCGCGCGACCCGGACGACGACTGGCCGACCGAGGCCAGGGAGCTCCACGCCGCCTGGTGGAAGGCCCGCATCGCGCGTCAGAAGGACATCGACGCCTCGATCGCCGCCAACGCCCCGTTCGAGTACCTCTACGACAAGCCGTACGAGGACAGGAAAGCCGTCCGCGTCGCCGGTCCGTTCACCGTAGAGAGCCTGTCGCCCCACCGCCTTCTCGCCGTTGACGAGAACGACGAGTTGATCGACAAGGTGGCCGAGCCTTCGACCGTCGACTACGGCGAGACGCGGGACTTCGCCGCCATCATGCTGGAGAACCTCCGCATGGCCGGCGTCCAGCAGGCGCGGAAGAGCGACCGGATCGCGTTCTCCTCCGTCAACGGGTGGCCAGGTAAGTATATCTGCGCCGAAGGCCACTACCAGGACGGGAACCGATCCCGGCGCGCGGGTATCATGATCGGCCCCGAGTTCGGCACCGTATCGCGCCCGGATCTAGTTGCGGCGGCCCGGGAGGCGGCCGAGTGCGGCTTCGACGCGCTCATCGCCTGCGCCTTCAGCTACGACGCCGCGTGCTCCGACCTCGACAAGCTCGGCCGGATGCGAGTCCTGAAGGCGCGCATGAACGCCGACCTTCACATGGCGACCGATCTCAAGCAGACGGACGCGGGGAACCTCTTTGTGGTTTTCGGCGAGCCGGACATCCAGATCCACGACGAGGCTGACGATGAGATCTCGGTCGAGGTTCGCGGCATCGACGTCTTCGATCCCGGCAAGGGCGAGATCCGGAGCGACGATGTGGACGGAATCGCCTGCTGGTTCATCGACACCGAGTATGACGAGGAGAGCTTCTTCGTTCGCCATGCGTACTTCCTGGGCGCGCGGGATCCCTACAAGAGCCTGAAGACGTCTCTCAAGGCCGAGATCGACAGGGAGGCGTGGGCTTCGCTCCGCCGGGCTCGGTCACGGCCCTTCGCGAAGCCTCGCACAGGGAGGATCGCGGTCAAGGTGATCAATCATCTGGGGGATGAGGCGATGAAGGTGTTTCGGGTGTGATGAAATGGGTTCTTGACGGAGAAGCGAGGCTGGAACGGAGCCGGAAAACCCGGTTCTCCGCCGAGGCATCCCAACCATGGAGCGCTTGCTGGCGAGCTGCGACCAACCTCCCGGGCGAATCGGCGGGGATGACCCCGTGAGCGAGACGGCCAGGTGGGGTTTTTCCGATGTCGGGGCGACCAAGCCGCTCGCCCGACAGGGAACGACCAGGTTGCCAAACACTGGTACGGATCAAAGGAGATGGAAATCAGTGGAGACGCAGGGGAAAGGGATTAGTAGCGACAGGGATCTGCCCGTTCCTGATGATGGTTCCATAGGAATGAAGGTCAGCACCAGGGTCTCGTTCAAGCGAGGAGCTATCGGTCTTGGTGTCGCTGGCCCGCCGACCATCGTTGCGGTTCTCGAATGGACCGGGTGGATTCCCCTCTGGTCTTGGATCAAACCGTTCTTTGCGGCCATTCCATCGACTGCCTGGTGGGTCGTCTTGGGATGTCTATCCCATGGTCTCGCGGTCTACGCTGGCTGGTGGATCGACCGTCTGCTAGTGCGCACCCGACGGATCACCGACAAACAAGCGGCGGACTTGGTCCGGGGGTCAATCTACTGGTCTAAACTCAAGCGACTGAGTCGAGTGGGCGCGATTCAGGCGGGAATCGATTCCGAGAAATACGGCCTTGACACTGATCCAGTTGACCTGCACGTCGAGGCTATCAACCCTCCTCGTCATACGCTGTCCGTCAAAGCCGTACTCCAACAGTTCGCGGATGACGAGCCCGACGCTTGTTGGGACGGCCTCTATCATCGCGAGCGGCTCCGACAGTGGCTTGTGGACCAAGCCCATGACGTGAAGGTGCCTACACAGTTGAGATGGTGATTCAACCAGCCCTCCAGGTCGTGGCGTAGCGCTAGCCGGGATTGGCAACACGCGGTCGGGCTAGTTCGACCCTCACCATAGCGCGATACAGGCCCCTCTATAGAGGTGCTCCGGGAGCCCCGGGCACATATGTGCACGCTCTCTGCGGGAGCGGGCGCGTATTGCCGACGGTCGCGAGGTCTGCCACCGTGCGGCTGCCGCCATTGAGCGTCTTCAGGGTATAGTCCTCCCGGTGGAACCGGGCGACAGCCCCCTTGGATGCCAGTTCGCCGCGGGCGTAGTGGGCCGGCATCTGGGTGGAGTTCCAGCTTCCGGCGACCTGGACGGCGGCTAGCCCCTCGCCGGAGGCCACTAGGTAGGTAGGTCGCGGGCCATGCCGACCCGAGGCGAGTGTCCCGAGAACCGGCCCACCAACCTCGCCGCCTTCGCAGCCCGCGCCATCCGGTTCGACACCGCAGCGGCCGGACACCCGAAGACCCAGGCGTCCGGCGGGGCACCGGGACGACGGATCGCTTGCAGATCCGCCGCTGCCCTCCCGATGTACAGCGTGCCGCCCGCGTCGTCCTAGTCGCCCTTCGAGCGGCGGACGGTGACGCGGGCGGATCCGTCGGGGGCGGAAATCGACATCGGCCCATCTGAGGGCGACGGCCTTGGAGCGTCGCAGCATGGCGTCGCGCATGACCGATGCGAGCGCGATGTCCACCCGGCCGGGGCGCCGGGCAATGCGGGCGCGCTCAATCCGCCTGCTGGGGCCCGTGCGCAGCAGCTGGGCCGTGGCGCGGATCGTGGCCAGGCCCTCCTCCGTCAGGGCGGCGGCCTGCCTCGGGACGCGGCCCTCCCGCGCGGCCTGCCGGGTGAGCCCGTGGACCACCCGGCGCACTCCTTCGTTGTCGGCCGGGTTCGGCTGTCCGGCTTCGGTGTGGTGGTGGCGGATGGCGGCCCGGTCCAGGCGGAGCGATGCGGGCCACAGGCCTTCGTCCCCCCCGCCAGGCGAGGTAGGCCGCCATCGTCTCCGGTGCCGCGGGCATGGTGCCGAGGCCCTCCCGCCCAGCCCACGCCTCGAAGCGGCCCCAGGCGGCCTCGTTGTTGCGGCGCGTGCTGGCGTTGTGGGAGTTCCGGGCCGCGTCGACGATCCGGCAGACGTGCGGCTCCCAGGGCCCGTTGAAACCGGCCTCTTTCCCCGCGACGGCAGTCCCCGCGCATCCCTCCTCTCCGTTCTTCGCCTTCCCTGACGGAGGCTGCAGTGCGTGTACCGCCAACCAGACGTTATCGGAAACCCCGGGGTCCACGACCGCTACCGCACCGACTCGAGCCAATCTACGACTCCTCCGTAGTCGCGCCCCTCGAGGATCCACGAGTTGCGTTCGAACAGGAGCTTCGCGTCACTTGAAAACCGGGCTGTAGTTGCCAGAATGGCCTTAGTAGCCTGCTCATCTGTCTTGACGCCGAGTAGTTCTCGGACCGGGGCAAACCCGACGTATCCTCCGGGATCGGGGCGCTTGCATTCGATCAGATACTTCACGGAAACGGGATCGTGTCGGATTGCGATGACGTCCCGGCCTCCATCTCGAGTCCGGGCAGTAAGCTCCACCTTGAAGCTGAAGCGGTCGAAGATCTCGGCCACGAGTTCCTCGAACTCCCGGCGATCCATCGTAATAAGAGCTTCCGGGTTGTCGCGATACCGCTCCACTAACCGAGCCCCGACATCTGCTGAGACCGTCAGGATCGTGCCACCGTCCTGGAGAGTTGTGATATCGAACTCGGCCAACCGGTGGTGCTTCACGAGGGACAACGCTTCAGCCAATTGAGCCACGACGTCTTCTAGATCACCCTCAGCATCGACAACGTTGAGATGCGCCAGCGGTTCGGGGGTGTCCACGTTGTCGAGGCGCAGCGCCGCAACAGTCGGCAACATCCTCATCACTTCTCTGGCCTGTGCGATACCCCACTCTACTCGTCCGAAGCGGCTGGTGACGGAATCACGGGAAACAATGATGAGGACGGAAGCCGCCCGTTCAATTCGACTTGAGATAGCGTCGATCAGGCTGTCACCTGGGACCGGCTCGTCCTCCCACATCAAGAATTGGGGCTCCTCGCTGTTCCGAATGGGCGAGGGTTGGCAGGCTGCCGGCGTTGCTGAC
>JAPPNM010000046.1:5577-21597 GCA_028873825.1 Gemmatimonadota bacterium | reverse complement strand
GGATACCGGACCACGACATATCTAAATGATTGATAATAATAGCGTTATGCGATCCCGTTTACGAAGGTGACGGTGGCCGAACCCACGATCCGGCCCCGCACGGTCATCGCGCTCCCCGAAATGGAAACGGAGGCGTGGGCCGCGTTCGAGGAGGCGGCGGCGTAGGCCAGGGCGTCCCCGTCCGGGTCGGCGAAGTACCCCGCCACATCCAGCGCGACCGTGTCGTTCACGTGGACTTCCCGGTCCCCGATCGCGCCCACCGCCACCGGCGCCCGGTTGGGAACCAGCACTCCGAAGCTCTGCTCGGCCCGCAGTCCCCCGGGGTCGGTCGCCCGCACCGTCACCGTCGTGCGGCCCGCGGCCGCACCAGCAATGGCCAGCAAGCTGCCGGAAACCGCCACCGTCGCTCGGTCCGGATTCGACGAAGCGGCCGAGTACTCCAGCTCCTGTCCGTCCGGATCGCTGAAGTAGCTCCCGACATCCAGCTCCCCGACGCTGTCCACCTCGACCCTCCGGTCGGCGATCTCGCCCACCGTCACCGGCGCCCGGTTCGGAACCGTCACTCCGAAGACCTGCTCCGCGCGAAGTCCTCCGGGGTCCTCGGCCGTTACGGTTACGGTCGAGTTTCCGACCGCCGCGCCCGCGACGGTCACGGTGCTTCCCGATACCGATACCGCAACCCCCGCCTCGTTCGACGCCGCTCCCGCGTACGCCAGCTCCTGGCGGTCCGGATCGGCAAAGAAGGCGGCGGCATTCACCTCCACCGTATCGCCCACGTGGAGTTCGCGGTCGGCGATCATGCCCACCGGCACCGGCGCCCGGTTCGGGATCGTCACGCCGAAGGACTGCCTCGCCTCGAGGCCGGCCGTATCCCCGGCGACAACCGCCACCGTCGTGCTCCCCACCGACGCTCCCGATATCGTGACCGTGCTTCCCGACACCGAGACCGACGCTCGGGCGGTGTCCGCCGAGGTCGCCGCGTACTCCAGGGCGTCGCCGTCCGGGTCCGCGAAATAGTCCGACAGATCGACCGCGACCGTGTCGTCGACATGCACCTCCCGGTCATCGATCCGGCCGGTCGCGACCGGCGGCCGGTTCGGAACCGCCACCCCGAAGACCTGCTCGGCCGTCAACCCGCCCGGATCCGCCGCCGTCACCGTGACCGTGGCGGCGCCCGAGGCCACTCCGGTCAAGCTCAGCACGCTGCCCGAGATCCCGGCCGTCGCCCTGGTGTCGTCCGACGAGGTCGCCGAGTATGCCAGCGAGTCCCTGTCGGGATCGGCGAAGTAGGGCGCCACGTCCACGACCGCCACGCTGTCCACCTCCACCTCCCGGTCCGCGATGGAATCCACGGCGCGGGGCGCCCGGTTCGGGACCGTCACCTCGAAGATCTGCTCCGCCGCCAGACCGCCCGGGTCCGTCGCGGTGACCGTCACCGACGCGCTCCCCACGGCCATGCCCGTAACCGTCACCGTCCCGCCCGACACGTCCGCCGCCGCCCGCGACGCGTTCGACGAGGTCGCCGAGTATGCCAGCGAGTCGCCGTCCGGATCGGCAAAGTGCGGGAGGGCGTCCACGACGACCGAGTCGTCCACGGCGACCGCCTGGTCCGGAATCTTCCCGACCACGAAAGGGGCGCCGTTTTCGGGCTCCGTGCGCCCGTCCCCGCAGGTAGGCGTCGCCGCGACGGCCAGGGCCGTCCAAAGCCGCAAGCCGACATGGGAAAAGATCGGCTCTCGCCAAACTCGGTCCGCGTCGAGAGGCTCGCGGCAACCTCTGAACAAACCGGACATTGGTTCGATCGGTTGATGCTCGAATGCTGTTTCGCCCACTGGCAATGTGGGTGAAGGCGAAAGCCCTCGCAACGGTTCCGCACCCTCCCCCGCCCGGAGGCTCAGGAGCGCGGGCCCCGCGCCGCGTCCCGGCGCAGGGGGATCGTCTGAGGCGCCCCCGTGTCGCTGCCGGGCCCCGGGTGGGCAACCAGCCGGAGCGGCCACTCGTACACGTCTTCGAGCATCTCCCGCGACAGCACCTCGGCCGGGGCGCCCCTCGCGCGCACGCGGCCACGGTCCAGGAACAGCAGACGATCGGCGAAGCGCGCGGCGAGGTTCAGGTCGTGAGTGACGACGAGCACGGCGAGACCGTCGGCACGAAGCTCCCGCAACAGGTGAAAGAGCTCCATCCGGTAGCGCAGGTCCAAGCCGGCCGCGGGCTCGTCCAGCAGGAGGACCGGCGCCTCCTGAGCCAGCGCGCGGGCGATCCGAACGCGCTGGAGCTCCCCGCCCGAGAGCTCGTCGAGCCGGCGACCGGCGAAGGACGCGGCCGCGCAACGTTCGAGCGCGCGCCCAACGACGGCTCGATCCCTGCTGCCGCCGCGCTCCCACGGACCCAGGTGCGCGTATCTTCCCATCGTCACCGTCTCCCGTACCGTCACGGGAAAGGGCGATGACTCCGACTGGGGCACCACGGCCAAGGCCCGCGCCCGCCGCCGGTCCGCGAAGTCGTCGAGCAGCCGTTCGTCGAGGCGCACTTCGCCCTCCTGCGGCCTCAGCGACCCCGCGAGCAGCTTGAGCAGGGTCGTCTTCCCCGCCCCGTTCGGGCCCACCACCGCCAGAAGCCGTCCCGGCCGGACCGATGCCGATATCCCCCGCACGGCGGGCCTCCTTGCGCGCGGATGCGAGAAGGTTAGGCCGCGCCCCCGCAATACCGGACGCCACACCCCTCCCGGGGGCGCTTCCGCCCGCCCGCCAGCCCTCACCGCCTCCCCCCTCGAATCAGCAGCACCACGAAGAAGGGAACCCCGAAGACCGCCGTCACCACCCCGGTCGGCAGCTCCACCGGGGACGCCGCGATCCGCGCCAGGGTGTCCGCCACCAGCAGGAAGGCCGTACCGGCGAGAAAAGACGCGGGGAGGAGGAGACGGTGGTCGCTCCCCCAGGCCAGCCTCACGGCGTGCGGCACGATCAGCCCGACGAATCCGATCACGCCCGCCGCCGCCACGGCCGCGGCCACCATCAGCGATGCGGCCAAATAGGCGACGAGCTTCACCCGCGGCACCGCCGCACCGAGGTAGTAGGCGACCTCCTCCCCGCGCGACAGGAGGTTGAAGGGGCGGGCCAGCGAGAGCGCCGCCGCCGCCGCGGGAGCGAGCAGCGCGGCCAGCAGCGCGTTGGTCCTCCAGCCGGCCCCCGACAGGCTGCCCATCATCCAGAAGATCGCCGAGCGGAAGGATTCGACGTCGGCGAGCGAGAGCATAAGGAGGATTACGGCGTTGAAGAAGGCGCCGGCGACCACGCCGGAGAGGATCAGGACGCGGGTGTCCAGACCGCCGGGCGCCGCCCGCCGCGCGATCTGCAACACAAGCGCCATGGCGGCCAGCGCCCCCGCGAAGGCGCCCGCGGGGAGCGTCCAGGGCAGGAGAGCCCCGAGGCCGGTCACGACCACCCCGACCGCGCCGACGGCGGCGCCCCCCGACACGCCCAGCACGTACGGTTCCGCGAGGGGATTGCGCAGGAGCGCCTGGAAGGTGCAGCCGCTTAGGGCGAGCGCGCCTCCGACCAGCGCGGCGAGAGCGGCGCGCGGAAGCCTCAGCTGCAGCAGAATGGTGCGCGCGGAGGGGTCGGCGTCACCCCAAAGGGCGAGCCACAGGTCGCCCGGTCCCACCCCGGAAGCGCCGAAGGACACGCTGACGGCGGCGGCGGCGAGCGCGGCGAGCGCCAGGCAGCCGATCCGGAAGGCGAAGCGCGTCAAGGTCCCGCCGCGACGGACGCCCGCGG
Organism: Gemmatimonadota bacterium; assembly: GCA_028873825.1. GTDB lineage: Bacteria > Gemmatimonadota > Gemmatimonadetes > Longimicrobiales > Gaopeijiaceae > Bin94. The sequence goes on along the minus strand of JAPPNM010000046.1, from coordinate 17,821 downwards.
GAAGGCGCACAGCTGCTGGCAGTCCGTGGATAAAGCGGCCCGAGCACCGAGAGCGGCGAGGCGCCGGGCTGGCAAGGCGCGACGAAGGGGGAATAGCAGCGCTATTCGCCCGAGGAGCAACGCAGAGCGCAGCCTTGGATCGGCGAAATGTATGGCAGACATTACATATCGGCACCCGGACGCGGGGGTCGCTCGCCCTCCGGCACGCCTCGCCGGCGTTGCGCGGGCACCACCTTGCTTGGATTGCGAACCCGATGCGGATACCGGACCGGCACGCCTCGCCGGCGTTGTGCGGGCACCACCTTGCAAGGTCCCCGTCGCGGTGGACGGATGAGACTGAGGGTAGTCCTCGGCGGGGCGCGACTCAAGCCCGGATCGCATCCCGTGGGCCCCCCGTCCCGGCATCGGGGCCGGAGCGGGAGCGGCGCAGGCCCGAGCCGCACGCCGGACCACGGTCCTTCCCCTCTATGGTAGAACAGCACGGGCAGTCCGCTTCTCCCACGTACGCACGCTAAGGTTCCGCCCGCTCCCGCTCATGCCATTCCACGTCAACGCCCCGGCCAACCCCGAACGCGACCCGCTTGCGCCCCTGATGGCCTCCATCCGCGGCGGTTCGGAGTCGGCGCTCGGACAGCTGATGGAGCTGTGCTGGCCCGAACTGGTGCGCTACGCTGCCCGCCAGCTCGGCGAGGTCGAGGTGGCCCGGGACATCGCCCAGGAGACCTTCGTGCAGGTCTGGGAGCGCAGGCGCGCTTGGAAGCCCAGGGGGTCGGCCCGGGCCTACCTCTACCGTATCGCGCGCAATCTGGTGATCGACGAAAAGCGCAAGCGGGGGGTACGGCGGCGCTGGGCCGCCCTCCAGGAACTCTCGCCCCCCGGCCGCCCGCCGACCCCCGCCGAGGAGCTGGACGCGAAGATGCTGGCCGCGGTGTTCGACACCGCCGTGGCCTCGCTCCCGGATCGGCGCCGCGAGGTCTTCGAGCTCGTCTTCATGCGGGGGCTTTCGCATGGAGAGGCCGCGGCGGTAATGGGAATCTCCGGGCAGACGGTGGCCAACCAGATGAGCTCCGCGCTCCGGACGGTGCGCAAGGCGGTGGCCGACGCGGGGGTGGCGGACGGATGAGCCGCCGGGTGACGGACGGGCGAATGGTAGTCCCGGCGGGGTTGTACGCTAACATTCCGTGGACAACGCCCCGCGAGCACCGAGAGCGGCGAGGCGCTCCGGCGGAAGAGGGAGAGCGCCGGACAGGATCGGGAGAAGAGATGGACGAATTGCTGTTCCGTCACCTGCGCGGGCAGACGACGGAAGACGAGAACGGGACGGTCGCCGCGTGGCGGGAGCGCACCGCCGATGCGGGGCGCGTCCTGGCCGACCTCGGCCGCCTCGTCGAAGCGGGGCGGGCGGCGGATCTCGCGGTGGATCCCGGAGATCCGCCTTTGGCGCGGGGCGTGATCCGGAGGGCCGAGGCGCGGGGAGGCCGGTTGGCGGCGCGCCGCGGGCCCGAGCGCGCCCGCCTGCTCCGTTACGGCGGATGGGCGGCGGCCGCGGCGGCCGCCGGCTTCGCGCTGTGGAACGTCCTTGCCGACTCCCACGCCCGCATCGCCGACGGCGGCCGCCCCTTGCAGGAGTTCATCACCGCCTCGGGCGAAACCGCAATGGTGCGGCTGGAGGACGGAAGCGTGATCCGTCTTGGGCCCGAGAGCCGTCTGACCACCCTCGCCGCCGCGGGAGGGGCGCAAGGCCGGGACCTGGGCGGGGCGGTGCGGCAGGTGATGCTGCAGGGCGAGGCGTTCTTCTCCGTCGCGACCAACGGGGAGCGGCCGTTCCGGGTCACGACCGCAGTCGGCACGGCCAGGGTGCTCGGAACGCGCTTCCACCTTGCCGCGCAGACCGAGGAGCTCGCCGTTGTAGTGCTGGAAGGCAGGGTCGCTCTGGCCGGGCCTGACCAGGAGGTGGAAGTTGGTGCGGGACAGGCGACTCGCTTCGTGCGCGGGAGGCGCGGTCAGGTCACGAGCGCACCGCCGATCGAGGACGTGGCCGCGTGGATGCGCGGCTTTCTGATCTTCCAGGACACGCCGCTGGCCGTGGCGATGCGGGAAGTCGGCGAACGGTACGGCACGGAGGTGGAAATCGGCGACCCGGCACTGCTGGACAGGACGCTGACGATGTGGTTCTCGTCGAATTCGCTTGAAGAGGTGATGACCGTGGTGTGCTCGGTCATCGACGCGAGCTGCAGCATCGGCCAAGGTGCGGTGCGGATACGGGCTCGCGACGAGGGTGTGGAATCGTGACCGGGCCCGGAACGGGCGGGCGCCAGGTCGCAGTGCCGACGTGGGGCGACCGGTGCGTGGCGGCGGCGCGGATCGCCCGTCCCGTCGCGCTCGCTGTCCTGCTCCCCATCGGCCTCGCCGCGCAGGAGCCCCAACGGGTGGCGCTGCTAAGGGGTCTGGTCGGAGTCGAACCCGAGGCCGGCTCCCTCCTCGCCACCCCCGCCCATCTCGATATCGTTCGGCTGCCCCTCGCCGACGCGCTCGCACGGCTCTCGGAACACACCCGCGTACAGATCGCCTTCAGCCCCACCCTGCTGCCCGCCGGCCACCGGGTCGACTGCCCCTGCACGGCCCTCAGCACGGCCCGCGCCCTCGACCGGCTCCTGGAGGGCACCGGTCTGGGCTACGTCGAGCTGGGGTCTCAGGTCGTCGTGGTTCCCAGAGCGGAGCCGGAGGTCCCCGGTGCGGACGGGGAGATACAGGGCGGGGTCCACGCCGTCGCAACCCTCACCGGCGTCGTTCGAGACAGCGTCAGCCTTGAACCGGTCGCCTTCGCCGGGGTCACGGTGACGCCCGTGGGGGGCGAGGCGGCGGCGGGGGCGGGGGTCTCGGATAGGTTCGGCGCGTTCGTGGTGCCGGGAGTCCCTGCTGCCGCGCCGGTTCGCGTCGACGTGGGAACGTTCGGCTACGCCTGGACCCGCACCTACTACGCACCGCCCGCCGACCCCGTACGCGCGCTGCTCGGTCCCGCGCCGATCAGGCTCGAGGGTCTGGACGTTGTCGGCAGCGGCCGTCCCGGCGACCCGGCCTCTTCGTCCCGCGACGCCTTCATCGTCGATACCGTCCTGCTCCGGAGCCTTCCGGCGATGCTGGAAACGGACGTGGGGCGTGCAGCCGCGGTGTCGCCCTCCGCGTCGGCGCCTTCCGACTACACATCGCTCCCCTACATTCGCGGCGGCTCCGGCCACGGCACGCCCGTGCTGCTCGACGGCATGCGGCTCTTCAACGCCTTTCACCTCGGGGGCTTCATCTCCGCGATCAACCCGGAAGTCGTGAAACGCACAACGGTGCTGGCGGGGCCGAGCGCGGACCACCTCGCCATCGGGTCGCTGTCGGGCGCCATCGACATCGCGACGCGGGACGGCTCTCGCGACCGGCTGCGAACGGCCGGCTCCGTGGGTCTGGCCTCGTCCCGGTTCTCCGTGGAAGGGCCGATCGGCGGGAGCGCCTCCTACCTGGTCGGCGCCCGGCGCAGCCATCCCGGCGTCCTGCTCGAGCTGGTCGCGCTGGGATTGGAGAAGACGGGTGTCTTAAGAGGCGACCGCGACCACGGGCGTGATCCCGATGAACTGCGCCCCTATTCCTTTGGCGATCTGCACGCCAAGGTCACCGTTGATCTGGGCGGGGTCCGCCGGTTTTCGGTGAGCGGCTACCTGAACTCCGAGTCGATGAGCGAATACTACTCCTCGTACGGGGACGGGGAGGAGCTCACTCTGGGCAGCGCCGCTTTCTCGGCTCACTACCGCGACCGGCTCGGAACGGGCGGGATCATCGACGCCAATCTGGGACACAGCCGATTCACGAGCGATGTGCTCGAAACAGAACTGTCGGGAGACGGTTCGATGAGCGAGACGCGCGCCGACCTGCGGGTGGTCTGGCACGCGGGCGGTGCCAGGATCCTGGCTGGGACGCAGGCGGCACGGTTCCACGGCCGCCACACCTACCACACTCCCAGTGTCTTACTCACAGATCGACGCGTATTCGTCGGTTTTAGAGAACATTATGAACACACAATCGCCAACGTCCTTCCACAGCTCGACCTGCGCGGCGACCGCTGGCGGCTGGCCGCCTACTCGAGCGTGGAGGCACCGCTGCGGAGCGGGTTCTTCGCCCGCGCGGGGCTGCGGGTGGACCGCTTTCAGGGACTCGCGACCACGCTCGCCCCGTTCGCCGAGCTGAGCTACGGGGCCTCCTGGTGGACCGCACGCATCTCGGGATCCCGCTCGCACCAGGCGCTCGCCTCCTTGCGCGACGAGGAGGCGCTCCTTGCGAGCCTGCTGGCATACGATCTCCTTATTCCCGTCAGCGATGCACCGGTTCCCCGCAACACCGAACTCGCGATCGGGTGGGAGGGTACGCAGGGGAGGCTGCGGGTCCGCCTTGACGCCTACACACGGATCCTGGACCACCTCAGGCTGCAGGATCCGGGAGCGAACCGGGGCACGGGCACCGTGCTGGCGGATCCGTCGCTCTGGGAGCCGGCCACCGGGACCGCGCGCGGAATCGAGGCCACATGGAGCTGGACCGGCGACCGGGGACTTTCGGTCCTGGGCAGCTATCGCTTGGCTCGCGTGTCCCGGACCGTGGGTTCGCGTACCTACACGCCCCGCTTCCACCGAGATCACGAATTCGAACTCGCCTCGTCCTACAGGCACGGTGCGTCTTCATGGTCCGCGCGGGTTTCTCTAGGCTCCGGACAACCGCAGACTCCGTGGCTGGTCGCCGTCCGGGGTCGGGAGTTGGAGTTCCACGACGAGTACGGCGGCCCAATCGAGCGAGACGTGCTGCTCGGTGGCGAGTACAACTCCGCGAATCTCCCGCACTACGCCCGGATCGACGTTGGATGGCGCCGCGAGAGCGAAGTGTCATGGTTCGGCGGCGGGTCTGTGGCGCCGTACGTGACCGTGGCCAACCTCCTCAACCGGCGCAACGTGGTTGGCTGGCGGCCAGGGCGCCGGTTCAGAGGCTGCTATGGCTTTGACGACTATTGTCACGACTATTTCGAGGGTAGGGTCTATCGGAAACAGTTGCCTGTGATTCCGTTCATTGGCGTGGAGTTCCGGTTTTGAGCGCGCGAGGGGGACTCGAACGGGCTGCTGAAGCCGGGCAACGCCGGTCCCGGTGCTCGCGCGGATTGGTCCACGGGCTGCTGGCTGCGCTGACTGCGACGGTCTTCGCGGCGTGCGAGATGTTTCGTTCGGTCGACCTCGACCCGGACGTGGTCGTGCTTTCGCTTCTCCTCCGGTCCGGACAGCGAACAGCCCACATGCTGGCCATACATCCCCACCGGGACACGGGCGAAGCCCCACCGGAAATCACCGCGAGCCTGGGGGGACCGGGCTGGACGGCCGAGTTTGTAGAAAGACGGCCGAGGTGCAGATTCGATCGTGGGCCCGGCCCCTACACCTGCCTGAGCGCGTCGCTTCCGGAGGCCATCGGGCAGGACAGGTACCAGCTTCGCGGAAGAACGCCTCAAGGTTCGTTCACCGGTGAAACGACGGTACCGGCCACGCCGCTTCTGGTGGAGCCGGCGGATACCTTGCGACTCCCCGGGGCGGACACGTCGGGGCTCTTCCCCATTCCGCTTCACTACCAGGTCGACTCGGCGACCGCCGCACTGTTGCTGGACATTCAGGCCGACTACCAGATGGGGATCACCGGGCGGTTCTGGGAGCTTGGCGACACGCTCTACGCATGGTACGACGGAAGTCCCTACACCCTGGACGTGCGCGTTCGTGGGATCGGCCGGAACTACGCCGACTGGTTCAGGCACACGGGCGACAAGCTCGTGCTGCCCCCGTGGCCGAGCTTCGGGATCGAAGGCGAAGGCGTGTACGGGTACTTCGATGGTATTTCGGCCCCCACGCCGTGGATGCACATAGTGGTGGGCGAACCGTGATGCCGGCGCGGATACGAGGTACCGGGCACTCCGGCACCGACCGCGACCGGACGGGGAGCGCGGTCGTCACAGTCCTGCTGTTCGCCCTCCTCCTCCCGGCCACCCTAGCCGCACAGGATCCCGGGCAGATCGCGCTGCTGCAAGGCCGGACCGGCGTCGACCCCGAGCCCGGCTCCCTCCTCGCCGCCCCCGCCCGCCTCACGGCGAGCGGGCTGCCCCTCGCGGACGCCCTCTCCCAGCTCGCCGAACGCTCGCGCATCCAGATCGCCTTCAGCCCCACCCTGCTGCCCGCCCGCCACCGGGTCGACTGCCCCTGCACGGCCCTCAGCACGGCCCGCGCCCTCGACCGGCTCCTGGAGGGCACCGGTCTGGGCTACGTCGAGCTGGGGTCGCAGGTCGTCGTGGTACCCAGGGCGAAGCCGGAAGTCCCCGGTGCGGACGGGGACATCCGGGGCGGGGTCCACGCCGTCGCAACCCTGACCGGTGTCGTTCGAGACAGCGTCAGCCTTGAACCGGTCGCCTTCGCCAGGGTCACGGTGACGCCGCTCGGCAGCGAGGCAGCGGCGGCGGGAGTCTCGGACCGGTTCGGCGCGTTCGTGGTGCCGGCGGTTCCGGATTCGGTGCCCGTGCGGGTCGACGCAGGCGCGTTCGGCTACGCTTGGGCCCGCACCTACGACTTACTGCCCGCCAGCCCGTTGCGCGCGTTGCTCAGTCCCGTGCCGATCGGCCTCGAAGGCCTCGACGTGGTCGGCAGCGAACGTCTCGGGGACCCGGTCTCTTCCTCCCGCGACGGCTTCGTCATCGACACGGTCCTTCTCCGGAGCCTCCCGGCGACGCTCGACAAGGACGTGGGACGAGCAGCCGCGGTCTCGCCCTCCGCGTCGGCGCCCTCCGACTTCGCCTCGCTCCCCTACATCCGGGGCGGCTCGAGCCACGGCACGCCCGTGCTGCTCGACGGCATGCGGCTCTTCAACGCCTTTCACTTCGGGGGCTTCATCTCGGCGATCAACCCGGAAGTCGTGAAGCGCGCGACGGTGCTGGCCGGGCCGGGCGTGGAGGGACTCGCCATCGGGTCGCTGTCGGGCGCCATCGACATCGCGACCCGGGACGGCTCCCGCGACCGGACGCGAACGGCCGGCTCCGTGGGTCTGGCCTCATCCCGGTTCTCCGTGGAAGGTCCGATCGGCGGGAGCGCATCCTACCTGGTCGGCGCCCGGCGCACCCATCCCGGCGTCCTGCTCGAGCTGGTCGCGCTGGGATTGGAGAAGACGGGTGTCTTCGGAGACCCGTACCGCAGTGAACATGACGCCGAAGACGTGCGTGCCTATTCCTTTGGCGATCTGCACGCCAAGTTCACCGCTGATCTGGGCGGGGTCCGCCGGTTGTCGGTGAGCGGCTACCTGAACTCCGAATCGATGGACTACACCCTGCAACACACCCGCCTGGGATCGCCCACGGTTGTCAATAAGACCGCCGTAACGCTGGGCGGTGCCGTCTTCTCGGCCCACTACCGCGACCTGCTTGCGGCGGGCGCGATCGTCGACGCCACTCTGGGACACGGCCGCTTCACCAGCGATTTGCTCGACGCGGCGGGAGATCCGTCCGACACGATGCTGTTAGGAGACGGGTCGATGAGTGACACGCGCGCCGACCTGCGGGCGACGTGGCACGCGGGCGGTGTCACGATCCTGGCCGGCACGCAGGTGACACGGTTCCAGGGCCGCCACGTCTACCTCCTCGAAGGGGACCGCCCGGGGTATCGCTTTCTGGAGGGAATCGCCGATGTCCTTCCACCGCTCGACCTGCGAGGCGAGCGCTGGCGGCTGGCCGCCTACTCGAGCGTGGAGGCGCCGCTTTGGAGCCGGTTCTCCACGCGGGCGGGGCTGCGGGCGGACCGCTTTCAGGGACTCGCAACCACTATCGCCCCATTCGCCGAGCTGAGCTACGGGGCCTCCTGGTGGACCGCACGCGTCTCGGGATCCCGCTCGCACCAGGCGCTGGCCTCGTTGCGCAACGAGGAGACGCTCCTTGCGAGCCTGCTGGCCTACGATCTCCTTCTTCCCGTCAGCGATGCGCCGGTTCCCCGCAACACCGAACTCGCGATCGGGTGGGAGGGTACGCGGGGGAGGCTGCGGGTTCGCCTTGACGCCTACGCACGGATCCTGGACCACCTCAGGCTGCCGGATCCGGGAGCGAACCCGGGCACGGGCACCGTGCTGGCGGATCCGTCGCTCTGGGAGCCGGCCACCGGGACCGCGCGCGGAATCGAGGCCACCTGGAGCTGGACCGGGGACCGGGGACCTTCGGTCCTGGGCAGCTATCGCTGGGCCCGCGTGTCCCGGACCGTGGGTTCGCGTACCTACACGCCACGCTTCCACCGCGAGCACGAGTTCGAACTCGGATCATCCTACAGGCACGGAGCGTCTTCCTGGTCCGCACGGATTTCGCTCGCCTCGGGGCAACCGGAGACTCCGTGGCTGGTCGTCGTCCGGGCCCCGGACGTACGAACCGACACCTACAACGCCGTACTGCTCGCCGGCGAATACAACTCCGCGAGGCTCCCGCACTACGCCCGGGTCGACCTGGGGTGGCGCCGCGAGTGCGAGGTGTCGTGGTTCGGCGGCGGATCGGTGGTGCCGTACGTGACCGTGGCCAACCTCCTCAACCGGCGCAATGTGGTGGGCTGGCAGCCAGGGCAATCGCCCAGAGGCACATTTACTTCGTATTGGTGCACGCTCTGCAGTCACCCCACCGTGTTCGATGAGAAGGCCTATCGGCGGCAGCTGCCGATCATCCCGTTCATTGGCGTGGAGTTCCGGTTTTGAGCGCGCGCGGGAGATTGGGAGCAGCCGGCCCGGGGCATCGCCGCTCCCGGGGTTCGCGCGGATTGGTCCGAGGGCTGCCTGCCGCGCTGGCCGTGGCGGGCCTCGCGGCGTGCGAGATGTTCCGGCCGGCCGGCCTGGACCCGGACGTGGTCGTGCTTTCGCTTCTCATTGAGTCCGGACAGCGAACAGCCAGCATGCTGGCCCTACACCCCCACCGGGTATACCTCCCAGTGGCCCCGTCGAAGATGAGCGCGACCCTGGAGGGACCTGGCTGGACCGCCGACTTCGTGCCCACCGAGTCCGGGGAGATGTGTGGAGCCCGCCCCTGCATGATCGCGTCGCTTCCGGAGGCCGCCGGACCGGGCAGGTACCGGGTCCGCGGGACCGCGCCCCCAGGTCCGTTCACCGGTGAGATAACAGTTCCCGGCATACCGCTCATGGAGAGACCGGCGGATACCGTGCGGATCCCCCCGCCGGACACCTCGGGGCTCTTCCCCATTCCGCTTTACTACCAGGTAGACTCGGCGACCGCCGCGCTGTTGTTCGACATGGTCGTCGACGGGCACGATTCCCTGGGGACGGGGTTGTGGGAGGTTGGCGACACGCTCTACGCACCGTACGACGAAAGCCCCTACACCCTGGACGTGCGCGTTCGGGGGATCGGTCCCAACTACACCCACTGGTTCAAGCTCACGGGCGACAAGCTCGTGCTGCCCCCGTGGCCGAGCTTCGGGATCGAGGGCGAAGGCGTGTACGGGTACTTCGACGGCATTTCGGCGCCTACGCCGTGGGTGCATATAGTCGTGGGCGAACCGTAGCGCCTACGCCGTTTCCCGCCGCAATGCGGCCGGGACGGCGATCAGGAATCGCGGGAGCCCCCCTCTCCCGGCCACCCCCGCCGCCCGGAATCCCCGCGGGTCGCGCCCCCCACCCCGCTCGCTCCCCGCCACTTCACGGACATCGAGCTCCTCGACGAGCACGACCCCGGCCGTCCCACCGAACCGGGGCGTCGCGCCGCACCGCCCCCTCCGCCCTCTACCTAACCCCGTCGAAGAACACCCTTTCCGCCACGCTTCGCAGCAGGCTCCGCGTCACGAGACCGGTCTCCAGCGCCCAAGCCACGGGCAGGCGATCGTAGCTCCAGCGCGCCGCGCGTTTCAGCGAGAGCCTCGGATACGCGCGCCGCACAACCTCCCCGGGGTGGGGACCGCCCGCCTCGAGGTGGCGCACCAGGGCGTCGGCGGCGAGCCTTCCGTACCGATAGGCGTTGTGAATGCCGCCGGCGGTGAGCGGCGACACCATGCCGGCCGCATCCCCGACGAGCAGAACCCGGTCCCGGTGGAATCTGCGCAGAAGGCCGCCGATCGGAATGACCCCGCCGCGCCTTTCCAGCACCCGCCTCCCCGACAATCCGAACAGTCCGTCGATCTTCTCCACGAACTTCGGCAGGTCGGCCCGGTCGCCCCGGTGAACGGCCAGCCCCACCTGGGTCGCGCCGACGCCCGGGACCACCCAGCCGATGTAGCCCGGCGCGCACTCCGGGTCGACGAAGCAGTGTAGACAGTCGTCCTCGCCGGCGACGGGTTCGAACTCCCACTCCACACCCTTGAGAAGCCGGCGGTTGCGGTCCAGGCCGACGCTTGCCGCCACCCCGGACAGCGCTCCGTCGGCCCCCACCAGAAAGCGGCAGCTCGCGCCCGTCCCGCTCACGTCCAGCGACGACCTTCCCGCCGCTACGCCCCGGTACTTCTCCCCGAACCGCACTTCGGCGCCCGCGCGCCGGGCCTCGCACACCAAGTGCCGCATGAGGCGCCGGGTGTCCGTCGCCATGAAGTAGTAGCCCTTCCGCTCGATCTCCGCGAACCGGTGACTCGGCGTATAGATCCTCGCCCGCTCGATCCTTCGGACGAGGCGGGGCGGGGCTCCCCACTCCTCCCAGGCCTCCTTGACCAGGATGCCGGTGGTGCGGACGCGCTCGCCGGGACTGGACTGGCGCTCCAGGACGAGAACGGAGAGGCCCCGCTCCGCCACCCGCCGCGCACAGGCGAGCCCCGCGAAACCCGCGCCGACCACGACGACGTCGTACGGGCGGTTCGACTCCGAGGGGCTAGCAGCCCGTGGACAAAATCCACCCGGCATTCGAACGGCGACGCATCCGCGCTGGCCGCTTCGCTTCACCCGTTCACGCTGTAAAGTATACATTACACTATGTAATGTTTGCTATACATTTTGCCATTCCAAGGCTGCGCTCTGCGTTGCTCCTCGGGCGAATAGCGCCGCTATTCCCCCCCCGTCGCGCCTTGCCAGCCCGGCAGGAGGTCGCATTCTCACAATCCGTTGCGGGTATTGAACTTGGGAGTCTGACAGGTCCGATTCCCGCCATTTGACTCCCGCCGATTGGCGGCCTCAGCCGTGGGACCGCCGACGAGCGTCCAGTGCCTTCCGAAGCTGTCCCGAGTCCGGGCGCTGATAGCATTCGAGCACCGTCTTGGCGGTCTTCCAGCCTCCCAACGCGCAAAGCACCTTGAGCGGCTGGTCCATCAGGTCGCTCGCGAACTTGCGCCTCAGCGAATGCCAACCTCTGCCGGGCATCGGATCCAGCCCCGCAAGAATCTGGGCCTTGCTCCACCATGCGTGCAACCGAGCGGCACCCGCACACGCCAAAGGATTCCTGGGCGCGGGCAGCACCGGCGCTTCGCCGGTTCCGGGGTTTCTTCTCCGCGCCTCGTCGAGAGCGGCGAGCGCCTCGGCGGTGGCGGGCGTTGCGTGTTCGTGACCCGATTTGTCGTGCTCGGCACGCCAGAGGATCGTCCGACCCTCGAAGTCGATGTCGCACCACCGAAGCTGGCGAATCGCTCCGATCCTGTGGCCGGTCTCGTGCGCGAGCACGAGGGCGACGCGGAACCGCCAGTCCACCCGGCCCGACACGTTCAGGAGCGCGCGGTATTCCTCTTCGGCGAGCACCACCCGGTTCGGGTTCTTCTCCGTGGGCTTCCTGAAGCCCTTGAGCGGGTTCCTGTCGAGGAGCGGGCGGCCTTGCTCGTCCCTCGACCTCGCGGCCCAATTCAGAACCGCGATCAGGAACCTGAGGTCGTATTCGACCGTTCGATCCGACACCGGCTTGCCACTCGGTCCGATCCTGCCCGCCCGGCGTTCCCGGATGAAGCGGTCCCAGTCCCGTTGGGATAGGGTGGCCGGGTCACGGTTCCGTCCGAAGAAGCGGAGGAACATGTGTGTGGCGGCCCGGTCGTGCCCCCGCGAATGCGCGCCCTTGGTGGGCGTCACCTCCGCACCGTAAATGTCAAAGAGCCCTCCCAGCGTGAGTGGTTCGGGCTCGGCTTCCGCCTTGCCGTTCGGCGCATCGATGAACCCGGCGGCGAACTGATCCGCCTGCCTCTTCGCGTGCCGCCAGTCACGGTGTCCGAGCGACCGGCTCCGCCTGCGCCCGTTCTCGCGCCACTCAATCTGG
>JAPPNM010000046.1:0-5555 GCA_028873825.1 Gemmatimonadota bacterium | reverse complement strand
AGCGCCGTACGAGCGCCGACTTCGTTTCGTGCGTGCCATCATTCGATTCCTCTCTTGATGGACTGCACGATCTGCGCAAACCAACTTCGCTTCGGAGGGGTGTCTTGACCAGTGCTTGGCACTCCCGGAACGCGACGGATGGGCCGCTGCCGGAGGCCGGTTCGCGGCCGGGACCGCGCTGGACCGCTTGGGACAGCCGCTCGCGGGCGCGGCTTGACGCGGCCCGGGACGCTCTCCCGATTTCAAACGCAGTGACACGCGGCGGTGGGGTAGGAGCCCACATGCACGACCAGTCCTTCAGCCACGGAGACCGCGCTGATCGCCCATTTCAAGGGACGCGAGAAGGCTCTGGCGGCCTTCGGCTGGACCGGACGCCGGGCCGACTGGATCGCCCTTGCCTGCCTGCACGGCGGCGTCTTCACCCGCTTGCAGTGGACGAGTTTCCTTGGTTGCCACCCGGAGAAGGTGCGGCGGGCCGTCCGCGCCCTCGTCGCGCAGGGCTTGGCCGTCGAGGAGGCCCCGGCCGGCGTCCGATGGATCGGTCGCGTTTGCCGGATCCGGGCACTCAGGGTCTACCGGGCGCTCGGAGCCGAGGAGTTCCATCGGCGGCGGCGGATCACCTCCCGGGACGTGCTGATGCGACGGCTGCTGGCACTCGACTACGTCCTCGACCATCCCCGCCTGCCGTGGCTGCCGACCGAGAACGAGAAGGTCGCCGCGTTCGAGGCGCTCGGGATCGAGCGCCGGGTCCTGCCCCAGCGGACCTACCGGGGCGCGACCGGGAACATCCGGCGCCACTTTCACCTCGGACTTCCGGTTGCGCTGGACGCGAAGCGCGCCGTCTTCGTCTACGTCGATCCCGGCCACGAGACCGCGAAGGGGCTGCGCGCTTGGGGCGCGGCGCACCGGGAGCTGTGGGCGATACTCCGGGACCGCGGACGCAGGATCGAGATCGTGGCGGTTGGGCGGGGCTCGAAGGAGACGAGCCGCGCGGACACCGTGCTCGGCAACTGGACGAGGGACCCGCGCCCGTCCGACTACGACGCGGAGATCGACCGGGAGATCGAGTGGATCAAGGATGTCCTGCGCAGCAGGGACGAGAAGCTGATCCGAGAGGTGTGCGGTGACATCCGGGGCGGGCTCGTGCGGCTGGCGGAACTTCAGAATCGGGCTCGCCGAGAGTCCGGCCGGGGGCTGTTGCAGCGGGTGGGCACTTGGCGGTCGGAGCGGCTCCGTCGGAAGCTGTTCTGATGGGGAAACCCGGCTGCCCGGTGCCGTACGGGACATGTGTATTTGATGCCGGGGGCGACCGGACACGGAAACCGTCCCCGGATGTGACACACGGCATACCCCGCAAGTTGCTGGTGTCTTGGTGGTTAGGCCACGACCGCCCGATTCGCCGGTGCCGAACCGGGCCTCCAGGCCGTGGATGGGAGCGACCCCCCTGTTTCGATGCCCAGTGCGGGCATCGCGGAGGGTTGGGACGGACACGCCCGCCCCACCCTCCCGGGGGTCGCTCCCGAGCCAGCAGTCCCGTGCGGGAAGGCCAACGGTGCGTCCCTCCGACCGATTGGGATTCCGGCTTGGGGCCGGGGCCGCCATCGGCCACATCGTCACGTGCTCAGAACGAGATGTAACCGCCCATCTGGAAGAGCGTCAGCGTGCCCCCGGAGGCCTCTCCGAGATGGACGATGAAGCGCGCGCCGTAGCGGCGTCCGAACGTCAGGCTCGCCCCGGCCGTCGGGGAAACATTTCCCCCGTCGTACTCGATGCCCGCGCGCACCGCCGGGCGAACGAACCAGCGGTCCGGTCCGAGCCGGACGGACGCTCCGATGCGGTTGGCGGAGCCCGCGACATCGGCACAGCGGTAGGTCTCGATCATGCCGTACAGGGACACCGGCCCGGCGAGCCGTCCCTTGATTCCGACGTACCGTCCCGGGCAGGCTTCACCGCTGCCGCCGACGAGTCCCGCTTCGAGCATCATTCGACCCGGCTTCTCCTGCGCCTCGACCTGCGAGGGCAGGAGCGCCAGACCCAGCAACAACAGTTTCCTCATCGCGATGTCGGATCCCCCGGTTGAGAGTGAATCGGCCCGTCGGAGCCGAGACGGCGGCTCGGGTGCGAAACCGAAACGTCGGGATCAACGTAATGCAGCGGCGAACGGATCGCCTGACCGCGTTGGACCGGAGGGTTTTTCCGGCGAATCGAGCCGGGCCGAAGCCACCCGCCGCTCCGGCGGCCGAGGGAACGGCGAGTGTGTGGTCCAGCGCCTCGAAAGCGACGCTCGACGGGCCTTCCCGCAAGGGATCTCTGGTGCGGGAGCGACCCCAGGCATGAGGCGCGAGGGTGTGAAAACACGCTCGCCGCTATGCCGTACCGAGCCTTCGGCGAGGGGGGTCGCTCCCGCCACGGCCCGGACCGCTCGTGTGCCACGAGCCACCGGAGAGCCGGGCCGCAAGACGTTGTGGCGGCTCTGGATGAGCAGGAGATCCGGCGCGCATCGCTGGAGGCGCGAAGTGCGCATCGGACCCCTGTGTCGTTTGCGCGCTCAGGTACGGTCATAAGTCGAGTGCTATCCATCGATTGGCGCGTTCCGGCGACGTGCTCGGTCTGGGGCTTGGCACCTGGCGTGAACCGGACCGACCGTCGACCTGCCAACGCACGACACAAGACGCCATCTCGCCCTCCGGCGGCTTCGGGCCGCCGATGTGAATCGCTGGTGGGCCGACGTGTGAATCGACCCTCGATGTCTTTCTCACACTCCGGTGCGGTCGTAAATGGCGGCCGCCAAGAATCGCGACCGGCGCTGTGGGACAAGACTCCCCCCACACACGACGACACAATCCCCCTTGCGGAACCGCGCTGGGGTCTCCATCATGGAGGTGATTGATCCGGTCTTTCGTCCGGGTAGGCCGGATCTCCTGAAATCGAGCCTCTGGGTTGGGCTCGGTGAGTAACCCGGCTGAGATGAACCCTCCATTGGGAGAAGCCAAATGAAGTACCCCACGCTGCTCAGGCTGTTCGGCTTGGTTCTGATCGCGGCCTGTCTGTCCCTGCCGTCAGCATCGCCCGCCGACGCGTCACGACCGGCCCTCCACTGCATTGACTGGGTGCTGACTGATGGCACGAGGTGTATCAAGTGCCTCCAGCAGAGCTGTCCCCAGTGCAGCGGAGCCGGTTGTGAGGTGCTCTCTTGCATCGGATCCGAAGAGCCCGAATACACCTGCCCTGGGTAGGCCGAGCATTAGCGGGACCGCTACCTCGTGACTCAGGAGCCGCCCCCGGAAAGAACCACGGGGAAACTGAATCGGGTGGTCAACGTGGCCATTCTGGTCACGTTGGCCTACTTGCTGCTTCAGCCATCAGGCATCATCGGCAGTCGGCTGATTGCGGCTTTCGATGGTTGGCGGGCAGGCCGGGCGCTTGACCGAGTTTGGCCCGAGTTGGTTGAGACCCCGAGCCGACTGGTTGGTAGGTCGGTTCAGGTGGAACGGACCATCGTGGAGTTCATCGACTACGAGTGTCCGTTTTGCCGAATTGGGGCGGGGCGGGTGTTCGACTTGGTGGCAGCCGAGGGCGCCGACATCGCCATCCGCCATCTTCCACTGGAAGGCATTCACCCTAGGGCGCGTGAGGCTGCACAGGCTGCGATCTGCAGCGAGCAGCACGGCGTATTCGCCGAGGCTCACGCGTCCCTTCTGAACGAAGATGATTGGTTGGTAGGCGGTGACTGGGGAGGGTGGGCCGTCCGGCGCTTGGGAATCCAAGACACAGGCGCGTTTCAGCGATGCATGGCGGACGAAGAGACGGCGCGGCGGCTCGAAGAGGATGTACACTTGGCGGACCAGCTGGGGATCCAAGGAACGCCGGGATTCGTAACCGCGCAGGGAGTGTTCGGAGGGAGACTTGATGAAGCGCTTGCCAGCCTGCACGTTCCAGTCCTGACGTTGGCGGACGGAGTTCTGTTTGCGTCGGGAGATCATGGGGATGCAGCGGTAGCAGAGATTGGGTTCTTGGGTGGGGGTCTGTTCACGGGTGAACGCCGAATCGTCCTAGTAGACAGGTTTTCGCTGTTGCTCCTGTTTATCGAGCTACCGACTGGCGAACTCCAGATTCAGGGTGGGCGGGGCGAGGGTCCAGGTGAGTTCGACGACTTGGCGCCTACCTTGGGTCGGGGACCGGACGGACCGGTAGCTTGGGATACGAACCAGCGCCGCGCCACGTTCTACTCGCAGGAGGGGAGCCTCATTGCAACACACCATGTGAGAAGTGGATTGAAGCACTCCGGTCGCGAGGTCTTCCTGGGTGCCTTGGATGGGGATGGCGCATTGGCGTTCCTAGTATTTGCGGACCCTGCGCAGGAGCCGAACGGTGCTGTCGTGAGGCGGTCCGCCTTCCTGAGCGTTCAGTTGCCCGATGGTGATGCGGTCGCCCAGGTTCGAGAATTTCCAACGACCGAAACACTGATCGTGAGGGATCCCCCCCTCTTCCCGTATTCCGAGAAAGCGGTGCTGTTCGGAGCCAAGACGTATTTTGCCAAGATCGGCGATCGTGTCGTGGTAGCCGACACGCAGACGGACGGTGTCGTGAGCTACGATAGGACTGGAGTGGCGGTAATGTCGATGCGGACGCCCGGGGAGAGGCGCCGTGTCTCCAGAGCCCAGATCGAAGCGGTGACCGAGTCGCTGAAGGATCGTGACCGGCAGATTCAGGAGCGGCGCCAGCAAACAGGCTCCCCAACGCGCGATGTATTTGACGACTATGTTTCCAGCCCGGAAGCGCCCGCGATAGACCAGATGTTGGCAGACTGGGCTGGGCGCCTGTGGCTGAGGCAGTACATGATGCCGGGGGATACCAGTCAGCATTGGACGGTCTGGGCAGGTCAGGACCACGTGTTTTCCGTGGAGTTGCCGCTCGAAGCCGTCCTCATGGATGCTCAGGGCGACCTCCTACTGCTCCAGACACAGGACGACTTGGGAGTCCAGCAGGCAGTAGTCCGCAGAATCTCGTAGGCGTGCGCGACGCATGTATGGTTTCCTCGACTGAACCACTTGGCGAGGGATCCGAACGAGCCGAATGTCGCCATCGGCTCGGGCATGGGTTTCGCTCCCGCCATTCCATACGGCATTCCGGCTATTTCGGTACGGCGGAATCAAGATGCGAGCCAAGGGGCAAGGCGGCAGATCGTGCAGTCCCTATTGAACTTACGTGATTCCTTGCCTTGATTCGCGATACTTCCGTCCTGCCAGCCCGGCGCCTCGCCGCTCTCGGAGCTCGGGCGGCTTTATCCACGGACTGCCGGGCAAGAGCGCCGCCTACGATCCCGTGCGGAACGGCAGGGTCAGCACCCGCAGCCGATCGGCGTCCCCGTCCGCGAGCCTTCCCCGTCGGTAGCGTACCCGTCGCGCTTCCACCAGTCGAGTCCTCCCGTTAGCTCGCGAACCCGGAAGCCCAGCTTCAGGAGCTTCAACGCCGTCTTGGTCGAGGCGTTGCAGCCGATGCCGTCGCAGTAGCGCCTCTACGGAGAGAAGAATCACGGCAGGAAATCGTCTAAC
>JAPPNM010000107.1 GCA_028873825.1 Gemmatimonadota bacterium | reverse complement strand
CGCTATTCGCCCGAGGAGCAACGCAGAGCGCAGCCTTGGAGTGGCAAAGTGTATAGCAGACATTACAGAATGTAATATATACTTTACAGCGTGGACGGGTGAAGCGAAGCGGCCAGCCCGGATGCATCGCCGTTCGAATGCCGGGGGGATTTTGTCCACGGGCTGCTACCAGCCTGCCCCCGCTCCGTCCCCCGCCAGCCGCCGAATTAGTTCGACGTTCGTCTCCGAATCCCATTCCGCGGCCCCCGCCACCTTCTTGTAGATGATCCCGTCACGGCCGATCAGGAAGGACTCCGGGACGCGCGAAGCGCGGTAGGTGCGCTGGATCCCGCCCGACGGGTCGAGCAGGACGGGGAAGGTGAGCCCCAGCTCGCGCGCGAAGGCGACCGGGTCGCCGCTGGGGTTCCCGCGGGCGCCCAGGCGTTCGGGCCGCGCGTCGATGCTGATCGCGGCGATATCGAAGTCCTCGCGCGGGAAGAGGTCGTAAAGGCGCTGCATGGACGGCATTTCCTCCCGGCAGGGGGCGCACCAGGTGGCCCACACGTTCAGCAGGAGGACCTTGCCGCGGTAGCTGTCCAGGGTGACGGGTTCGCCTTCGGTGTCGGTCACGGCGAAGTCCGGCGCGGGATAGCCGGCGACGACCGGCGGGATCCGCTGCCGGGAGAACCAGACCGCCGCCAAGACCACGGCCCCGGCAAGCGTGGCGAGCGCCCAGACCCTGGCCGAGCCGCGCGCGCCGGTCGCGCGGACGAGCTTCGGCGACGGCGACGCCACCCAGGGCCGACGACCGCCGGCTCCTCCCGTTTCCTGTGACCGGAGCATCCTTCTCTCAATCTCCGCCGAGCGGTTCGTGGATAAAGCCGCCCGGCGCGGAGGAAGCGGTTCCGATCGGGCCGAAGGGGACCCTGAGAATGCTCTCCCCGACGATCAGGCGCACCGCGGCACCCCGCTGGACATCCGTGTTCGGTTCGGGATGTTGGCCGAAAACACGATTTATGTTCCGAATACTGTACCTTTTTTCCACTGTCTCCAGCACCAGACCCAAAGCGTCGAGCAACGATCTGGCCTCGTATTCGCCGTAACCCGACAACTCCGGCATGGGGAAGGTGGGAGGTCCCAGGCTCACCGCCAATCGCACGCTGCCCGGCATCGCCACGTCGGTCCCCGGAGCGGGCTCGATCGCCACGACACGTCCCGCCGGCATGGTGGACCGGACGGTGTCGATCCGAACCGCGAATCCACCGGCCTCCAGCGCGGCCGCCGCGCGCGCGCCGCGGAGGCGGGTAACGTCCGGGACGGGACGGATCTCCGGGCCCAGCGACAACGTCAAGCGGACCTCGGCTCCCGGAAGTGCGGTACGACCGGGAAGCGGGCTCTGGCCGATGACCGACAAGGCCGGCGCCACCGGATGCCGAACCGAATCCACCCGTCCGGGGACCAGGCCCGAGTCGGCGAGCAGCGCCAGGGCCTCCTCGGCGGTGATCCCTCTCAGCTCCGGGACCCCCTGCAGGTCCGGGGGCGGTTCGGGCGACGGAAAGACGATGGTCGTGGCAACGAGATACCCCGTTCCCAGCCCCGCTCCGGCAAATGCCAGCGCACGCAGCAGCGTCCCTCTCCGGCGGCCGCGCCCTCCCCCCGCCGCTCCACGGGGGGGAAGCCGTCGCGGCTTCCAGCGCCGCCGCCCCCGACGGCTTCCGCCCATCCGCCACGCGGGGATCCCCTCGCTGACCGACTTCCTCCGGCGTCGCTCGCCGGCGCCTCGCGGCGACCTCCGGCGACGGATCGAACCACCCAGCTTCGGCATCAGCGGTCCGTGGGCGGATCCGCGCGAACACCGAGAGCGGGGAGGCGCCTGGCCGGCATGTGCGTGTAGATTCGCATCTTATTGCGGTGAAAGTATTTACCTGTTCGACAGCCCCTATTGCCGATGGAGCGTGCGCCCTCTCCCGGCGGCATCGCGATGTGCCAAGACGGTGCTGACCGGTCACCTCGACCGTCCGAGGGAGTAGGCATTCACATGGAGGAGGTTAGCAGCATCGGGATCGATCTGGCAAAGCGCAGCCCTCGGATCGCGGGGCGCGGAAAGCCGGCGCGGTTCGGTCCACGCCGAACGCCGCGGGGGGATCCCGTTCGCCGCTGTTAGCGCACCCTCCTCAGCCTGGCGGCGAAGGCGCCGTCGAATCCGCTCTCATGCGGCAGCACGACCAGGCATCCCCTCCCGTCCACGAAGGCGCGCGCGCGGGCGCCGGGCTCGACGCGGAACCCCGGATGACGTGCGAGAAAGCTCTCCACCTGGGACCAGTTCTCCTCCGGCTCGAGCGTACACGTAGCGTACACTAGGAGCCCGCCGCGCGGAACCGCGGAGGCCGCGCCCTCGAGGAGCGCGCGCTGAACGCCCGCAATCGCGGCGATGTCCTCCGGGGTCACCCGCCAGCGGCCGTCCGGGTGCCGCCTCAGCGTTCCGGTGCCGCTGCACGGGGCGTCGACGAGCACCGTGCCCGCCGTGCGCACCGGCGGGAAGCGCGCGTCGGCCACCACCGGCCACAGGCGCCCCGGCGCGCACCCGTGGCCCGACAGTCCGCGCCAGCCCTCCGCGACTCGGGCGAGACGCCGCGGGGAGATGTCGGCGGCGACGACCCTCCCCGCGATCCCGCTCAGCGCCAGCGCCTTGCCTCCCGGAGCCGCGCAGAGATCGGCCACCAGGGAGCCGGGTTCGGGCGAAGCGTACTCGACCACCAGCGAGGCCGCGGGGTCCTGGATCACCCCGGACACGAGCTCGAGGGCTTCCGCGGGGTTCGCGCCCCGGCGCAGGCGAATCCACCGGTCGCCGTCGCGCCTGTCCTCCGCACCGTCCGCGCACAGCCCCCGGGCGCCCAGAACGGCGGCCGCGTCTCCCGCGTTCGTTCCGACCGGTCGCAGGAAGACGTCCGGTTCCCGGTTGTTCGCCTCGACCAGAGCCCTGGCGCCTTCGGGCCCGAAGGCCCGGAGCCACCGGCGCACGATCCACCCCGGATGCGACCCCCAGGTCGTCAGATACCCCTCCAGATCCGTCTCGGGGTCGGGAAAGGCCGACCGGCCCCCGGGCGCCTGCGCCACCTGCCGCAACACGGCGTTGACCAAGCCCGCGGCGGCACGGCTGCGGGTGCGCTTGACCTGCTCGACGGACTGGGAAACGGCGGCGTAGTCGGGCACGCCGCCCATTCCCAGGATCTGGAAGGCGCCCATGCGGAGGGCGGTACGCACCGGCGGATCGAGCGCTTCGAGCGGACGGGCGCTGAACCGGGACAGGACGTGGTCGATCCTCCCCCGCAACCGCACGGTTCCGTAGGCCAGGGCGCGAATCCACGCGCGCTCGGGCGACAGGGGGGCGCCGGACGCCTCCCAGGCGACGTCGAGGCGGCGGCCGGACTCCACTTCGTCCAGAATGGAGGCGGCCACAACCCGGCCCGCCGTCAAGCCGGTTCCTCCTCGATCCGCTAATCCAGCATGCCGGCGAGCGGCGACGAGGGGACGGCGATCTCCCGGGCCTCCATCCGTCCGGCCAGGTACGCGTCGCGGCCGGCCCGCACGGCGAGCTTCATCGCGCGCGCCATCCTCACCGGGTCCTCGGCGGCGGCGATCGCCGTGTTCATCAGCACTCCGTCCACTCCCTGTTCCATCGTCGCGCAGGCGTCCGACGCCGTCCCGACACCGGCGTCCACGATCACCGGCACCGTGAGGCGGCGCTTGATCTCGCGGATGTAGTAGGGGTTCACCAACCCCAGGCCGCTCCCTATCGGGCTGGCCAGCGGCATGACCGCGACGCACCCCGCGTCCTCCAGGCGCAGCGCGGCGACCAGGTCGTCGTTGGTGTAGGCCATGACCTTGAAGCCGTCGGCGACGAGTTCGGCGGCCGCCTCCAGCGTCGCGGCGTTGTCCGGGAGCAGCGTCCGTTCGTCGCCGATCACCTCCAGCTTGACCCAGTCGCTGAGCCCCGCCGCGCGCCCCAGGCGGGCGTAGCGCAACGCGTCGGAGGTCGTGTAGCAGCCGGCGGTGTTGGGCAGGAGGAAGAACTCCGCGGGGTCGAGGTGGTGCAGGATGCCCTCCTCCCTGCTCCGGTCCAGGTCCACCCGGCGCACCGCGACGGTCGCCATCTCCGCGCCGCTGGCCCGGATGGCCGCGACCATCTCGGCGTTGGTGCGGTATTTCCCTGTCCCCACGATAAGCCGCGATGCGAAGGTCCTGCCTCCGATCGCGAAATCCGGATCGGCCCGTTCGTTGGTCTTCATCCGGCCGCTATCCTCCTCCCACGAAGTGCACGAGTTCGAACCTGTCGCCCTCCTCGACCGGCGTGTCCCCGACGGCGTCTCGGCCGAGGATCTCACGGTTGCGTTCCACGACCACCGTCCCCGGCACGAGCTCCAGCTTCCGCAGGAGTCCCGCCACGGTGAGCCCGGCCTCGACCGGGCGGGCCTCGCCGTTCAGAACGATCGACACCCTTCCGGGCCGCGCCCCCGGGCCTCCGCCCGGCCTGCGCGCGCCCGCGGTTCTCGAAGTCGTCATGGTTCAATCCTCCGCATAGAGCACTTCAAGGTAGCGCGTGACGGCTCCCGGCGGGTCTCCGCCGCCCCATACGCCGCTCTTGGCCACGACCCCGTGCGCCCCCAGGGAGAGCAGCCCGGGGACTTCGCCCGGCCCGATGCCGCCGATGGCGAGGACGGGCGCCCCGGCGACGCTCACGGCGGCGGCGACCGCCCCGGGTCCGATCGGACGCCCTTCCGGGTGCGACGAAGTGGCATACACCGAACCGAGCACCAGCCAGTCCGCCCCGCTGCCCGCAAGCGCCCCGGCCTGCTTGGGCGAGTGGATCGACCTGCCCACGAAGAACCGCCCCCCCGGCCGGGCCGCCGCGTCCAGCACCGCCCGCGCCTCCGCCGGTCCCAGGGAGTCCTCGCGCAGCTGCACGCCCCCCGCCCCCGCCCCCAGCGCCACGTCCAGGCGGTCGTTCACGACCACCAGCGTCCCGCGGGCCCGCGCCCGACCGACAAGCCGCGACGCGACCGCGAAGAGGCGGGCCGGCGCGGTGCTTCGCGCGCGAAGGTGCAGTGCGAGCCGGCTCCCCCCCGCCCCCGCCACTCCGCCCAGGCGGTCGGCAAAGCCGGGCGCGGCGAGGATTTCGTCCCCGACGACGACGTGCAGCCTGGGCAGGCCCGGGCCCTGCGGCGAAGCCATGCCTCCTAGGCAGCCCGCGGACAAAGTCCCCCCGGCATTCTTGCCGGCCCGGCGGCTCGCCGCCCTCGGTGCTCGCGGGGCCTTGTCCACTGACCGCTAAGCGAAGCGGTCGCCACCGCGCGCCCCGCGACCGCGCAGCCACGCCTCCGACGCCATGCGGCGCTTGCCGGCCGGCTGCACTTCGCCGATGCGCACCGCACCGCCGCCCGCAGCCACCGCGAGCCCCTCCCGGGAGTCCGCCGAAACGACCCGGCCGGGACCGGCCGCCCGGTTCGCGCCGCCGGCCCCCGCCAACACCTCCGGGACGAAGAGCTTCATCGGCCGGCCGTTCAGCACGCTCCACGCTCCCGGCACGTCGTCCATTCCCCGAATCAGGCACGCAACCGAGCGCGCGTCCCGCGTCCAGTCGATGCGCGCCGCCGCGCGGTTCACCTTGGGTGCGAAGGTGGCGGCCGCGTGATCCTGCTCCGCCTCGGCTACCTCCCCCACCTCGAGCCCCGCCAGGGTTGCGGCCAGCACCTTCGCGCCGAGTTCGGAGAGGCGGGCCGACAGGATTGCGGCCGTGTCGGCGTCGCCGATGGGAACCGCCTCGCGGGCGAGGACCGGCCCCGCGTCCATCCCCGCCGTCATGCGCATGACCGTCACTCCCGTGACCTCGTGGCCCCGGGCGATCGCCCAGTTGATCGGAGCCGCGCCGCGCAGCTCGGGCAGCAGCGACGCATGCACGTTGAGCGACCCCAGCGCGGGGGCGTCCAGCAGGGCGGGGGACAGGATGTGGCCGTAGGCGACCACGACGGAGACGTCCGCAGCGATTCCGCGCACCGCCTCGACGAACGCTTCGTCGCGCGGCCTCTCCGGGGTCAGCACCCGGTAGCCGCGCGCCTCGGCGAAGCTGCGGACGGGCGACGGCGCCGGCTTCCTGCCGCGGCCCCGGGGGCGGTCGGGACGCGTGACGACCGCGGCGATCTCCCGGCCGGAGCGGGCTACGGCCCGCAGCGAGGGCAGGGCGAACTCCGGCGTGCCCCAGAAGAGGACGCGCACGGCAGCTAGCGGTCCGTGGACAAAGCCGCCCGAGCACCGAGAGCGGCGAGGCGCCGGCCAAGCGTCCGCGCGGGCGGGACGGGCCCGGCGCGCCGCGGCGCGAACGGCGGCCCTACCGGCCGGCTCACCGCGCGGCGCTGCTGCTCTTCCGCCACTTGCTCAGCAGCATGCTGCGCTTCAGAGGCGACAGCCGGTCGATGAAGAGGATCCCGTCGAGGTGGTCGACCTCGTGCTGCAACGCCCGCGCCAGGAGCCCCTCCGCCTCGATCCGCACGGGCTCGCCGCCGGGATCGAGCCCCTCCACGGTCACCCGAACCGGACGGACCACCGTCTCTTCCAGCCCGGGGAGGCTGAGACACCCCTCGGTCGCCTTGTCGGTCTCCCTGCCGGACTCGACGATGACCGGGTTGACGAGCGCGTGGACGTGCCGCGCGTCGTCCCCGTCCGGAACGTCCACGACTAGGACGCGCTCCGACACCCCCACCTGCGGCGCCGCTAGGCCGATCCCCTCCGCGTCGTACATGGTGTCGAACATGTCCCGGATGAGCCGGCGGGTCTCGCCGGTCACCGCCTCCACCGGCGGCGCCTTCTCCCGGAGGACCTTCGCCCCCAACAGCCGGATTTCGAGAAGCGCCACCCCGCCCCGCCCCTATTCCGCCTCGATCTTGCGGGCGATGTGCCCCCGGTCCACCACGATGCGCGTGTTCTCGCCCGTCCTGATCGTGAGCGCCCGGTCCGTGGCGTGGATGATCACCCCGAGGATGCCGCCGTTCGTCATGACTTGGTCGCCGCGGGACAGCTTGCCCAGCATCTCCTGGTGACGCTGCCGCTCCTTGCGCTGCGGCCGGATGAGGAGGAAGTAGAAGATCCCGACTATCAGCACGAGCTGAGACATCAGGACCATCGCCGAATTCCCGCCCTCGCGGGGAACGAGCGGGGGTGGCGGGGAGGCTGCCGCGGTCGTGGCGAGGCTGGCGAGGAGTGACACGGGTCTGCGTTCCTGGGCGTCTGTGGATCAGGGGGCGGAGCGGAGGGTCCGGGCGGCGCGGTAGCGTTCGAGCCAGCGGCGGACCCATCCGGTAAAGGTACCGTCACGGATGCGCCGCCGGGAGGCGCGGGCCAGGCTCAGCAGGAAGCGCAGGTTGTGGATGGAGACGAGGCGGTGGCCGAAGCGCTCCCCGAGCACGAGCAGGTGACGGACGTAGGCGCGGTCGTATCCCCTGCAGGCGTAGCAGTCGCAGGCGGGGTCGATGGGGCCCCCGTCGAGGCGGAAGCGCGCGCCCTTGAGGTTGATCTGGCCCTCGTCCCGGGTCCACGCCGTCCCGTGGCGGGCGTTGCGGGTCGGCGCAACGCAGTCGAACATGTCGCAGCCGCGCAGGATCGACTCCAGTAGGTCGTCCGGATAGCCCACCCCCATCAGGTAGCGCGGACGGCCGCTGGGCACCATGTCGTCAAGAAGCTCCAGCGTGCGCCACATGTCCGTCTTGGCCTCTCCCACCGACAGGCCGCCGATCCCGAAGCCGGGCCAGTCTCCCAGCGCCAGCGCCGCCTCGAGCTGCTCGGCCCGAAGGTCGTCGTACACGTTGCCCTGGAGGACGGGGAAGAGGGCCTGCGGCCGGCGCGCGTCGCCGCGGGTGGCCTCGAAGCGGGCCCGGCACCGCTCCAGCCACGCCGCCGTCCGGCGGTTGGCGAGGGCCGCCCGTTCGCGCGTGGTGCCGCCCGGCGCGCATTCGTCGAAGGCCATGATCACGTCCGCTCCCAGCCGCCGCTGGACATCCATCACGGCCTCGGGGGTGAAGCGGTGGCTGCTCCCGTCGATGTGGCTGCGGAAGGTGACGCCGTCGTCGTCGATGTCGCGGGCGGAGGCCAGTGAGAAGACTTGGTAGCCGCCCGAGTCGGTGAGGATCGGCCCCGGCCAGCGCATGAAGGCGTGCAGGCCTCCCAGAGCTCCCACGACCTCCGCCCCCGGACGCAGGTAGAGGTGGTAGGCGTTGGCCAGAATCATCGACGCGCCCGCGTCGCCGAGCTCCTCGGGGGACACGCACTTGACGGCGCCCGCCGTCCCGACGGGCATGAAGGCGGGCGTCTCGACCACGCCGCCGGACAGGATCAGGCGTCCCGCGCGGGCCCGACCCTCGACCGCGTCGAGGACGAAGCGCGAACCGCCGGCCACTCCGGTCACGGGACCGCCGCCATGGCGTCGCCGTACGAATAGAACCGGTAGTCGGCGCCGATCGCCGTCGCGTAGGCGCGGCGCACCGCGCGCAGGCCGGCGAAGGCCGCCACCAGCATGAGCAGGGTGGAGCGCGGGAGGTGGAAGTTGGTGATCAGGCAGTCCACCGTGCGGAAGCTGTGGGGCGGCCGGATGAACAGGTCGGTGGTCCCGGGTCCCCGGCGGATCCGGCCGCGGCCTTCGGCGGCGCTCTCCAGCGCCCGCACCACCGTGGTGCCCACCGCCCACACGCGTCCTCCCCGCTCGCGGCACCGCCGGTACGCCTCGGCCGCCCGCCCGGGCACTTCGTAGCGCTCGCTGTCCATGGTGTGCGCGGCCGGGTCCCAGGCGTCGACGGGGCGGAAGGTCGCAGTGCCCACGTGCAGCGTCAGGGCGGTTCTGGCAACCCCGCGCTCGTCGACTTCCGCAAGCAGCTCGGGCGTGAAGTGCAGCCCCGCCGTGGGCGCCGCCACCCAGCCCTCGTTCCGCGCGTAGACGGTCTGGTAGCGGTCGCGGTCCAGGGGCTCGTCGGCCCGTCCCAGATAGGGCGGCAGCGGCAGCCGCCCGAAGCGGTCCAGCGCTTCGCGCACTCCGAGGGGGCCCTCGACGCGCACGATCCTGCGACCGTCCGGGCAGGCGTCCAAGACGCGCACCGAAAGTTCCGGCGCGACGACGACCAGGCGGCCCGGCTTCAGCTTCCTCCCCGGGCGGACGAGCGCCTCCCAGACCCGCTCTCCGCCGCCCGGCGCGGGCCTCAGCAGCAGCACCTCGGCTGCCGCGCCCGTCGGCTTCCGCCCCAGCAGCCGGGCCGGGAAGACCCGGGTGTCGTTGACGACGAGCAGGTCGCGGGGATCCAGAAGCCCGGGGAGATCCCGGAACCGGCGGTGCCGGATCTCTCCGGTGGAGCGGCTCAGCACCAGCAGGCGCGAGTCGGAGCGGCGCCCCGCCGGATAGCGGGCGATCCGGCCCGGAGGCAGCTCGTAGTCGAAGTCCGCGGTCTTCGGGGCGGCGCCGGACGGCGCTCCGGCGCTCCCGGGCCCGGCGCCGGTCCTCACCGCGGATCGCGCTCGCCGTCCCGCGCTCGCCCGAAGAGATCGGGCTGCTTGCCGGCGGGCGCCGTCCCGGACGCGCCTTCCCCTTCGGGCACGGGCCGTCCGCAGCGCCTGTAGGCCTCGGCGGTCGCGACCCTGCCCCGCGGACCCCGCATGATCAGGCCCTGCCGGATGAGAAAGGGCTCGTACACCTCCTCGATGGTGCCCGCGTCCTCGCCCAGGGCGACGGCCAGCGAGTTCAGCCCGACCGGGCCGCCCTCGAACTTGTCGATCACCGTGACGAGGATGCGCTTGTCCATCGCGTCCAGACCGTGTTCGTCCACGTTCAGCAGCTCGAGCGCCCGCCGCACCACGTCGGCCTCGAGCACTCCCTCGGCCCGCACCTCGGCGAAGTCGCGCACCCGGCGCAGAAGCCGGTTGGCCACCCGGGGCGTTCCCCGCGCGCGGGTCGCCAGCTCGCGCGCACCCGCCGCCGTCGCCTCGACGCCCAGCACCTCGGCGCTGCGCCCGACGATCACCGCGAGGTCGCGCGCCGGGTAGAAGTCGAGCCGTTCGATGATCCCGAAGCGGGCCCGCATGGGAGCCGTGAGGAGGCCGAACCGCGTCGTGGCGCCCACCAGGGTGAAGGACTCGACCGCCATCGTCATGGTCTGCGCGCGCGGCCCTTCCGAAAGGCGCACCTCGATCCGGAAGTCCTCCATGGCCGGGTAGAGGAACTCCTCGATCACGGGCCGCAGCCGGTGAATCTCGTCGATGAAGAGGATGTCGCCCTCGCGCAGGTTGGTGAGCGCGCCCACCAGGTCGGCCGGCTTTTCGAGCACCGGCCCCGACGTGGTCGCGAAGTTCACCCCCATCTCTCGCGCCAGGAGCATGGCGAGCGTGGTCTTGCCAAGCCCCGGCGGCCCATGGAAGAGGATGTGGTCGAGCGGTTCCCGCCGGGCCGTGGCCGCCTCTATCGCTATGTGCAGCGACTCCTTCAGCCGCTCCTGGCCGATGAACTCGGACAGGCGCTTAGGCCGCAACGATCTCTCGGAGCCGCGCTCGTCGGGGAGGACCTCCGGAGTCGTGATCTCGGTGCGCTTCACAACGGTGCCGTCAGCGCTTCCGCGGAGTCCGCCGGGCAAGAACACGGCGGACGATCTCCTCGCTGGTCTCCGCGCCTCCGTCCCCGGCGGTATCGCGCACCGCGGCGTCGGCCTCCGCGAAGGAATACCCCAGCCCCGTGAGCGCCGCCACGGCCTCGGCCGCCCGCCCGGCCTCGGGGCCCGTCCGTCCCTCGGCCGCCGCGATGTCCTCCACCTTGTCCGCCAGGTCGACTATCACCCGCTCGGCCGTCTTCCTGCCCAGGCCGCTCACCCGCATGAGCGCGCGCGCGTCCTTCTCGGCGATGGCGCGGGCCAGACGCCCCGCGCGATAGGCGCTCAGCATGCCCAGCGCCAGCCGCGGGCCCACCGTGTGGACGCGCAGGAGCCGGTGGAAGAGGGCCCGTTCGTGCTCTTCGAGGAAGCCGTAGAGGACGGGCGCGTCGTCCTGCACGACGTACGCGGTGAGGAGCTCCAGTTCGGCGCCCGGCGGCGGAAGGCGGCGGAAGACGGAGAGCGGGACGTGAATCCCGTATACGATCCCGCTGGCCGCGCCGACTTCGACGCGGTCGGTGTCGACGCTCACCAGGCGGCCCCTCACCCGGCTGATCACGACGACGCCGGCGCGGGAAGGGCCGGTCCCGTGAAGGCGTGGCAGAGGGCGGCCGCGACGGCGTCGGCCGCGTCGCTCGGCCTTGGATCGGTTCGCAGGCGCAGGTGCCGGCGGACCATGTACGCGACCTGGTCCTTCGTCGCGGCCCCCGTCCCCGCCACCGCCTTCTTGATGGCGCGCGGCGCATACTCCGCCACCTCCACCCCCCGCCGCGCCGCGGCCACGATGATCGCGCCCCGGGCCTGGCCCAGCGTCAGCGCGCTCCGCGCGTTTCTGCCGTGGAACGCCGACTCCAGCGGCATCGCCGCCGGCGAAAAACGCTTGATGAGCCCGCCCACCTCCTCGTGAATCTCCAGCAGGCGTTCCTGCAGAGGCGCCCCGGGCGAAGTGCGGATCACCCCGCACTCCACCAGCTCCGCCCGGCGGCGCGGACCCACGGCGACGGCGCCGAAGCCCGTGGCCGCGGTGCCGGGATCGATGCCCAGCAGGACGCGCGCGCGGTCTTCGCCGCCGCTGCCGTCGGTCACGGCGCCCCCGCCAGAACCGACTCGTCGATGTCGGCGTTGGAGTGCACCTGCTGGACGTCGTCGTGGTCGTCGAGCAGGTGGAGCAGCTTGAGAACCCGCTCCCCCTCGCGTCCTCCCACCCGGACCTCGTTCTTCGCAACCATCGCCGTCTCCGCCGAGGTTACGGGAAGCCCCGCGGCCACCAGCGCCTGCCGAATCTCGTGCAGGTCGGCCGCCCCGGTCGTCACCGTGTGCTCCCCCCTCCGGCTCTCCACGTCTTCGGCGCCCGCCTCGGCCGCGGCTTCGAAGACCGCGTCCGCGTCCGGCCCGGCTGCGTCGACGGTGATTATCCCCTTGCGGTCGAACTGCCACGCCACCGACCCGGCCGTGCCGAGATTGCCCCCGTTCTTGTCCAGGATGTGGCGCACCTCCGCCACGGTGCGCTTCTGGTTGTCGGTCAGCGTCCGGATGTACAGCGCCACGCCGCCCGGCCCGTAGCCCTCGTAGACGACTTCCTCGTAGGTCACGCCCTCCAGCTCGCCGGTGCCGCGCTTGACGGCCCGGTCGATGTTCTCCTGGGGCATGTTGGCGGCCTTGGCCGTGTCCACCGCGAGCCTCAGGCGGGGGTTGAAGTTCGGGTCTCCCCCGCCCCCCCGCGCCGCAACCGTCAGTTCGCGGATGAGCTTGGTGAACATCTGGCCGCGCTTCCGGTCGTTGACCGCCTTCTTCCGCTTTATCTGCGCCCATTTGCTGTGTCCAGCCACAGCCTGCCTCCATGCCAGGGTGGAACCGGCCCGCACGGGCCGGCCCACCGGCTCTCGCTCCGGTCGGCCCACCAATATAGTCTGAATGCGGGTCGCCGGTTCGGGGCCGGAGGCTCCGCCGGCTCGTCGAACCCGGGCCGCGGTGCCGCGCTTGGGGGGCCGCATCGACACGATGCCCGGAGGCGACCGCCGAACCGCCCGCCGGGGGAGTCCGCCGGGCGCTCCGATGCGTAACAATGTATACTTTACCGTACATGATGTAATGTTGGCTTTACAGTGCGGACAGCCCGAGCGGAGCGGTCCGGCGCGGACGCGTCGCCGCTCGAATCTCCCATGGCCGGGAGCGGCCGGCGAGCGGACCGAGACTCGCGCCGGCGAGCGGCGCCCGTTTCACCGAAGTGCCGGGCGGGTCCTGTCCGCGGCGGCCGCCCTGCTCGCCTTCGCCTCGCCGCACCCGCCCCTCCTCGCCCAGGACCCGGACGGCCCCGCCGGGACGCTGGCCGGGCTCGTCTACGACAGCACCGCGGGCGTTCCCCTGCCCGCCGCGACGGTGGCGGTGATCGGGACCACCGCCATGACGGAGACCGACGAAGAGGGGCGCTTTCGGATCGAGGACGTCCCTGCGGGAGAACACGCGGTGACGTTCTTCCACCCCCGCCTGGGCACGCTCGGGGTCGGCGGCGGCCACCGGACCGTCGTCGTCACCGCCGGGTCGGTCTCCGAGGTCCGTCTCGCCGTCCCGTCGCGGGAGACGATCCTGGGCATCCGGTGCTCGGTCGAGGAAGGCGAGGGCGACACCTCCGTCGGCGGGACCGTCACCGACTCCATCACCGGCGTCCCCCTTCCCGGTGCGAAGGTCACCGCCTTCGCGCGGCGCGGGGGACTGCCGGCGCGGTGGCGCGAAGTGGCGGAGGTGCGAACCGGCGATTCGGGCGAATACCGGCTCTGCAACCTGGACGGCTCGCCGGACATCTCGGTCACGGCCTTCTTCGGCACGAGCGAGACCGGCCACCGCGAGATCGCGCCGGCCGGCCCCCGGATCCTGGACATTGCAATTCGGATCGCCGACCCGGTCAGCATCGCTGGCACCGTCCTGGACCACCTGACGCGCGCGCCGCTGCGAGGCGCCAGGGTGCGGCTCCTGGGCACCGGCCGCGACATGCTCACCGACTCGGCGGGCAGGTTCGCCTTCACGGAAGTCCCTCCCGGGATACAGGTCGTCCGCACCGACCGGCTGGGCTACGCCTCGCGCACCGACTCGCTGACCGCGTTCAGCAGGGAGGCCTTGGGGCTCGAGATCCCGCTCGCGACCGAAGCCGTCGTCATGGAGCCCCTCACGGTCACGGGCCGGAGGGGCGACCCCGTCTACACGACGCCCGGAACGCGCTTCTCCGGGCTCACCGAGGCGCAGGTGGACTCGGCGCTTCCCCGGGTCGCCGATCTGGCCTCGCTGGTCCGGGCGTCGCGGATGCCGGGCCTGTCGGTCAGGAACGTGTGGGTTCCCGACGCCTTCGGCCTACTGCGGGAGGGTCTGTGCATCGAGATCCAGCGCCGCCGCGGCGGGCGCATGGCCAACGCCTGCAACATGGTCGAGGTTCGCCTCAACGACGGTCCGCTGCCGGAACCCATGTTCTTTCTCAAGGAGCTCGCCCCGCAGGACATCCGCCGGTTCCAGCTTGTCACGCCTCTGGAGGCCGGGTTCCTGTACGGCGACCGGGGGGCGAACGGGGTGCTGCTGCTGTACACGCGGCGGGGGGGCGGGCGGTAGGGTGGCGGGGTCGTCCGCGTCGTCCGGCGGCGCGGAGGCCGCCGCGCACCCGCTACCTTGAGGAAACGGGGAGACTCCGCGCCCGCATCGAGCCGACGAACACATGGAACGTCAGGAGCGGACCGGGGCGCCGAAGGCTCAGCCCGCCTTGACCTCCTGGATCTGTTCGGCCAGTTGGGACCACAGGTCGCGCAAGACGGTTCGCGCGACGAAATGGTTGATCTGGTTCCTCTGGCTGGTCAGCTTGGAGAGCACAGACTCGACCGTTTCCCACTCTGGAAACCCCGTAGCGGCGGCGACGTCAAGTGACACCAGGCGGCTTGAGTGGCAGCCCAGACCGAAGTGAATCTCGGGAAGCTCCGTCTCCGTCAACTCGATCTTCTCCTGGTCCGTGAGGTAGCGGAGCTGGATCCGGAAGCCCTGTTGGGCCGTGACGAGCAGCCGCACTCCGTCCGGCACGTCGTAGGGCGAGATGAAGGAGCCGGCATCGAGCTCGAGCCCCTGGACCTCGTGGGCCTCGTCGTACTTGGTGGGATCGATGTCCGTCCAGCGGCCTCTTACAGCTCCGCCACCATGTGCCTCAGCGATTTTCTCCATAGGTCTCGAAACTCCTTCGCGATTCTCTCGCCGTTGATATGGGGATCCCTGCTGTCCAGGACAAGTACGCCCCACGCCGTGCCGTCCGGCTGTTCGACCGTGAACCCCATGATGGATCGGGCCAGCAGCCTCTTCCTCCTGGAGCGCCTCCGCACCCACCGCGGTGAGATATGGCTCAGCTTCGCGTATTCTGCTACGAGCGGGTTCCCCTTCGGATTCCCGACCTCCGACAGGTCGGGCAAGTCGAAAACACCGTGCGCCTTGCTGTTGGCCCCCCATGCCTTCCCCGCGATTCCCTCGAGCCTGCTGGGATGATCCGGTGTGCGGAACACGGAATGGGATCGCTGCGAGGATCGACCCGGCCGGGCGACCGGAACCAGCCATCCGCCCCACGGCGGCCTTGCCCGTTGCCAGATTGCCCTCCAGCAAGTCCTCCGGTACTGGAACAGCGTGACCCTGTGGTCTCCCTCCTGTCCCGTAGCGTCGCCGAACACCTCGTCCCGAAACTCCCCCAGGATCGCGTTGAGGGCGTTGGTCACAGTCGTTGTTTCTTTTGAATCGATCCACATGATTCCGCCCTCTCCTGCGAAGATGCCGAGGAGAATGACCCACCATCCGTACTCCTGGACGAAGGCAACGATGGTGGACCAGAAAGACTGCCCCTCGGCAGGCGGCAGGTCGAGAACCCGGGCAACGACCACTACCACGACGGACAGTGCGAGATGGCTGACCCGCCATACGCGGTACCGCGATGGCCGAATTCTCATCCACCCGCCTTCGCTGGGGTTCCCGCCGATCTCTACAAGATGGTCCAACCCATGGGACGCCGCCATGTCGGAATCGGTCAGCTCCGGGGACAGCCGGCAATGTCAATCAACCATACACTGCTTTATGTCACTTGCAGTTGTCATGTCCCGCAGCCCCGCCGCCAAGCCGCGAAGCTGCCGGTATCCGGCGGACGGCCTCCCCCACCTCCCACGCCGCCGCGCCCCCGCTTGCCGCTAAGCCAGCACCACGTCCCCGATTACGTGCGTGGCGCGCTCCCACTCGTCCAGCGGCGCCTTCCACTCGCGGTCGCGCATCCGGCGCACGTACGTGATCTGGGCCAGGTGGTATAGGTAGTGCTGGGCCATGTGCACGACGTCCACCCCCATCCGCGCCCCGGTCTCGCCGTCGAGCGAGGTCCGCTCGGCCATGAGATCTGCGTCGCTCTCGCACCCCTCCACCTCCGCGACGACCTGCTCCTGGACGGCGCGCATCCGCCCGGCGATCTCGCCTACCGGACCCGGCGCGTCGCGGCCGGTCGCGGGCTCGATCCCCAGCCGTTTCAGGAACCAGACGTCCACGCGGTACATGTGGCGGCACATCCTGCCGATCCCGCGCGAGCCCGGGGCGGGGTCCCAGTCGAAGTCCTCCTGCGAGATTCCGTCGAGGGCGGCGAAGAGGGCGTCCCGCGAGGCGTCGAAGATCTCGACGGTGCGGGAGATTAGGGTGCGGCGGGAATCACTCATTCGTATTCCCTCCCGGGCTCCTGGCTTCGCTCGGGCGGCTCCGCCCCCGGCGAATGAGGGACCGCCTGCCCCCCTCCGAGGCGATGCCTTCGCTTCAGACCCTCCACCGTCTCGGCGAAGGTGCGAACCGGGACGATCTCGAGCGTGTTGAACGAGGCGAGGCCGGTGTCGACGGCGAATCGTTCGATCGCGTGCGGATCGTCCGCTTCGACGACCCAGAGGAAGGTATGTTCCAGCGCCGAATGATACCGCGCCTCGATCCGGCGGATGCCGTACCTCCCGGCGAGCCGTTCCGGGTCGATTTCGGAGATCCTCACGAATACGCGGGCGTACTTCGGAACGAAGACGGGACAGGTTTCCGGGGTGTGACTGCCGTAGATCCCGTACAGCATGCGGCTAGCGGTCCGCGGACAAAGCCGCCCGAGCACCGAGAGCGGCGAGGCGCCGGGTTCCGCTGATCCGCGCGAGCGTGGAAGCGCCCGGCGCGAGAACCGGAAGCCGGGGGACGGAGGTGGATTTGTTCATGGCTCTGCCGGACGGGGTCTCCGCTGCGAAGTTCGGCCTCCAATCTTGCGGGCGGGCGGGCGGGCGGCAAGCGATAGCGTTCCGAACGGACACGCTGCGGTCACGAAAGCCGTCTTGTCGGACCCATTCTGCTCGCCGCTCGCGCCCCGCTTCCGCGCGCGACAGTCCGAGGGGAGAAGGCGGCTCCCGCGACCCGGTGGCGCGCCCCCGCTTGCGCGCGCGACAGTCCGTTACGACGGATCCTCCGCCCTCGCGAGGGCATTCGGACGAATCCCACGATTCCCGCGATCCGGTCCGATTAGTCGCCGCCGTCGGCACGGCCCCGGCGCGAGTAGCTCGCTCGATCCGTCATTGGCGCCCCCAGCGCCGCAACGACGAGATCCCCCCGGCTTCCGAGGCGCGCCGACGTACCGCTCATCCGCGGTGACGAAGACGCCGCCGAGGCCGAGCGCCACGGCGTGGTACGCCGCATCGTAGAACGCGACTCCGTAGGTCACCGACAGGGACACGGCGCGAGTTCTCCACCTTGAGCCCAGCTTCGCCTCGGTCAGGCCGAAGTCCGCCAGAGACGCCAGCAACTCCACCGCGTCATCGGGAAAGCGCCTCGCCAGCGTGTTGCCCACCTCGTAGATCCATAGCTGGGGGACGACCAGATCGAGGGTCCCTGCCACCGCCTTGTCGCGCAGCGCGAGCGCCCCGTCCGTATCCTGCCCGTCGTCGCCCGGAAGAACCCACTTGAGAAGAACCGACGCGTCCGGCGTGACGATCACGGCAGGCGTCGCTCCCGGCCTTCCCTTATCCACTGGACGATCCGGTCGGTCCCGACGGCGGGCAGCCGTTCCCGGAGCGCATCCATGCGGGCCGAGGCGTCCCGCCGCCGCGGCAAATCATGGGACAGCCGTATGCTCGATTGGGACGCCTCGGCTCGATCGACTCCGCTCCCTGCCTGGAGTCATGTCAGTCGAGCACCCGCTCCATCCCCGCCGCGAAGTCGGGATTGCGCCGCGGCGGGATCACCCTGCCGACGCGCCGCCACGGTCTGATGGCGCCTTTTCAGTTCAGCACCCGCCGCACCGTCTTACGACATACCACGCGTGACATGACACTAGTTGTCTCGTTGTATAGCAACTGCTAGCATTGATCTTCGCCGAAGCCGCCAACCTAGGAGAACGAGATGGGGAAGGTGCAGATCAACGTCAGGGTGGACGAGGCCCTGAAGCGGGCGGTCGTCCAGTTCTGCAAGTCCCGGGGACTGGTCGTGAGTCACTTCGTCCAGGAGGCCCTGCTGGATCGACTCGAAGAGCTTCAGGACATTGACGATCTCAAGCGAATTCGACACGAGCCCACTCGGCCGCTGGCCGATGTGATCCGGGAGCTTCAGCTCGATGGGACCCCATGAGGTCGAGGTCTCCCGCACGGCGGAGAAGCAGCTGCGCAGACTTCCGCGGGGCGATCAGAAGCGCGTGGTCCGCAAGATGCTTCTCCTGGCGGAGGACCCGTTTCCGCAGGGGGCGAGAAAGCTGACGGGATACGACGATGTCTACCGCGTGCGGGTCGGACGATACCGGATCCTCTACAGCGTCTCCCGACGTCGGCTGGTGATCGTCATCCTCAAGGTCGGGCACCGGAGGGACATCTATCGGCGGGGTCGCCTCGGGTTAGGAAGTCAGGGGTTCGAGGAGGAGTAGCCGGATCGCCACCCTTCTTATGAGGAGTGGGGGGAGGTGGCGGTGATGCCTCCGGCACCCGGGGAACGAACGCCTACGCGCGCAACCTCCGCGATCCGAGCCAGACGCCCGCGACGCCGATCAGCGGGTTGAGCCATCTGAGCCATGCCGGCTGGCGCGCGCTCGCGGTCGCCTCGATCATCGACACGTCGTCGGGGCGCGGACCCACCGCCACCTCCGCCGGCATCAGGACCGACACCGCTCCGAGCACGATCACGATCCCAATCAGAATCGTGGCGCCCGTGGCGTCGTGCGCCAACCCGGCACAGACTCGTCCGCCGGCGTACGCCCCTGCGAGCCCGATCACGATGGAGCCGAGCACCCAGCCGCCGGCCACCTCCCACGTACCCGGCTGGAAGGCGTGCGAGGGCCCCAGCGTCAGCCATAGAAGCGACGAGAGTGCGAAGAGCGCGGCGACGATCGCAATGTAGCCGACGACGGCGGCGAGGATGTTCCTGAGCATCATGTTCCTCCCTGCTGCTTCTCTTCCGTAATCTGGATCAGGCTGCCGCAAGTGTCGTCGAAGACCGCGGTGACGACGGTCCCCAAGTCCGTCGGCGGCTGCACGAACCGCACGCCCTTGCCCACGAGACGGTCGTGCTCGGCCTTGACGTCATCGACTGCGAAGGAGGCGCTGGGGATTCCGTCCTCCATGAGCGCCGCCTTGAACGGACGGACTGCGGGGTGGCCGTCGGGCTCGAGCAGCAGCTCCGTCCCCTCGGGAGCTTCGGTGGACACCACGGTGATCCAGGCGTGCTCTCCCATGGGGATGTTGTGCTTCACCCGAAAGCCGAGCTTTTCCGTGTAGAAGCGAAGCGCCTTCCGCTGGTCGTCCACGACGACGCTGGTCAGGTGGATTCTCATTTCTCGATGTCCTCGTCCGATGAGTGCGGAGTGTCCTCGTCGGTCGAGACGGGCCACCTTTCACCGATCGCCTTCAGCGGGGCGCCGACGAGCCAGTGGAGCTTCGACCTCCCCTCGCGCCTGGTGCGAACGAGCCCGGCCGTTTCCAGCACGTCCAGGTGTTGCGAGACCGCTTGGCGCGAGGAGTCGATGCCGTGTTTCATGACGAGGCGCGCACGGAGCTCGAATAGCGATTGACCCGAGCGATCCGCGAGCTCGTCCAGGATGGCCCGCCGGGTTGGGTCGGCGATCGCGCGATAGATGTCCACATGACCCACGATACGCAAGCATGGGCTTGCATGTCAACCTCCCCAACGGTCGCGGATCGCGCGGGATCTGCGGACACGATGTCGAGCGAGCAGGCGGAGCTACCGCTCCCACGCCTCCCGGTCCGGAATCCCCCGGCTCCAGTACGCTTCGAACCCGGCCGACGGCGCCGGGCGCTCGGACAGGCCGCGCAGGAACGCCCGTACCTGCCCGCTCCGGACGTCCCGGATGATCGCCATCGGGACGTCGGTCTCTCCGTCCAGCGTGGCCGACCCGTCCGGTGCCGTCAGCGTGATGCTAGCCAGCGAGCCCGCCCATCCGGGCTCGACCGGGAGGATGAAGGCGAATTGGGCGACCTCCCCCTCCGCGTCGGCGACCTCCTCCATGTCGAACGAGAACGAGAAGCGCCGGCCGCCGGCCGCGTCCGTCCCGGTCAACGTGTAGGGACCGGGCCCGCGCGGTCCGCTGGGCGGGGCATCGACCACCACGGCCGGTTCCAGCGAAGGCACTCCCTCGTCGTCCACGCCACCCCAGACCAGAAGACCACGGCGTTCCATGGTGGGGTCTCCGGGGATAACGGCCCCGTTCGCCCGAAAGCGCGTCATGTTGGAGGAGAAGTAGTCGCTGACCCATCTCGGGTCGCAGTAGCTCATGAAATCGGATGTGGAAGGTTGCACCACCTTCCCGGTGCGATGGTCGTATCCCCACACCCCGATCTCGCCGTCCAGGTACGGATAGTTGGGATCGACCGTATTCGGGAGAGTCCCGCAGCCCTGAGCGTGCAGCGAATACAGGTTGTGACCGAGCTCATGCGCCATCACCCAGGAGTCGAGGACCGAGAAGCTGACCTTTCTGGCCAGGAGGGCGACCCCACGCCCGCCCAAGACCTTTCCGGCCATCAACCCCATCCAATAGCCGGATCCACCCTCCATGGCCCGGATCGCATAGGTTTGGTGCAGCAGGTGGATGTGCACATTCGACGAACTTACGACGG
Source organism: Gemmatimonadota bacterium (assembly GCA_028873825.1). Classification (GTDB taxonomy): domain Bacteria; phylum Gemmatimonadota; class Gemmatimonadetes; order Longimicrobiales; family Gaopeijiaceae; genus Bin94. The sequence goes on along the minus strand of JAPPNM010000107.1, from coordinate 951 downwards.
GGTCGTGCTCCGACACGCTCAGCCCCTCCACCGGCAGCAGGTCGTACGTGTCGTGGAGCAGTTCGTGTTCTTCCTCGTCATCCGCCATCGCCCCGGTCGCCTCCAGGACCGCGGAGTCCGGATCCTCCTCCCAGAGGAAGGGGACGAAGGTCAGCTCGAAGTCGGGCATGGAGTGAACTTCCAGCGCCAGCCGACCCTCTTCGGGAATGCGCCTGGTGACGAGAAGGTCATCGTCCAGCGTGTCCTCAGGATCGATCTCGATCACCATCTCGAGTCCGGGATGCAGGACCGTATCCGGAATGGTGACGTTGGACGACTTCTCGAGCGAGCCCTCGTCGATCTCGGTCGGAATGACGACGGACTTGCCGGGGATGGTCACCGCGTACGTCTCCGATCCGTCCCTGTAGAAGAGAGCCCGCACCGGCGGAATCTCCTCGTCGGTCTCCCTGGTCGCGGTCACGAAGACCCGCAGCAACGCCTGTTTCTCGGCGACCAGGGGGACCGGATACTCTCGCGACTGGGTGGACTGGACGAGATAGGCGGCCAGGCCCTCACGCCCGCAGATCTTCACCCGCAAGAGCATGATCCCCCCGAGCCAGTCGAGGAAGGTGGAATCGTCGGGACCGGACAGTCCGGTTCCGCCAGTGTAGAAGACCCACAACTCGGTGAGGTCGGTGAAACTCGATGGAATCGTCCCCGCCAGCTTCGGGTTGTGGCTAACCTCCAGGCGATGTAGCCGCCGCAGGCGGCCGAGGCTCGAAGGGATGTTGCCGGAGAGATCGTTGTTGGTAAGCGAAAGCCTCACAAGATTGGAGAGATCGCCCAGTTCGCGCGGAATTGCCCCCGTCAGATCATTCTGGTCGAGGTGGAGGTGCCGAAGACCCGGCAACTCGCCAAGTTCGGGCGGAACCAGATTATGTTGATTTGATGACACTCCAAAATGTTATTATA
>JAPPNM010000147.1 GCA_028873825.1 Gemmatimonadota bacterium | reverse complement strand
CGTACTTGACGAGGCGGCCGTTGGGGAAGCCGTGTCCCAGCGTGAGGTACCAGTGCTCGCCGCCGGGATCCACGGCGAGGCCGTGGGGCGCCTCGATCTCGGCCGCGAGCCATCCGGCGGCGATCGTCTTCTCGACGGTCAGGTCGCCGCCCGCGTCGTAGCGCAGCAGGGCGACTTCGTCTTCGGACTCGGCGGCCACATAGGCCCAGTAGGACTGCGAGGCGGCCTGCGCCGGCAATCCGGCGGCCAGGGCGACCGTGAACGCCAGCAGTCCGTGGACAAGGCCGGGGGGATTTTGTCCACGGGCTGCCAGCCGCGTGCGCTCCCTCACGGAACCAGCGCGCGCCGCGGCTCCAGCTTCACCGCCCACATACCCGAGAAGTACTCCGAAAAGAAGAGGTTCCCCTTGTGCATCTGGGGTCCCCACGTGAACGGGGCGTTCGCCACCACCCCGTCGGGATCGTACGCCTTGTACACCGCGATCTCGCGCCCCTGGTGGTAGAGATTCCCCTTGAGCTCGCCGGAGATGTCCACCACCCGCAGCCCCCCCTGGTAGAACGCGGCGTACAGGCGGTCGTCCTCGATCCACATGTTGTGCGAGCCCGCTTCGGGCACCTCGTAGCGGGCCACCTCTTCGGGGTTCGCGGGGTCGGTGAAGTCCACGACGTGGATGTAGCCGGCCATGAACTCGGGCGTGCGGCCCGCCTCCTGCCCGTCGAACGGGGGCGCGCCTATCTCGTCGCCCATGAAGACGTAGAACCTGCCCGTCGGGCTCCGGTACGGGAACGCCGCGTGGGTGGCGCCCCCGATGTCGCGGAAACGCGTGATCAGAACAGGATTCTCCGGACTGCCCCCCTTGTCGCCTCCGCCCACGTCGATCACCGCCACGCCGTCGCCCCAGTTCGAGGTGTACGCGATCCCGTCCACGATCCAGATGTCGTGGATGGCGTGGCCCGGCGTGTCGAGCTCGAAGCGGCCGACCCGGTGGGGATTCGCCGGGTCCTCGATGTTGATCACGTCGAAGCGGACGCCGTTGTTCACGGCGTAGACGTGGCCGTCGTGGATGAAGAGGTTGTGCACGCCGCCGGTGAGCTCGTCGTCGTAGGTGGAGATGATCTCGATGTTGCGGGGATCGGTGCAGTCCGCTATCACGATCCCGTTGCGCCGGTTCGACGCGCCCTCGCGGGAGATCGCGCAGACGCGGCCGTCCTCGGAGACCTTGACGTCGTTCGTCGTGCGCGCGTCCACCACGAGCGAATCGGTCAGGACCGGGTTCGCCGGGTCGGTCACGTCCCACCAGTAGGTGCCGCCGTGGGCGCTGTGCGTGCCGGTGATCGCGTAGTCGCGGCCGTCCACGCCTTCCCACACCCACAGGTCCGAGGTGGAGACGTTGCGAACCGGCGCGTGGCCCACCAGCGACACCTCCTCCGCCACGTGCCGCGGCAGGATCTCGACGGTCGCGTGCGCGGTCTGTCCCGGGACGTTGGCCGTGACGGTGTAGACGCCCGGACTGTAGGCCACGAATCGCCCCTTCGCGTCGATCTCCGCCGGAGGGAAGTCGGCCGTGGCGGTCGCGCCGGGGTGCGCGACCAGCCCGAAGACGACCGGGATGTCCTCCACGACGGCGCCGCCCGCGTCCGTGGCTGTGGCGGTGAAGCGAATCACGTCTCCGGTGCGGCCCCGGGTCTGGCCGGCGTCGACGGCGATCGCGGTGACCGGATTGTCCGCCACTTCATATCCGATCCGGCCGACGACGCCCTCGACCGCCGCCGAAAGCGTCACTTCGCCCGGCGCGTGGGCCTGGAAGACCCCGAACCGGTCGACGGTCGCGACCGATTCGTCCGAAGTGCTCCAGGCGACAGCGAGGTCGCGCACGTCCTCGGCCTCGTCGACCACGACGGCCTTGTGGCGCACCGTCGCGCCTGCGTAGAAGCGGCCGCCCTCCTCGGAGATCTCCACGCGGTCGATCGGGGGATACGGCACGGTGACGGTCGCGGTGCCGGCGGCGCGGCCCGGCGCCAGCGCTATCGCTCTCACGGCGTACTCCCCGCCTTTGAAGGCTTCGATTTCGCCGGTGTTCCGGTCGACCGCCAGTCTTCCCCGTCCTTCGCGGGAGAAGAAGAGGAACGGCACGTCCACGACATCGCCGCCGGCGTCGTAGGCGGTGGCCGAGACCTGCGCCTTCTCGCCGACCTGCAGGGTGAGCGCGGCGGGTGCGACCTCGACACGGGCGACCTCCGCCTGTTGCGCCTCCTGGGCCGCGACGCCCGCGGTTGCCGTGAATGCCGCGGCCGCGGTCAGCGCGGCCGGCGCGATCCTGCTCGTCTTGCTCATTCCTCGGTGTCCTCCGGCTCGGGTGTGGGATCCGCTCCGCGGCCCGACCGGCGCGGCGGCGCGGCGAAGGCAACATCGAGCCCTGGGACGCCGGGCGCAACGCGGCGGCCTTCGAGCTCCGGCGAGCGCCGAACCGTGGAACGCGCGTCCGCCGGAGGAGCGCCCGAGCCGGGGCGGCCCGTCGACCCGCCGGGAGCACGCTCGAAGTCTTGTACGGGACGAAGTGCGCGGAACGCTCGCCGGGCCGCGAACCGCCCTAACAGCCCGTGGACAAAATCCCCCCGGCATTCGACCGGCGATTCATCCGCTCTGGCCGCTTCGCTTCACCCGTCCGCGCTGTAAAGCATACATTACACTATGTAATGTCTGCTTTACATTTTACCACTCCAAGGCTGCGCTCTGCGTTGCTCCTCGGGCGAATAGCGCTGCTATTCCCCCTTCGTCGCGCCTTGCCAGCCCTGCGCCTCGCCGCTCTCGGTGCTCGGGCGGCTTTATCCACGGACTGCTAACGCAGTCCCCCCGACTCGTCCGTTTCCGCATTCAGCAGCCGCAGATCCCGCGTCGCCTCCACCAGCCGGATGAACTCCCCGCGATAGCCGCGCGGATCGTCCCCCTTGCCTTCCTCGGCGAGGGTCACGACATCGTCCAGAGTCAGAATGCCGGCGTGGTCCGAGTCGCGCAGCAGCATGCCGAAGCCCGCCACCGCGGCGGCGAAGCGGAAGTCGGTGGAAGGCGTCGCGCTCCGGTCGGCGACGGCCCGTTCCAAGAGCTTGCTCTTCGAACCGCCGGGATCCTTGTAGCGGACTTTCACGTACAGCATCTCGCCCTCGAAGTCGCTTGGCGGCGGGTCGTCCGCCTGCGGCTGATAGCGAAGTGCGTCGACATCCGGGTCGCCCGGGACCGCGGACCCCGCGGGCACCACCTCGTACAGCGCGGTGACGGTGTGTCCGGCCCCGAGTTCGCCCGCGTCCTTGGTGTCGTCGTTGAAGTCCTCGTCGGCGAGGAGCCGGTTCTCGTAGCCGATCAGGCGGTAGCCTGCCACCCGCGCCGGGTTGAACTCGATCTGAAGCTTGACGTCCTTGGCCAGGGTGAGGAGCGTGCCGCCCATCTCCTCGACCAGCACCTTGCGAGCCTCCAGTAGGCCGTCCACATAGTGGAAGTTGCCGTTTCCGTGGTCGGCGATCTGCTCCATCTTGGAGTCCTTGAGGTTCCCGGTGCCGAAACCGAGCACGGTCAGGAAGACGCCGCTCTCGCGCTCCTTCTCGATGAGGCGCACCATCTCGCCGTCGCTGGAGGCGCCGACGTTGAAGTCGCCGTCGGTGGCGAGGATGACCCGGTTGTTCCCGCCGTCGACGAAGTGCTCGCGCGCCGTCTCGTAGGCGAGCTTGAGCCCGGCGCCGCCGGCCGTGCTGCCCCCCGCTTCGAGCCTTTCCAGCGCGGCCAGGATCTCGCCCCGCCGGTCGCCGGGCGTGGAAGGGAGCACCAGCCCCGCCGCCCCCGCATAGACCACGATCGCGACCCTGTCTTCGGGCCTAAGCTGGTCGACCAGCAGCGTGAACGCCTTCTTTAGCAGGGGCAGCTTGTCGGGGTGGTCCATCGACCCCGAGACATCGAGCAGGAAGACGAGGTTGCCGGGAGGGAGATCGTCGGTGTCGATCGACCGGGCATGCAGACCGATCCGCACAAGCCGATGTTCCCGCTTCCAGGGCGCCTCCCACACCTCGGCGGCCACGGCGAAGGGGTGCTCTCCGGCCACGTCGCCCCACTCGTAGGGGAAGTAGTTGATCATCTCCTCGATGCGCACAGCGTCGACGGGCGGCCGCTCGCCGTCCTGGATGAAGCGCCGGACGTTCGCGTAGGAGGCCCGGTCGACGTCGATGGAGAAGGTGGAGAGGGGGGATGCGCTTACGAGCTTGAAGTCGTTCTCGTCGATGTGGGCGTAGGATTCGGTGTTGAAGTCGCGTGCCCACGCGGCGCCTGCAAACGGAGTGGAGACGCCGGCCCTCACGTTAGCTTGCCAGTCCACCAGCATCCAGACCGGCGCATCGGACACGTCGGAGACCTGCATCGCGAAATCGGCCACCGTCGTCCGGCCCGCCGTGACCGTCACCTGTCGTTCCTGCGGCGCGTAACCGACGATGCGGACCTTTAGGATGTGCTCGCCGGCCGGAACGCCCTCCAGAACGTAGCGACCGGCCGCGTCGGTCAGCTCGGCGATCCCGGCGCCCTCCGCCGTGACCTCGGCGCCCTCGAGCGCCTGGCCCGAGGTCGCGGCGGTAACCGTTCCCGCAATCGCGCCGGTCGCCGTCTGCGCGCCTGCCGCGCCGGCGCCCGCCAGAGCGAGCGGAATGAGCATCCACGCGGTTCGAAGAAAGTTGGTTCGCATAGTTCCCTCCCGGGTCCGGGTGGACGGCGGGGGCGCCCGATCGGCGGACGCCCCGGCTTCATTCTCTCATACCAATGATACCTGTCGGCGCGGTTTAGGTTGCGCGTTTCGGGGGAGCCGGAGGCGCCGAGCCGCTGCGGGCCCGCGATAACGCCCCCGGCGTCCCCTCCCTACCTTAACCCGGCCGTCTCCCGCCCGAGCAGCCCCAGGTCGCGAGTCGCCTCGACCAGCCGGATGAACTCCCCGCGATAGCCGCGCGGATCGCCGCCCTTGCCCTTCTCGGCCAATTTCACGACGTCGTCCAGGGTAAGGGTGCCCGCGTGGTCGGAGTCGCGCAGCAGCATGCCGAAGCCCGCGACCGCGGCTGCGAAGCGGAGGTCCGTCGACCCCGTCCCGGACCGGTCGGCGACGGCGTGCTCCAGGAGCCTGCTCGTCGTCCCGTCGCGGTCCTTGTAGCGGACCTTGACGTACATCATCTCGTCGTCGAATTCGCTGAGCGGCGGGTCGCCGGGTTCGGGCCGGTAGCGCAGCTCGTCCACGGTGCGCGGGACGTCGGTTCCGGCGGGCACCACCTCGTACAGCGCCGTGACCGTATGCCCGGCCCCGAGCTCGCCGGCGTCCTTTGTGTCGTCGTTGAAGTCCTCGTCGGCGAGCAGGCGGTTCTCGTACCCGATCAGGCGGTAACCGGCGACCCGCGCCGGGTTGAACTCGACCTGCAGCTTCACGTCCTTCGCCACCGTCAGCAGCGTTCCCCCGGCCTCCTCGACCAGCACCTTGCGCGCTTCCAGGAGCCCGTCCACGTAGTGGAAGCTGCCGTTCCCGTTGTCGGCGATCCGCTCCATCTTCGAGTCCTTCAGGTTCCCGGTGCCGAATCCCAGCACGGTCAGGTGGGTGCCGGCCTCGCGTTCCCTCTCGACCAGCTCGACCATCGCCGCGTCGCTGGCGGGGCCGACGTTGAAGTCGCCGTCGGTGGCCAGGACGATCCGGTTGTTGCCGCCGTCGACGTGCTGCTCGCGGGCGATGTCGTAGGCTGCCTGCAGCGCCGGTCCGCCCGCCGTGCTCCCCCGGGCCCGGAGGTTTTCGATCGCGGTGACAATCCTGTGCTTCCGGTCGCCCGAGGTGGACGGAAGCGCGAGGCAGACCACGCCGGAGTACGTCACGACCGTCACCCGGTCCTCGGGCCTCAGTCGATCGGCCAGCAGTGCGAAGGCGCTTTGCAGCAGCGGCAGCTTGTTCGGCTCGTCCATAGACCCGGACACGTCGAGCAGGAAGACCAGGTTGCGGGGCGGCAGGTCCTTCATGTCGATGGACGGAGCGTGCAACCCGATGCGCACCAGGCGGTGCTCGCGCTCCCAGGGGGCCTGCGACACCTCGGCGGTCACGGCGAAGGGGTGCTCGCCGGCCACGTCGTCCCACTCGTAGGGGAAGTAGTTGATCATCTCCTCGATGCGCACGGCGTCGACCGGCGGCCGCCGGCCGTCCTGGATGAAGCGGCGGACGTTGGCGTAGGAGGCCCGGTCGACGTCGATCGCGAAGGTGGAGAGCGGCGAGGCGCTGACGAGCCGGAAGTCGTTCTCGACGATGCGGGCGTAGGATTCGGTGTCGGGGTCGGGCCCTACGCGGAATTGCATTCTCGCTCCGGGTGCCCGGACCGTCTTGACGCCTGGCACCCTGCCCTCGAGTGCCTGTGTAATACCTCCCTTGGGGATTGCCTCCTGGATTTGCGCAGCGTCCACGGTCGGCAGGGTGACGCCGATCTTCTTGCGCTCGACACCTGCGATTCCCTTCACCACGATATCGTTGACCGGCACCGCGGATACCTGAAGCGCGAAGTCGGCCGCCGATGCCCGGCCCTGCGCAACCGTCACCTGCCGTTCCTGCGCCGCGTAGCCGAGCAGCTGGACCTTGACGGTGTGTGTCCCGGCCGGGACGTTCGGCAAGGAGTAGTGGCCGGTCCGATCGGTGAGGGTGTTGAAGTTCGTGCCCGCGACGGTCACCGAGGCCTCGTGGAGCACCTGTCCGGCCCGCGCGTCGATGACCCGTCCCAGGATGCCGGTCGCATCCGGGGGAATCGGCGTTGGCGGGGACGGCGGGGGCGGTGGGGGCGGTGGGAGAGGCCAGAGCACTTCGCCCGGGCAGGTCTGGGAGGGGGTGGGGGTGGTGGCGGTCATGGAGTTGGACGGTCCGTCGATCACCGCGGAGGTCGCTCCTCCGGGTCCCGCGGGCGTCGTGAGCGTGTCGACGCCAACCGGCGCCATCGCCGCGCCGGCGCCGGCCAGGGCCAACAGGGCTGCGATTGCAGCAGTTCGAACATGAGTGGATCGCATTGTCCCTCCTTGGGTATTGCGTGAACGGCGGCAACGTCCGAATGGCTGCCGCACCGGTCTCAAGCTATGCCGTTCATACCCGCCAGGGCGAGGAAGGTCACGTATTGGGGAGAATCAGCGGTCGGGAGACGGCATCCGGTCTGCGCCAGCACCCCCCTGCCTACCCCAATCCGGTCGCATCCCCCCCGGGCTACTGCGCGGAACGGGTGGCGCCGTCCCCCTGTCCCCGCTTTCGCGCCCTGTAGGCCGCATGCTCCGGCAGATGCCGCGTGTGCCGCCGCACCACCTCGGCCGAGAGGCTGTCGAAATGCCGTTCCACCAACTCGGCCGCCTTCCCGGGGTGTGACTTGGACAGGTCGCTGACGACCCAGCCGATTCCCGTCTGGACGAAGCGCTCTTTTTCGACGACCAGCGCGGCGATCGTCGTCTCGATCAATGCGTGGTACGAGTCGTCGCGCACAACCGCCCGGCCAGCGCGGATGCATCGCCGTTCGAATGCCGGGCGGATTTTGTCCACGGGCTGCTAGGGCTCGCGGCCCGGCGGATACCAGCAGTCTTCGGTGCGCCGGGTGTCGACCAACTGGGTGATCTGCCAACCGTTTCTGCCCTTGTACAGCTCGAAGGCGTCGCTCCCGCAGTGGGAGAAGGTGTCGCCGGTGTAGAAGGCGTACTTGGTCCACATCTGGGCGAGGTTGCCGTCGACGTTGACGACCCAGTCCCAGATCGGCTCGTCGTACACTTCTTCCTTGGGACCCGCGATCATCTGGATCAGGCCTTGCGGCGACGCGAAGGAAAGGCGGCCTTCGCCCGCGCGCCCGACCCGCGCGGCGGGGTGGAATGCGCTGGCGGCGAGCGTGCTGTCGCTGGTGCGCATGGCCTCGAAGAGCTGCTGGACGACCGCCACGACCGCTTCCTTCTCCGGGTCGGGCGCGGGGGGTTCGGGCTCCTGGCAGGCGGCGGCGAGGAGGAGGGCCGTGTTGGCCGCGAGGGTCGCAACTACTGAGGTCTTCATGGTGTTCCCTTCGGTGGATCGGTGGCGGTGGGCAGGGGCTTTCGTCCGGAAAATCTAACAGTCCCGGCGCGCACCGCCCGAACGCGCCCCGGCGACCCCGGCCGCCGAACGAGCGAGCCCGCGGCCGCTCCCCCGACGTTCCGCCGCCCCCGCGTTGTCCCTCCCCGTCCGCCCGCCGGCCGGGAGCGCGAGCGAACGCCGGGATCGGTTACGTTTCTCCATGACCGTACTTACCCGCTACATCATCCGGTCGCACCTGGGGCCCCTGCTCTTCACCTTCAGCCTTCTCTCCGGGCTGCTGTGGCTGAGCGTGATCGCCGAGCGTCTGGACGACCTGGCGGGCAAGGGGCTTCCGAAGGAAGTGATCTTGGAGGCCCTCGTCCTCTACCTGCCCCACACCATAGCGCTCACCCTTCCCATGGCCGTCCTCCCGGCGGTCCTCTACACCTTCAGCGAACTGGCCGCGAACAGCGAGATCGTCGCAATGTCCGGGGGTGGCGTCCGGCCACGCAAGCTCTTTCTGCCGGCTATGTTCCTGGGAGTCGTTCTCACGGGAATAACCTTCCTCTTCAACGACCGCGTCCTTCCCGAGGCCAACCACCGGCTCAAGAATCTCCATATTTCCATCGGGCAGAAGGATCCCACCTTCCAGCTCCGCGAACGCGTGGTCAACGTGATCACGGGCGAAGGAGGCCTGGGGCCCTTCTATCTCCGGGCCGGCGCCGTCGATCGGGCGTCCAGCGAACTGACCGACGTCGTCATCCACGACATGAGCCGGCAGGGGATCCGGCGCACGACCTACGCCTCCCGCGGCGAGATGCGGATGAACGACTCGTTCACCGACCTCCAGCTGCGCCTGTACGACGGGCGCGTCTACGAGGTGAGGGACGGAAAGCGTGCCGGCTTCCGGCAGACGGCCTTCGACCGGCAGGTCAACGTGCTCCGCGGAGTCGGCGACATCTTCGAGGACGCCGACGCCGGCTACCGGAGGAGCGACCGGGAGATGCCTGTCGCCATGCTGCTGGACTCCGCGAACCGCCGTCTGGCGCAGCTGGACTCGATCCGGGAGGAATCCCGAGACGGTTCGCTCGAAGTCGTGCGGCGCGCGCTGGGCGGCGACTCCGCCGCCGACCGCCCGGGCAGGTACTCGAAGGACCCGTCCGGGTTCGCCGGCGCCCGGCTGCCGGCCGACGAGACGACCCGAATGGCGGCCATCGACGCCCACACCAGGGAGACCCGTTTCGGCTCCCTGAGGCGGCAGGCCAACCGGTACGGCGTCGAGATCCACAAGAAGCTGGTCATCGCGAGCGCCTGCATGGTGTTCGTCCTCATCGGGATGCCCGTCGGGGTGCGCTTTCCGCGCGGGGGCGTCAGCATGGTCATCGTCGTCTCGGCGCTGGTCATCGGCGTGTTCCAGTACGGCCTGTCCACCGGGGAGGACTGGGCTGACCGGAACTTGGCCACCCCCTTCTGGTCGATGTGGTCGCCGAGCCTGGCGTTCATCCTGATCGGAGCGCTCCAGGCGACGCGAATCGGCCGCTGGACGGCTTCGGCCCGCGACAGCGGCTGGCGGGAACTGTGGCTGGAGCTGCGGTCCTGGGCGCGCCGCCTCGGCGCCGGAAGGCCGGGGTCCCCGAGCCGCTAGGCGAGCGCGCGCGAGCGGCATCGCGGCCGAATGCCGCGTGGGTTCCGTCCACGGGCCGTGGGGAGGCCACCGGCTCGTCACGGTCCGCGCAGCCGCTCCGCCAGCGACGGATCCGGCGCCACAAAGACGGTCCGAACCCGGTCGGGGACCACCGCGCCGGCGGGCGCGCCGCGGCGCTTCCTGACCCACTTCCGCCGCGTCCAGTCCACCGGGACGGTCCCCGAGCCCCTCGCTCCCGAGTGGTTGGCGGCGAGGACCGCGGCCTCTTCCAGGTCGGCCGCCGGGGGGCGTTCGGGACGCGTCCAGCGCAGGATCACGTGAGCGCCGGCCGCGTGGCGGGCGTGGAGCCAGATGTCGTCGGGGCGGGAGTGGCGGAAGGTGAGGTCGTCGTTGTGACGGGCGCCTCGGCCGACGCGGATCTCGAGTCCGCCGGAGCTGGTGTGGGAGCGGTAGGGCGGGGCGGGGGGCCGGAGCCGCGACCGGGAGCGCGCGGGCCCGAGGGCTTCGAGTTCACATTCGGCCAGCTCGCCGCGCCGGTGGCGTTCGCGCAAGGCGGCGACGCGCGCGAGCTCCTCCTCGGTGGCGCGGATGCGTCCGGAAAGCGTGGCCGCCGCCCGTTCGAGGCGGCCAGCTCGCCGGAAGAGGGCGTTGGCGTGTTCCTGCGGCTTGCGTTGCGGATCCAGAGCCACCGTCCGTCGGCGACCGTCGAAGCCGGCGAGGGTGACGCGGGTCGCGCCGGGCTCGATGAGGTGGAGCGAGGAGAGAACGAGGGAGGCTTCCTCGCGTATGCGATCCGCCGTCGCGGTCTTTTCCAAATGGGCTCGCAGGCGTTTCAGCTTGCGCTTCAGTCGCTTGGACTCCGAGCCGAGAAGGCGGGTCGCCTCTCCGCCTCCCGCGGTTGCCGTCACCCGGTCGTCCGCCGCTTCCGCCGCAATCCGGGCCATGGCTTCCAGCAGGCTTCCGGCCGGTTCCGCGCCCACGCCGGGAAGCGGCCAGGGGTACGGCTGCAAGCCGGAACCGAGGCGCAGCAGATGCGGGGCCACGTCCACGCCCTCCACCATTCGGCGCCACCTCCGAAAACCCTCTTCCGGCGTCTGCGCGGCCAGCAGACTCGCGACGTTTAGGCCCGAGGTATAGGCCACTTTCGCCAGAAGTGCCGCCCGGGCCCCCGCTTCGCCCGATCCCTCGATCAGCGCCCGCCACCGGGCGCCGTCCACCTCTTCTCTCACCCGGGCCGGCGATCCGTCCCCGGGCGCAGTCCACGGCTGGCCGATCCGCAGCGCCCGCCCCTTGACGGTCCTCAGGCGCTTGCGCACGCGCAGCTCCGGCCCCTCCGCCAGCACCGCGTTTCGGCGGTTGGTGGCCATCTCCAGAACCAGCCCCGGATGCGGCCGCCTCCCCCGCACGCGGCGAAAACGCAGCACGAGCACCCGTTCGTCCCGCACGGCCTCCACCCCGGCCAGCACTGCGGGGAGCGGCTCGGCCTCGGCGCCCGGCTCCGATGGCGGCTCCGGAACGACCACCCCCAAGCGCGGCGACAGGTCCGCCACGAGCGTTGCGTCGCGGAAGTGGACCACCGCCGCCGCGGCCTCGCGGCGCAGCGACACGGCCCGCGCCCGGGAGCCCAGCAGCCGCTCTCGCAGTTCTGCGGCGACGGCGCGGGTCAGACAGGGGTCCCAGATCATGTTGGCGGTAGCTTCGGGAAGATGGAGGCCGTGCCGGTCAAGATCGGGCACGAACCGGATTGATTACCTTTCACGCGCCGAGAGGCTTGTCCACCCCGGGGATGGCCGGCTTCGGAGACTCGCTCGTCAACGGTCGGCAAGAGCGTGTAATGTATACTAAACATGACATAATGTAATGTTCTCATTACAGTGTGCCGTGGAAAGGCACCGTGCATGCGGCAACCGAGACCCCGCGGGGGGCGGGCCAAGGCTGCGCTCTCCGTTGCTCCGCGGGCGAATGGCGCTGCCATTCCCCGTTCGTCGCGCCTTGCCGGCCCGGCGCCTCGCCGCTCTCGGTGCTCGGGCGGCTCTGTCCGCGGATCGCTAGGATGCGGCGCGTCGTCGGGTCGGGTTCCCTCCTGATCGTCACGGCGGGAGTGGTGCTGCTCCTGGGGCCGGCTCTGGGGCAGTGGATTCCCGGCGACACCGGACCGGAGGGGCGGGCGGTCCGCTCGCCGGGGACGGACCGGGTCACGGTGGAGGTGCGCAACGCGGGCGGGGTCGCCGGGATGGCCCGCGCGGCGACCGATCGCCTGCGGCGCGCGGGCTTCGACGTGGTGTCCCTGGGCAACGCCACCAGCTTCGACCAGGAGGAGTCGGTGGTGATCGACCGGGTCGGCGAGCTGCAACCGGCGGTGGCCGTCGCCGGGGCGCTGGGCATCGACAGCGTGGAGAGCGAGCCGGATTCGGACCTCTACGTGGACGTTACCGTACGATTGGGTTCGGACTGGACGGCTCCGCGGGAAGCCGGACCGGCCGGCGGGGCGTTCCTGCCCGCGTGGCTTCGGAGTCTCGGACCGACGATGGGGAGAGAACGCTAGCCATGGGCGGAAGACGTGCCGCGAAGGGCCGGAAGCGCCGGTCCCCGGACGGATCGGGAGCGCGAGGCCGCAAGGCCCGCGAAAGGGGCGGTGGTGGCGGTGGCGGGGAGAAGCGCCGGGCGACGGGGGCCGAGTGGCTGAAGTCGGCCGCCTACGCGCTTTTTCTCTTTTTCGTCCTCCGTCTCTTCTTGATTCAGACCTTCGTGATCACCTCCGGATCCATGGAGAACACCCTGCTCGTGGGCGACATGCTCGTGGTGAACCGGGCGGCCATCGGCTCCCGCATCCCGTTCACCGGCATCCGCATTCCCGGGTACTCGGAGCCGCGGCGCGGAGACGTCCTGGTCTTCGATCCCCATCACGAGGAGGACATGACTCTGGTCAAGCGGCTCGTGGGCGTGCCCGGCGACACGCTGGAGATGCGAGGCAAGGTCCTGTATCTGAACGGCGAGGCGCAGGACGAGCCGTACGTGGTGACGACGCGGCAGCCGGACGGCTTCGATCGCGTCATGCTCTGGCAGCGTGAGTACCTGGTCGGCGGTCCGCGGGACGACTACCGCCCCACGCGTGACAACTGGGGTCCGATCGCGATCCCGCCGGGGCACTACTTCATGCTGGGCGACAACCGGGAATCGAGCCAGGATTCCCGCTACTGGGGGCTCTTGGAGGGATGGCGCTTCGAGGGACGGGCGGTGGCCATCTACTTCTCCTACAACCGCGGTTCCGCGCGGGCCTTCCCCTGGATCCGGGAGATCCGGGGAAGCCGCATCGGGGACCTGATCCGGTAGAAGCGGGTGATGGCGGGGCGCGGGTTGCAACGACTTCCGGTAGCAGGCGGGGGCGGGTGGCGCGCTACAGGATTGAGGCGAAGTCCCGGATCCCGGGGCAGGGAGCGATCATGATTCGGATTGCGGCGATTCCCCTGGCGGCGGGGTTCGTGCTCGTCGGCGCAACGTCTCTGACCGGGCAGGGCACGGTCGGCCTGCGTTTCGGAGCGACCGACGGGACCGTCTCCGCCGGCCGCCTGGACGGACTGGACCAGGTCCCGCGCAGGAGCTTCTCTCTGGAGGGCTCCGTGACGCTTTCGCTGCGGGAACATTTTGACCTGCGCCTGGGGCTGGCGCTCACGGGGAAGGGCACCACCTACGGGTTGGGCAGTCTGCTGGCGAACGAAGATCTTCGCGGCACTCTTACCTACGAGCGCACATACGTCGAATTGAGGGCGCTGGGGCGCGCGGTGCTCCCTCTCTGGAACCGCCGCGTTTCACTGTACGCGCTCGGGGGGCCCGCCCTGGCATTCTCCGGCAAGTGCGACGTGAGTTGGCATGCGACCACGGGGCCGAGCACCAGCCGAAGCACCTACTTCGACCGATGCGAGCTTCCCTTGGGGCCGGACAGCCACATCCGGCTGAACGGGGGAGGCGACTTCGGGGCCATCGGCGGGCTCGGCGCCGGTTTCTCGTTCTGGGACATGGGGCTGTCCACGGAAGTCCTTTACACCCTGGGTCTGAGGTCCGACGGCACCGCCGGCGACACCGTCAGGAATCGCGTGCGAACCGTTCAGTTCGGCGTGTCGGTACCCTTCCGGTAGCTTCCGCGAGAACGACCGCCCGTAACGGCTGCCGCTCGCAACGGCAGCCGAGCCCGAGTCCATAGCCGCAATACGCCTCCCCGTACTCATCGAGATGTCACTGCAAGGCTTCGCTCCGCGTTGCTCCTCGGGCGAACAGCGCTGCTATTCCCCCTTCGTCGCGCCTTGCCGGCCCGGCGCCCCGCCGCTCTCGGTGCTCGGGCGGCTTTTCCACGGACTGCCGGCATACGCCCGCGCGACCGAGCTCCCGCGGCGGCTCGCCCTCAACTGCCCGCACGCCGCTTCGATGTCCCGCCCCCGGGGCTCCCGAACCGCCACGGACACGCCGGCCGCCTCCAGTCCCTCGCGGAAGGCGCGGATTCGGCGTCGCCGGCTCGGCCGCCACTCCACGTAAGGAATGGGGTTGAAGGGAATGAGGTTGACGAAAGCCTGCACTCGCGCGGCCAGTTCGGCCAGGCGCGGCAGCAGCCCCGGGTCGTCGTTCACGTCGCGTATCATGGTGTACTCGAAGGTGATGCGACGTCCGCCCTTCCGGTTGAAGGCCTCCAGGGCCTCCATGAGCCGCGGCAGCGGGTAGCGCTTCTCGAGGGGGATCAGCTCCGCCCTGAGTTCGGTGACCGGCGCGTGCAGCGAAAGCGCCAGCCGAAACTGCTCCGGTCGTTCGGCGAGGGCGGCGATGCCCGGTATCACTCCTACGGTGGACACGGTGATGCGCCTGGCTCCGACCCCGTACCCCGCGTTGAGAATCGAGAGGGCGGGGAATACGGCCTTGCGGTTGGCGAGCGGTTCGCCCATCCCCATGAACACCACGTTGGTGACGCGGCCGCGTCCGTGTTCGGCGGCCCAGCGCGCCGAGGCCCGGTACTGGCCGGCGATCTCCGCCGCCGTCAGCTGGCGTCCGAAACCCGACCACCCGGTGGCGCAGAAGCGGCACTTGAGCGCGCAGCCGGCCTGCGAGGAGATGCACAGGGTGAGTCGATCCCGCGTGGGGATGAGGACGCTCTCGACGACTTCGCCGCCCCGCAGCGCCCACAGGTGCTTGACGGTTCCGTCCGCGGACTCGGAGACGGCGTCGGCGGCGGGCTCGTCGAGCCGGAAGCGCTCGCCCAGCGCCTCGCGTTCGGCCAGCGGCAGGTTGGACATCTCCCCGAACGCGCGGGCGTTGCCCCGGAAGATCCATTCTTCCACCTGGCCGGCGCGGTAGGCCGGCTGGCCGCGTTCCCTGAAGTGCGCCGCGACGGCCTCGCGCAGTTCCGGCGGAGTCAGTCCCAGGAGGCTCGGGCGGTCGGGCATAACGGTGTGGAGGTTGGGCGTTGGTGCCGGGGTTGCTTGAAAGCCCATTGAAGCGTGGGTTAAGTTTACCGCCGGAACACGTCCGGCGCCGCCCCGTTGCCGCCGTCGGCTCGGGAATTCCATGGCACGCTGACGGAGACGGGCACTTGTCGAAAGCCGAAGAGGGCGCCACCGCAATGCGCACCGCCGGAGCCGGAGCGGTCACGCCGGCGCTGGCGGGACGGGAGGTTCGGATCGCCGGATGGGTGCATCGCAGGCGCGACCTCGGCGGGCTCGTGTTCCTCGACCTGCGCGATCGTTCGGGCGTCGTGCAGGCGTCGGCGGGCCCCGGATGGTCCTCGCCCGAGGCGCTCGAGGCGGTGCGGGGCGTGGGATCCGAGGATGTCGTGGCGGTTCGCGGCGTCGTGAACCCGCGCCCCGAAGGCGCTCGCAACCCCGGCATGGCCACCGGCGACGTCGAGGTCCAGGTCGCCGAGCTGGAGGTTCTGAACAAGGCGCGTACGCCCGCCATCCCGGTCTATCTGCCCCCGGAGGAGGAGCTGCCCTCCGAGAAGCTGCGGCTCCGCCACCGGGTGCTCGACCTGCGCCGCCACGAGCTTCAGGCCAAACTGGCGCTGCGCCACCGGCTGCTTCTGGCGGTCCGCAACTACTTCGACCGGCAGGGCTTTCTGGAGATCGAAACGCCGATCCTGACCAAGCCCACTCCGGAGGGCGCGCGCGACTTCCTTGTGCCGAGCCGCATGCACCGGGGCGAGTTCTTCGCGCTGCCGCAGAGCCCGCAGATCTACAAGCAGCTTCTGATGATCGCCGGCTTCGACCGCTACGTGCAGATCGCGCGCTGCTTCCGCGACGAGGACCTGCGCGCGGACCGGCAGCCCGAGTTCACCCAGATCGATGTCGAGGCCTCGTTCGCGGGACCGGAGGACATCTACGGGTGGTGCGAAGGGCTCATGGCCGAGCTGGCGGAGGTGGCCGGGCTCGAGGCGCCGATCCCGTTCGCCCGGCTCACCTACCGCGAGGCGATGGAGCGCTTCGGATGCGACCGGCCGGACCTGCGCTACAGCCTCGAAATCCGCGACTTCACTCCGGTCCTCGGCGAGCTGGAGTCCGTCATCCTCCGGGGCGCGGTCGCCGCGGGCGGCAGAATCCGCGGCTTCCGCCTGGAGGGGGGCGCACGCCTCGCGCGGAAGCGGATTCTGGGTCTCGAGACCGCGGCCAGGTCGGGAGGCGCGCCCGGACTGCTGTGGGCCAAGGTTACCGAGGACGGCGCCACGGGCCCCCTCGGCCGCTTCTTCCGGGACGACACCCGCACGAGGCTCGGTCTGGAGGCGGGCGACCTCCTCGTCGCGGCGGCCGGGCCGGACGGCATCACCTCGTCGGCGCTGGACGCGACCCGCGGCGCGGCCATCGAGGCCCTCGCGCCGCCCCGTGTCACCGAACACGCGTGGCTGTGGGTCACCGGCTTCCCGGTCTTCGAGGAAGCCGGCGACGGCTCGCTGGCCGCCAACCACCACCCCTTCGTGCAACCTCGCCCCTCGGACGCTCATCTCCTCGATTCGGAACCGCTTGCGGTGCGCGGACTCGCATACGACCTCGTCTACAACGGCACCGAACTGGGTTCGGGAAGCATCCGGATCCACGACGCGGAGCTGCAGAGACGGATCCTGGCCATGCTGGGGCTGCAGCCGGACGAGATCGCGGCCAAGTTCGGTTTTCTGCTCGAGGCGCTCGGCACCGGCGCGCCGCCGCACGGGGGGATCGCCCTGGGGGTGGACCGGCTCGTGGCCTGCTTCTCGGGGGCCGGCAGTCTGCGCGACGTGATCGCGTTCCCGAAGACCACGACCGCCCGGGCCAGCTTCGAGGGGGCGCCGGCCCCGGTTGCCGAGGCGGAGCTGGCGGCCTTGGGAATCGGGGTGAGAGAATAGCAGCCCGTGGACAAAATCCCCCCGGCATTCGAACGGCGACGCATCCGCGCCGGACCGCTTCGCCCACCTCTCCAAACCGTAAACGCTGGTTGATAGCTGATGCCGGGCGCCGCCACGGTCGAACACCACCTCAACGCCGAGGGAGCGGACCAGTTCATCCTCGCCGGGGTGGGCGACGCCAACTTCCGGGAGCTGGAATCGCTGTTCGGCGTCCGGGTGGTGCTCCGGGGCGACGGCGTGCGGCTCGCGGGTGCGCTGGAATCGGTCGCCGGCTCGGCCCGGGTGGTCGAGCACATGATCGAGCTGGCGCGTCTGGGCAGGCCCTTCCGGGCGACGGACGTGGCCCGCTTCGCGGCCAGCCTGGAGACGCGCAAGGGACCGGACATCCGCGACGACGACGAACGGCTTCGAATCACGGTTCCGGGATCGCGCCGCACGATCGCGCCGCGCTCGGAGGGCCAGCGCGCCTACATGCGGGCCATGGAGGAGTCCGACATCGTGATCGCGATCGGCCCGGCGGGGACGGGCAAGACTTACCTGGCCGTGGCCCGCGCGGTGGACGAGCTCTTCAGGAAGCGGCTCAGGCGGATCATCCTGGCGCGGCCGGCGGTCGAAGCGGGAGAGAACCTGGGATTCCTTCCCGGGGACCTGCAGGAGAAGGTCGACCCCTACCTGCGCCCCCTCTACGACGCGCTCGAGGACATGATGCCGCCGGCGCGGGTGCGGCGCGGGATCGCCGAGCGCACCATCGAAATCGCTCCACTGGCCTACATGCGGGGCCGGACGCTCTCCGACGCGTTCGTGATCCTGGACGAGGCGCAGAACGCGACCGCGGCCCAGATGAAGATGTTCCTGACCCGGATCGGGGTGAATTCGCGTGTCGTGATCACGGGGGACAAGACCCAGATCGACCTTCCCCGTGCCCAGGTCTCGGGGCTCATCCAGGTCGAAGAGATCCTGAGCGAGGTCGGGGGGATCGAGTTCGTATACCTCGACGAGCGCGACGTCACCCGGCACCGCCTCGTGAAGCACATCGTCCTCGCCTACGCCGCGGCGGACGAGCGCCGGGCCGGCGCCCCCGACGATGAGGGCACGTAGGCGCGGATCCGGCCCGCTCTCGCGGGCCCCGGAGAGGCTGTGGCCGGACGGTGTGGTCCACCACGGCGCGAGATGGCTCGTACTGCTTCTGATGGCGGGCGGTATCGTGATCCTCTTCCCGTCGGATCCCGGCGTGGGGATCGGTCGTCACCAGGCGGGCACGGTGGCGGAACGGGACGTCATCGCCCAAGTCGCCTTTCAGGTGCTCAAGGATCCCGGGGTCCTCAAGCGCCAGCGGGATTCGGCCGCGGCCGCGGTCGTCCCGACCTTCGTCTTCCAGGAGAACGCGCGCGATTCGTCGCTCTCGGCCCTGCGCGGCTTCTTCGCCCGCGTGGACTCGGCGGCCTCCGTCGACGGGGTGGCCGGGGTCATCGGGGCACTGTCGGCGACGGGCATCGAAGCGACCGCCGAGCAGGTCGAGATCCTCGCCGACGCGCGCCGCGCGAACTCCCTCCTCGGCCTCGCGGCGGCGGCGATCCGGATGTACGCGCCGGACGGAGTGATCTCTCCGAACGCGGCGTCGGAGCTGACGACCGACTCGATCCGGGTTGTCGGGCGGCGCGCGGCAACGGTGTTGTCGCGCGGTTCCGTGCTGTCGGGGCGGGAGTTCTACGACCGCGCCCTGGCGCGACGGGAACCGGGGGCGGAAACCGACCTCCTCAGGCTTGTTCTGGCGCGCTATCTGGCCCCCAGCCTTCTGCCGGACACGGAGCGCAACGAGCGGGAGAGGGAGATCGCCCGCAGCTCGGTTCCGATCGTGGAGGACGCCGTCCTCGAGGACCAGATCATCGTTCGCGCCAACGACCAGGTCGGCGAGGCCGAGTTGCGCAAGCTGGACGCCTACCGCGACCAGCTCAGGGCTCTGGGAATCAGCGTCGACGGTTCCGACCTCGTGGGCAATCTGGGCGGATTCGTCCTCAACGCCCTGCTGCTGGCCGTTCTGGGGGCGCTCGTCCTCTTCTTCCGGCCCGAGATCTACCGCTCGTTCCGCGCGGTCGTCGCCATCGCCGGGATCTTCGCGATCTACTTCGTCTCGGGCGTTCTGGTCACCGGGCTGGACGTGCCGTCGGCCGCCATGCCCATCGTCTTCGTCGCCGTGTCGATCTCCATTCTGTGGGGTGGCCGTCTGGCCCTGCTGGCCGCGCTGCTGGCGTGTTCGCTCACCGTCGTTCAGGAGCCGTTCGAAACGGTGGAGACGTTTGTCATCCTCATGGCCGGCGGGTCGGCGGCGGCGCTCTCGGTGCGCACCTTTCGCAGACTGGCCCAGACCTGGGTCTTCATCGCGGTCACCGCCGGGTCCTTCGCAGTGGTGATTCTGGGCTTTCTGCTGCGGGGCGCCGACTTCGCCTTCCTGCCCACGCTGGGATGGGCGCTCGGGAGCACGATCGCGGGGGCGATTCTGGCCATCGGCTTCGTTCCGGTCTTCGAATGGGTGACCGGGATCACGACCGAACAGACACTCGTCGGCTGGGCGGACGCCAACCGTCCCCTGATGCGCCGACTCGCCGTCGAGGCGCCCGGGACCTTCGCCCACACCATCCAGGCGGCCAACCTCGCCGAAGCCGGGGCGGGCGCGATCGGCGCCAACGCTTCCCTCTGCCGGGCCGGAGTCTACTACCACGACGTGGGGAAGCTCGTCCGGCCCGGCCACTTCATCGAGAACCAGCAGGGCGACAATCCCCACGACCGCCTCGATCCCGCCGAGTCCGCCGCGATCGTGCGAGACCACGTGCTCGAAGGGGTGAAGCTGGCGAGGCGGGAACGGGTGCCCGAGGTACTGCTGGACTTCATCCGGGAGCACCACGGCGACCAGCCGATCGGCTTCTTCCTGCGGCGGGCCCGCCAGGTGGCGGAGGCGGAGGGACGAGAGGCCCCGGACCCGAGCGGTTTCCGCTACCCCGGGCCCCGGCCCCGTAGCAGGGAGACGGCGATCGCGATGTTGGCCGACTCGTCCGAGTCCGCGGCGCGGGTGCTGGAGAACCCCACCGGGGAGCGACTCGCGGAGCTGGTCGACGGGATCTTCGCGAGCAAGTCGAAACAGGGCCAGCTGGACGACTGCCCGCTTACCTTCCGCGACCTGGCGGTGCTCAAGAGTAGGTTCGTGCGGTTCCTCCGGGGCAGCCATCACAGGCGCGTCGCGTATCCGGGCACGCGGCATCTCACCGCCGGTGACGACATCTAGCCCGTGGACAGAATCCCGCGCCTTGACGGCCCGGCGCCTCGCCGCTCGCACGGCTTTATCCACGGACTGCCGGGGGAGGCGGAGACTTGATCGCCGTCCACGTCAACGCGCCCGACGGCGCCCGGGTGCCGCGACGGCGCGTCGAGCGGGCCGTGCGGGAGACCCTGCGGCGCGAAGGCGTGTCCCGGGGCGAGCTGTCCGTCACCTTCGTGGATGACGCGAGGATGGCGGAGCTGAACGGGCGGTACCTCGGGAGTCCCGAGGCAACGGACGTGTTGTCCTTCTCGCTGCACGGGGACGGGGAGGATCCGGTGGGCGACGTCTACGTCGGACACGCGCGGGCGTTGCGCCAGGCGGAGGAAGAGGGCGTCGGCGCCGGAGAGGAGATGACGCGGCTCGCGGTGCACGGAGTCCTGCACGTCCTGGGCTACGATCACCCGGACGGGAGGGAGCGCGAGCGGTGCGAGATGTTCAGGGTGCAGGAGGACGTGCTGCGCGGGCTGGCTACCGGGGGCGCGTCCGGGGGCTCGGGGTCGTGAGTGCGGAAAACCCGGCCGTCGTGGCCAGCCCGGCCGCCCTCGCCGAACTGCTGGAACTGGTCGAACGGGGCGAGCTCGCACGGCTCCCCGAGCTGGTCGGCGAGATGCACCCCTCGGATATCGCCGACCTGCTCGCCTCCGTTCCCGAAGAGGCGCAGCGGCTGCAGGTCCTGGAGGAGCTTCCCACCGAGATCGCCTCCGAGACGCTGGCCGAGATGGAAGAGGACGAGAACCGGGCGGAACTCCTCACCGCCCTTAGCGCCACGCGCGGTGCGGCGCTGCTGCGGGAGCTGGCGGACGACGACGCGGCCGACCTGCTGGGCGAGCTCGAGCCGCAGGACCGGGACCGGATGCTGGCCGCCCTGCCGTCCTCGGAGGCCGGCGAGATCCGGGAGCTGCTCCTGTACGGCGAGGAGACGGCCGGCGGACTCATGACGACCTCGCTGGTGTCCGTCTCCGCCGCGGCCAGCGCCGCCGAGGCCATCGCGCAGATCCGCGTGCGGGGGCGCGAAGTCGAGGACTTCTACGAGGTGTTCGTGGTCGACCTGCGGGGACGGCTCCGGGGCACCGTGCCGCTGGACGACCTCATCCTGTCCGACCCGGACGACACGGTGGAGTCTCTGGTGGTGCCGACGGCGGCCACCGTGACGCCGGACACCGACCAGGAGGAGGTGGGGCGGGTCATGGGCCGCTACAACCTGGTCAGCATCCCGGTGGTCAACGAGGAGGGGTCGCTGTTGGGCCGCATCACCTTCGACGACGTGATCGACGTGATCGAGGCCGAGACGACGGAGGACATCCTCAGACTGGCCGGCGTGTCCGACGAAGAGGAACTGAAGGCCGACTGGCTCGAGTCGGTGCGGTCCCGGCTGCCCTGGCTGGTGCTCAATCTCGCGACCGCGGGGGTTGCGGCGTCGGTCATCCTCAGTTTCGAGGAGCTGATCGCCGAAGTGACCTTCCTGGCCTTTCTGATGCCCGTGATCGCCGCGCTCGGAGGGAACACCGGGACTCAGGCGCTGGCGGTGACCATACGTCGCATCGCCGTGGGAGACGGGCTGCACACCGGCCGCTTCCGGGTGGTTGGGAAGGAGGTGCTCGTGGGCCTCCTGAACGGCCTCGTCCTCGGTCTCCTCTTCGGGTTTTTCGCATACTTTCGGGAAGGCGACCCCCGGATCGGCCTGGTGGTCCTGCTTGCTATGTGGGCCAACATCCTGGTGGCCGGCTTTGCGGGAGCGATGATCCCCACCGTGCTGAAGCGCCTGGGGGCGGATCCCGCGGTCGCGTCGTCGGTATTCGTCCACACCCTGACCGACCTGGTGGGCTTCGTCATGGTGCTCAGCCTGGCGGCGGCCCTGCTCCTCTAGCAGCCCGTGGACAAAATCCCCCCGGCATTCGAACGGCGATGCATCCGCG
>JAPPNM010000035.1 GCA_028873825.1 Gemmatimonadota bacterium | reverse complement strand
GCCCGGCGCCTCGCCGCTCTCGGTGCTCGGGCGGCTTTATCCACGGACTGCTAGGCACACGGGGCCGAATCTCCGTCGCGATGTTCCCCTCCCCGCTCTTCTTGAACCGACGTTGGCCGGTGGACCGCGACGCAATCGAGCGCCGCCTCCGCCCAACAGATATGAGGGAACCCGGCGGCGGCTGCAAGTGTAGTCACAGACGGGCTTCCGGCGACGACACGGCTGGCGAGACCGGTCCGGTCGACCCGGGAGGGCGCGGAGCGGCCGGCCGGGATCCGCGCTCCCGTGCGGAGCCGTTCGTTCGGTTCGACGGCACCCGCCGCAATTCCGCGCCCCGGCTTGCCGAACACCTGCACATGCGTCACCTTCCGCCCATGATCGCGCCAGCTCCCACAGTCCCGCTGACCTCGCTCGACCAGCTCTGGTTCCAGGTCGCGGGGACCGTCTGCAACCTTCGCTGCACCCACTGCTTCATCTCCTGTTCCCCCGACAACCACTCCTTCTGGTTCATGAGCCGGGAGCAGGTGCGGGCGGCGCTCGAGGAGTCCGCCGGGATGGGAGTGAAGGAGTACTACTTCACCGGCGGCGAGCCGTTCATGCACCACGAGATGGTGGAGATCCTGGACGACACCCTGGGGTACGGCCCGGCGACCGTGCTGACCAACGCCACGCTGCTGCCGCCGCGCCGCGTCGAGGAGCTGAGGACGGTCGCCCAGGGGCGCTGCCACCCGCTCGAGCTGCGCGTGAGCGTGGACGGACCGACGCCCGCCGTCAACGACGCGATCCGGGGCGAGGGCGCCTTCGAACGCGCCATGGACGGGGTGCGAGCGCTGGTGGCCGCGGGCTTCCGTCCGATCGTCACGACCATGCAGAGCTGGCCCTGCGAGGACATGGCCCGCATGCTCCGGGCGTTCCGCGACGCGCTGGGGGCGGTGGGCTACGCGGAACCCCGGCTCAAGGTGCTGCCGCCGCTGCTGATCGGGGAGGAAGCCGAGCGCAGCAGGGGGTACAGATCCGACGAACGGGTCACGCACGAGATGATGCACGGCTACGATCTGGACGAGCTGTTGTGCACGCGGGCGCGCTTGGTCACGGCGGCCGGCGTCTACGCCTGCCCGATCCTGCTGGACTACCCCAGCGCGCGTCTGGCCGACACGCTGTCCGAGGCCGTGGGGATGAGGGCGCGCCTGGGCGAGTCGGCGTGCTACACCTGCTACGTGAACGGGGCGATCTGTTCGAATGCGACGACGGGAACGGAAGCGGCGGCGTCCTGCGGCGAGGCGGCTCCCGCGGCTTGCGACGGCGGGGCCCCCGCCTCCTGCGGCAACGGAGCCCCAGCCTCCGCCTGCGACGGTTAGCGGCCGGCGGCCCCGCGGGATAGTAGCGCGGGGCCTCCGGGTCGATCTCCGCAAGATCCGCCGCCAGTGCGGACTCGGCGCCCGCCGCCACTCTCGGCGCGGGACGGCGCCGGGGCCGTGCTCCCGCTGGCCAGCATCTATGGCGGCCCTGTACTCGCCGCAACAGGTGTTGTAAAGGGCCTCGACGTCGCGGCGGGTCCGCGAACTCAGCGTGCGGAAAAGGCGACGCACGTCGTGAGTGTACTCGGCTGTCGCGCCGTGCTCTTGCTCCCAGATGTGCTTCAGGACGAGTTCAATTGAGATCCTTGAGCAGCCGCCGGTTGCCTTCGCTGCGCACGACGGGCTCGAACCTTTCGAGCGCGGTGCGGATCAGACGGTTGGCCGGGCGGTTCGGACTGAGATCGTCGTGTTCAACGTGGAAGCGGGAGCGGTCGATCAGGTTCTCGCGCAGGTGGTCGCGAAAAACGATGCGGGCTCAACACCTGTGAGTCGTCGTTCGGCCCGCCGCGTGGTGCCTCGACGGACGGTGCGGGCGTCGGAGGAGGCTTGAAAACCGGCTCCGGGAGGCACCGGTCCCGGCGGGCGGTAGCATCGGGGGAGGCGTCGGCCGGCTTGTGGAAACCGCTCAAGGTCAAATGGTCACGATGAGGACATGACATATGACCTAATGGACATGTACAAGTCACACAAATTTGTCGTAGCTTCCATGAATGGTCGATCCGCTATTGCGGAATGGACGTGTTGCAGTTTACTGTATGCAGTGAATGTATCGGCGTTCCCGTCCACCGACTTCGAGCCAGGAAGGAAGACCGTGATGCCGGTTGAAATGGTTCCCGTGACCGGCTGCGCCTCCCGTCCTGCCCGTCCTGGTCTCCCTTTGCCGACGGACGCCGCAAGACGCGGTGTCTCGTACGTCGAGGAGACTTCGGGTGCGAGGATCGGAACCTGTCAACGGTTGAGAGACACATTGCGGAATCAGGTTAGTGACCCGTCCTTGTCCGGTGCCCTCGACACCGTTCAATTCGCCGAGCGCCTCTCGGCGCGGCGGGGGCGGACCGCGTCCCGCCGGAAGAGAGGCGCGGCGGAAGGTCGATACGGAGGAATCTCGCATGGCCGCGAGCGGCCACCCCGCGGGGCTGAAACGCGCTGCGCTCGCTGGCGTTGTTTCCTAGGAATGCGGAAATGTTGTTCACACTGCTGACCCTGGCAGCGCAGCAGGCGACGGTCACCGGCGTCGTGCGCGACAGCGCCACCCTGGAACCGATCGCGTTCGCGGAGGTCGCCGTTTCGCCCGCCGGAGCCGCCGGCCGTACAGCGGCCGGACTCAGCGACCGCTTCGGGGCGTTCGTGATTCCGAACGCGCCGGCCGGGCCGGTGCGCGTCGAGGCGAACGCCTTCGGATACTCGGGGTGGGCGCGCCGCGCCGAGGAGATTCCCGCCGGGCCGCTCGAGATCCTCCTCGCGCCCGCGCCGATCGCGCTGGACCCCCTGGGCGTCGAGGCCGCGGGCCGAATGGGAGACCCGATCTCGGTCTCGCGGGACGCCTTCGTGGCGGACCCGGCCATGATCCGGGCCGTGCCCGCCGTGCTCGAGACCGACGTTCTGCGGGCGATGGCCGTATCGCCGTCGGCCTCGGCGCCGTCGGACTTCGTGTCGGTGCCGTACGTCCGGGGCGGCGCCAGCGAGGGGACGCCCGTTCTGCTCGACGGCGTGCGGCTCTTCAATCCGTTTCACCTGGGGGGGTTCTTCTCCGCCGTCAACCCCGAAGCGGTCGACCACGCCGCCCTTCTGCCGGGCTCGGGCGCCGGCTCGCAGCACGTCGGCTCGCTCTCGGGCGCGATCGAGATCGCCACCTGGGACGGGTCCCGAGACGGACACCGGGTTACTGGCGCGGTGGGGCTGGCCTCCTCCCGGCTCGCCGTGGAGGGGCCGGTCGGCGGCGGCACTTCGTACTTGGTGAACGGCCGCCACACGTACGTCTACCTGCTCGCCAAGGCGATGGGGGGGGGCTTCCCCTATTCCTTCTCCGACGCGCACGCCAAGATCACGCACGACTTCGGCGGCTTCCGCCGCCTGTCCGTGACCGGCTATGTGAACTCGGAGGGGATGGAATACGACTCTGACTGGCACGGGACGACAGACTTCGGGTGGGGGAGCTCCACGGTCGCCGCGCACTACCGGGACCGCCTTGCGGGCGGCGCCGTCCTGGACGTCACTATCGGGCACAGCCGGTTCGGAAACGACCTGTTCGAGTTCAACCCGGATTGGCGCGATCCCGTCGTGGGCGACACCTCGGTCTCCGGCGGGGGGCACATGCGGGAGGACCGCGTCGACGTCCGGGCGGCGTGGCATCTGTCCCGCGGCACCCTGGCGGCGGGAGCCCAGGCGATCCGGCTGGAGGGCGACCACCACTACTCGCGCTCCGACGCGGGAGACTTCGCGAGCCTGTTCATACCGGTGCCGCTGGCGCTGCGCTCCCGGCAGTGGCGCATCGGGGCCTTCGCGAACGTGGACGCGGGCCGGCGTGCGGGCGGACCGCTTCGGCGGGCTGGCGAACACCTTCGCTCCATTCGCGGAAATGAGCTACGCGGGCCCGTGGTGGGAGGCGCGGGTAGGAGCGGCGCGCTCCCACCAGGCGATGGCCTCGCTGCGGAACGAGGAGGCCTTGGGTGCGATCCTGCTCGCCTACGATCTCCTCGCGCCCGTCAGGAACGGTCCCGTGCCGCGCAACACCGAGGTCACCGCCGGATGGGAGGGATCGAGGGGCGACTGGCGCCTGCGGCTGGACGCATACGCGAGGAGGATGGAGAACATTCGGCTGCCCGTGCTGGGCGACGATCCGATCCCGGAGGCGGCGCTGGGGGACCCCTCGCTCCGGGTGGCCGGCGGAGGGTCGGCAGCGGGGATCGAGGCGTCGTTCAGCTGGGTTCGCGGCCCCGTATCCGCGGTGGGCGGCTACCGCTGGGGCCGGGCCTGGAGAACGGTCGAGGAGACGACCTACGTGCCCCGCTTTCACCGGGACCACGAGCTGGAGCTCGGCGCCGCTCTGGAGACCGGAAGGTCCAACTGGTCGGCGCGGTTCTCGGCGCGGTCGGGACAGCCGTTCACTCCGGCGCTGGCGGTCGTCCCCGTCGGAGATCATGACCTGGAGGAGGGGAAGGATGGGGGCTGGTGGGTCGTGTTCCACGGCGAACACAACTCGGGGAGACTGCCGCCCTACCTCCGCCTCGACCTGGGATGGCGGCGAACGCGGCAACGGTCCCGTGCCGGGGACCGGTTCGCGACCCCCTTCGTCTCGGTGACCAACCTGCTGAGCGCGCCTAACGTGGCGGGCGGATGGGACGAGGTCGAGTTCGATCCCGATTTGGAGGGGCGTGAAGTCAAGGTGTACCGCGAGTACTTCCCGCAGATGCCGATGCTCGTCTTCTTCGGCCTGGAGTTCGGGTTTTGAGCGCGCGCAGGGCGCCGGCCCCTCGCAGCTCCCGGTCCTCGCGCGGATTCGTCCGCGGACTCCTGGCGGCCGCGCTGGCGGCGAACGGATGCGACTACATCGCGTCGCCCGATCCCCTGGCGCTGGACCCGGACGTCGTCAGCATCGCGATCGTGCTCGTCGAGGGCGAGACCCGCGCCCGGCTGCTGGCCGGGCACCCCCACCGCCCCGTGTCCGAACCGCCTCCGAACATCACCGCCAGCCTGGTCGGCCCGGGAGGCTGGCGAGCCGCGTTCACGCGCAGGACGAATCCGTGGTACGGCTGCGGCGGCGGCCCGACGTTCTGGCCGATGCCGATGGTCTGTCTCAACGCCGCGCTCCCGGAGCCGATCCGGGAAAAGGCCGCCTACAGGCTCGAGGGCGAGGGCCCGAAGGGCAGCTTCGCCGGCGAGGCCGTCGTCCCGGCCACTCCCCGGATTCTCGAACCGGGGGGGACACCTTGCGGCTCTCGGGCACCTGGCTCCCGATTCGGTATCGCGCCGCCCCCGAAGTGGGCACGCTGCGTCCCCAGATTTTCGCCACGTTCCGCGTGCATCCCGACTCCGACCGCACGGAGTCGAAGTGGATTTCGGTGGGGTCCCTCGATCCGGCCGGCCAGGCGGACACGCTGCCGTTGCCGGGGTTCGAGCAGGCCTCGCTGCACCTGCTCGGAATCGGCTGGAACTACACCAGTTTCTATTGGGCCGACCGGATTCGCTTCCCATGGCCGAACTTCGGGGTTTCCGGCGAAGGCGTCTACGGGTACTTCGACGGAGCCGCGGAATCGCGCGTCGTCCGGATCATCGTGGAGTAGCGGCGGCGAGCGCGACACAACGGACGGGTGCGGAGGCCGCCGGCACCTCGCGGACCCCTTCCACGTACAGGTCGCGCCGGCCTCCTACAGCCCCGCGGGATCGTAGCGGAGCGCCTCAAGCTCGATCCCCGCGCGATCCACCGCCAGCGCGGCTTCGGCGCCCACCGAGCACGGCACCCCCCCGAGATGCCACTCCGCCGGGTCCTCCGGCAGATTCCCCGCGGTCAGCAGTCCCCGCGCGGTCCGCGGGGACGGGTCGACCGAGAAGGACCTCAGCGAGTGGGTCAGCCCAACGCCCAATGCCTTCAGGAAGGCCTCCTTGCGGGTCCAGAGGCGGAAGAAGAGCGCCAGCCGTTCGCGAGCGGGGGCGGCGCGGAGCCGGGCCGACTCGTCGGCTGTGAAGTTCTTGTCGGCGAGGGCGAGCATGTGCTTCACCTCCCGGATCCCCTCGATGTCGACGCCCAGGCGTCCGGCCGTCGCCACGGCGATCACGATCCTCTCCTCCGAGTGGGACTGGTTGAAGGACGGGCCGCCGGGCAGGAAGGGCTTCCCGTGCCTTCCGAAGCGGAAGCCGATCTCGTCCGGGGGCGTGCCGGTCAGCTCCGCCAGCACCCGCCTCAGGTGGGCCTGGGCGACGGTGTAGCGGCGCCGGTGGCGGTCGTAGACGAATCGGTCGGCCCGCGCGCGCTCGTCCCCGGAGAGCAGCGCCCGCGCACGCGCCGCGACCCGGCCCGGAACGTCCAGGCGGCCCTCCCAGAGGTACGCCACGCCGGGCCGGAGGTCCTGGAATCGGGTCGTCATCTCTGTTGCGCCGAAGGGGGATGCCGTACCGTGTGGGGGAACGAGGGGAACGAATAGCGAGGCCCTGCGAGCATCGAGTGTATACTGAACATTACATAGTGTAAAGTTGTCATTACATCGTGAAGAACTGGGCAAGGCGGCACGGCACGGACGCATCGCGTCGCAACCGCCCGGCGGATCCCGTCCGAGGGCCGCCAGGATCGGGTACGCCGACGGCCCGCGCCTGCGCAGGGCGCTCCTCGCGGCGTGCCGGCGGGGCCGGCGGTCCAGGTCCGAACTGAACCGCATCAACGTCTTCCCGGTCGCGGACGGAGACACCGGGACCAACCTGAGTCTCACCCTGGAGGCCGTCGCCGCCGGTATGGCGGGATCCCGGGAGCGGCGCGCGGACCGCGTGGCCGCTTCGGCGGCGCGCGCGGCGCTGCTGGGCGCGCGCGGCAACTGCGGCATGATGCTGTCGCAGTTCCTGCTGGGGTTCTCGGGAGCGCTCGAAGGGCGCGCGCGGGTCTCCCTCGCGCAGTTCTCGGCGGCGCTGGCGGCGGGGGCGCGGTCGCTGGACGCGGCCGTCGGGAACCCGGTGGAGGGCACGATCCTCACGGTGGTGCGGGAATCGGCGGCGCGGGCGGTGGACGAGAGCGAGGGCGACGGGGCGGGCGACTTCGCCGACGCCATGGCGCGCGTGCTCGAGACGGCCCGGGCGTCGCTGGCGCGCACCCCCGACCTGCTACCCGTTCTGGCCGAGGCGGGGGTGGTGGACGCGGGTGCGAAGGGCTTCGTCGAGATGGTCGAGGGGGTGGTGGGGCTGATCGAGGGCGGCGAGGAGGGGGAGGATGCGGCGGAAGTGGCGGCCGGGGCGGACGCGCACGCCGGGCGGTCGGCGGTCGGCGCGGCCGGGCACCCCTTCACCCACGGCTCGAAACGCTACTGCACCGAGATACTCGTGGAGGGCCCCGAGCTCCCGGGGGAGCGGGCGGTGCGCGCCGCCCTGTCGGAGGGTTCGGAAGAACTGCTCGTCATCCGCAGCGAGGACGTCCTCAAGGTCCACCTGCACACCGACCGTCCCCAGGCCGCGATCGACTACTGCGCGGCGCTGGGGACGGTGGTGGCGCACAAGGCCGAGGACATGCTGGCCCAGTTCGAGGCGGCCCGCGACGCGCGCGGCGCGGTGAGGCGGCCCGTCGGCGTCCTCGTGGATTCGGGTTCCGATCTTCCCGAGGCGGTGATGCGCGCCCACGGGATCCACATGATCCCGCTCCTGCTCATCGAGGACGACCGAACGCTCAGGGACCGGGTCGACGTCACGCCGGAGGAGTTTCACGCCCGGCTGGAGGAAGGCGAATCGCTCCCGACGACCTCGCAGCCGCCCCCCGGCGACTTCATCGCCGCCTTCGAGCGCGCCTCCGCCGACTTCGAGGTGGTCGTCGCGATCCTCGTGGCCGCCTCGCTCTCCGGGGTCTACCGCTCGGCCGAGAACGCAGCGCGCCTGGCCCCCCACCTGGACGTGCGGCTCGTCGACTCGGAGGGGGCCTCGATCCTGGCCGGCCTGCTCGCCCTGAAGGCGGCGGAGCTGGCGGAAGCGGGCGCGCCCCCCGGCGAGATCGTCGCGGAGGTGCGCCGAATCCGGAGACAGTCGGGGATCCTGTTCACCGTCCGAGGTCTCGACCGGCTGATCGCCTCGGGGCGGGTGAGCCAGTTCGCCGGCTGGCTGGGCGGAGTCCTCGACCTGAAGCCGGTGCTGGGGCTGGCGGGCGGCGGTTCGGTCAAGGCCTTCGGAAGGGTGCGGGGCGCGCGCCGGGCGCGGAAGCTGATCCTGGACACCGTCGCGGAGGCGATTCCTCCGGACGCGAAGAGGTTCCGTTTCGGTGTGATCCACGCGGCGGCGCCCGAGATGGCGGCCGAGCTCCGCGCCGAGCTGGCGGCGCGTTACGAGGGAGCCGAGATCCTGGTCGCGCCGATCACGCCGGTGATCGCCACGCACCTGGGGCCCGGCGCCTGGGGGATCGCCTACATGCTGGAGGACTAGCGGCTCGGGAGGGGGTGTCCACCCCATCGTGGACACGCCGGGGATGTCCCTAACGCCGCCACGCCTCCGCGTCAGGGATCCCGGCGCTGAACTGGACCACCAGATCGGGCTCGCCCGCCAGGGCCATGGCAACCGAGCCGACAAGCTGGCCGGGTTCCGGCACCCGCACGAAGCCGCGCACCTGTCCCGTTTCCGGATCGCGGAGCATGGCCATGCCCGCGCCAGCCTCGGGCTCGAGGTCGAGCGCCGCGGATCCGCCGGGGCCCTCCAGCGTTATGGCGGCCAACCTGTCCGCCCACTCGGGCCGCGCCGGCAGCGCGAACGCGAAGGACCGGCTTCCGTCGCTGTCCGCCACGTCCGCCATCTCGAAGCTGACCGAGAACAACTCCCGTTCATCCGCCGTGTGTCCCGACAACCGGTAGTCGCCTGCCCTCGCAGGCAACGCCGCGGGCGCGTCAATGACGAAAGCCGGTTCCAGGAACGGCTCCCCTCCGGCGTCGACGCCGCCCCACAATAGAAGTGCCTGCGGCGGCCCCGACCGGTCGTCCTCCTCCCAGACATCTTCCGCCCACATCCGGTAACGCAACGCGCTACCGAAGTGGTACTCGCTGATCCACCTTGGCCTGCAATAGCCCATAAGGTCGGCCGTCTTGGGAGATACCAGAGCGCCGTCATCGCGGAAGTCGTACCCCCATACGCCAATCGAACCGTCGCGCTGGGGGAACGCCGGATCCGGACGACCCGCGCCGCCGCACGGAGCGTGGAAGAGGCTCATGTTGTGTCCGAATTCGTGCGCCATGGTGGCCGCGACGGGCCGGGAGAAACTTGACCAGCCCGGTCTGTACGCGACTCCCGCGGCACCCGTGCTTTCCTCCAGGAGCCCCTGGTAGTAGCGCGTTCCGCCCTCGGCGACGCGAATCGCTTCGGTCTGGCGCAGGATGTCGAACGCCGACCGGCTCGAGGTCCATACCGGCTTGTGCGCCGTCACTTCCAATTCGCCGACCGGCAGCAGCGTTCGAGTCTCGAAGAGCAGTTCGTGCGACTCCGGATCTCGCGCCATCTCCGCTACGATGTCCAGCACCGCCGAGTCCGGATCCTGGGTCCACAGAAAGGGAATCGCCGTCAGATCGAAGGTGGGCACCGCCACGACGTCCACGTCCATGCGCCCGGTTTCCGGGATCCGCCTGACAATGGCGATCGAGTCGTGGAGCGTGCTGTCCGGGTCGATCTCGACGACCAGCTCCAGCCCCTCCCGCAGCACGGAATCCGGGACGACCGCGTTGGACGACTTCTTGAGGTCTCCCTCGTCCGCTTCCTTCGGGATCGGGGTCGATTTTGCGGGCATCTCGGCGACGTGCACCTCCTCTCCCTCCGCGAAGAAGGTGGCTGTGACGGGCGGGATACCCGTTCCCCCGGCGTTCGGGGATGTCACGAAGACCCGAAGCAGCACCTCCTCGTCCGCGACGAGCGGCGTCGGAAACTCTCGCGACTGTGCCGCCTGCACGAGGTAGACCGCGGGCGGCTCGCCTTCCGAGCAACGGGCGACACGCTGCCTGGGAACTCGCCGGAGCCACTTCTGGAAGGCTGCGTCGGACGGCGCGCACAGATCCGTGCCCCCGGCCAGCAACGCGTCGAAACGTCCGAGGTTCTTGAGATCGACCGGGAGCGGGCCGGACATCCCGGCGTTGTTTGTCAGGTCGAGCTCGTCGAGGGCGGGAAAGTCGCCGAACTCCGGCGGGACGGAGCCGGTGAGTTCGTTGTCCGACAGCCACAGCCATTTCAGCGACTCCATGTCCGCCAGCTCGGCCGGAAGCGAGCCCTCCAGGTCGTTCCGAAACAGGAGCATGCCTTCGAGTTCGGAGAGCAGGCCGAGTTCGGCCGGGATCTCGCCCGTCAGCGCGTTACCGTAGAGGGACATCCATGTCAGGCTGGACAGCTGACCAAGTTCAGGCGGGACCGGACCGTCAAGGCGGTTCTGATGGAGTCGCAGAGTCGTGAGATTGGACAGTTGGCCGAGTTCCGGCCGAATCGGGCCGCTCAGAGGCGTGACGTTGATGGCCAGCAGCTCAAGGCTGGAAAGCTCGCCGAGCTCCGGCGGGATCGAACCGGCGAGCCTGGTTTCGGTGAGGATAAGGCTGAGCAGGTTGGTCAGGCGCCCCATTTCCGGCGGAATTGCGCCGGTCAGGTCGTTCCATCCGAGATTGAGATGTTCCAGCTTGGCAAGCCGACCCAGTTCCGGAGGGATTTCACCCCTAAAGCCGGCGTTCGCGACATACAGCACCCTCAGCTCCGACAGGTCTCCGAACTCCTTTGGAATTGGGCTCGCAAACCTGTTGTGGGCAAGACTCAGCACCTCAAGGTTGGCCAGGCCTCCCAATTCCGGCGGGAACGGGCCGGGAAGCCGATTCTGGTAGAGCGACAGCTCGACGAGTGACGAAAGCCGGCCGAGTTCCGGGGGAATCGGACGATCCAGGTCATTGGCCCCGAGATCCAGCTCCTTCAGCTTGGTCAGCGCACCCAGCTCCGGAGGAATCGCGCCGGACAGCCGGTTGAACGACAATGTCGCATTCTCCAATTCCGTGAGCGCACCGAATTCCGGGGGAATCCGGCCCGTCAGATTGTTGCCCTGCATGAACAACCAGATGACCCGCCCTTCCCGGTTGACGCCAACTCCTCGCCACCGGTCCAGCGGTTCGTCGCTCAACCAATTGTCGTTCCGGTTCCAGTTCGGGCCACCGGCCGCCTCAAATAGTGCCACCAGCGCGGCACGGTCCGGGTGGGGGATCACAGTGATCTCCGCCGACAGCGTTGCCGACAACGCATCCGGATCGGTCGCTGTTACCGTGATCTCCGCCTCGCCTCCGGCGACGCCCGTGACCGTCATGACACTCCCCGACACCGACGCCGAGACGACCCCTTCGTCCGAAGTCTGGGCCGTGAATATCAGGGCGTCTCCGTCCGGATCGTCGAAGTGTGCCGTCATGTCGAGAGTCGCCGAGTCGCCCCGAAACAGCTCCCGCGCGGCGATGGAGTCGATTACCCGGGGCGGCCGGTTCGGGACCGTCACCTCGAAGGTCTGCGAGACGGAAAGGCCGCCGGGATCCGACGCGGTGACCGTTGCGGTGGCCGTGCCTTGCCTCATGGCCCTGATCGTAACGGTCGCCCCCGCTACGGAGAGAACGGTCACCGCGGAGTCGGAGGAAGCCGCGACGAACCGCAGCGAATCTTCGTCGGGGTCGGCGAAATGCGCCGTCAGACCGAACCGGGCCGAGTCGCCCCGGAACAGCTCCTGGTCAGCAATGGAATCGGTGACCGCGGGAGACCGGTTCGGGACCGTGATCTCGAAGTCCTGCGACACGGAAAGCCCCTCCGGGTCGGCGGCGGTGACCGTGGCCGTGGCCCTGCCCGAGGCCACCGCCAGGATCGCAACCGTGCTGCCGGAGACCGAGACGGTCGCCACGGAGGCGTCCGAGGAGGTCGCCTCGAAGGCAAGCGCGTCGCCGTCGGGGTCGCTGAAGTACGGCGCAACGCCGACCGTCGCGGAATCTCCCCGGAAGAGCTGTTGGCCGGGAATCGTGTCCGCCACCCGGG
The DNA here is from genome assembly GCA_028873825.1 of Gemmatimonadota bacterium. Lineage (GTDB taxonomy): Bacteria > Gemmatimonadota > Gemmatimonadetes > Longimicrobiales > Gaopeijiaceae > Bin94. The sequence goes on along the minus strand of JAPPNM010000035.1, from coordinate 10,463 downwards.
GTTGGCGGTTCGGCACGGCGACCTTGAAGTCCTGCGAAGCGGAAAGACCCTCCGGGTCCGTGGCGGTGACCGTCACGGTGGCGGTGCCCTTCGCCACGCCCCGGGTCGCGACCGAACTGCCGGAGGCCGATGCTGCGGCTACCGAAGCGTCCGAGGACGCCGCCTCGAAGGTCAGCGGATCGTCGTCGGGATCGCTGAAGTACGGTGTCAGGTCGAGTGCCGCCGAATCGCCGGCCGCAACGGTGGCGTCCGGGATCTCGGCCGACGCGAAGGGCGCCCGGTTGGGTGTCTCGACCGGATCGTCCCCGCAGGCTGCGGTGAAGAGCAAGACCGGCGTTGCGACATGACGCCAGCGCACGGGCGGCTGGAGCTTCACCATCTTTCGGCCCTCGGCGGAAGGGAACTTCGTCGGCGAGCAAAATGGGAAGCGCCCTCCGGCGGCGCAACGAGGTCCGGGGCCGGGAAATCCCGGTCGGAGCGGACGGACGCGCCGCCCTCGGTGCTTGCGCGGAACTTCGTCGACTGGCTCCTAACCGGCGCTTCCCCCCAGCGCCCGCCGCCCCAGCACGAGCCAGTTGTGCGTAGCCGTCTGGGCGGCGGAGGGTTTCGGCGGCAGTCCCACGAGGAGGGCGCGGGCGTTGGTCGCATCGGGAAGATGCAGGACCAGGTCCGCGGTCTCCCCCGGCGGCTCGAACGGACGCGAACGGCCGCTGGGATCCACCGCCACCGCCCGGCCCGGAGCGGTCAGGCGCGCGAGCAGCAGCCCGAACTCCCGCCACGCCGCGAGCGGCTCGGCCTCGCGCTCCGCGATGGACGGGACCAGCGTACCCTGGTAATATGCGACAGCGTCGTCGTAGCCTTGCGGGTTGGATCGCCTGAGCTCCCGGAGCCGGGCGCGGTAGTAGTCCCTGGGGTCGCGGGCGCCGGTTGCGGCGAGAGCCGCTGCGAAGCGGGCGTCGGCCTTCGTCCGGAGGTCGGTGGTCATGGACATGCGAATAGTCTACGGCGCGGAGAGGAGCACACAATGTTGAGCCGTTCCTTCGACCAGCGCGACGTCAGTCCCTCCGAGGAATACCTGGATCTCTCGTGGGAGATGTTCGGCGAACTCTGCCGGGCGCTCGCGCTGAAGGTGGCGCGAACCTACGACCCCGACATCGTAATCGGCGTGGCGCGCGCCGGGGTGATCCCGGGCGCGGTCATCGCCTCGATCATGCGGTGCGACTTCTTCTCCCTCAAGATCACCCGGCGCGAGGGCGGGCGGGTCGTGCGGCAGCGCCCCTCGATCCTCTCCGCCGCCCCCCGCCAGGCCCGGGACAGGCGCGTCCTGATCGTCGACGAGATCACCACCTCGGGCGAGACGCTCCGCCTCGCCCTTGCCGCGGTGCGCGACGTGGGTCCGGCGGAGGTGCGCACGGCCACCAGCTTCGCGCGGACGAAGGGCTACAAGCCCGACTACCACGCCCTGGCCACCGACGCGACGCTCATCTACCCCTGGGACCGCAAGATATTCCAGGAGGGCGGCCTGGTGGTGAACCCGCGCTACCGCGACGCCGACGCCTAACAGTCCGTGGATAAAGCCGCGCGAGCACCGAGAGCGGCGAGGCGCCGGGCTGGCAAGGCGCGACGAAGGGCTAATAGCAGAGCTATTGGCCCGAGGAGCAACGCAGAGCGCAGCCACGAACGGGCGAAAAGTATAGTAAACGTGACATCATGTAAACCAGAGTTTACAGTTCGTAGAGGTGAGCGGAGCGGTCCAGCCCGGATGCATCGCCGCTCGAATGCCGGGGGGATTTTGTCCACGGGCTGCTAAACGCGGCGGCGCGGCGAGACCCTCCCGGGAGCCGGCGGAGGAATCCGCCCGGGCAGGTTCCTCCGCGGGGGTCCCGGGCCGCGCTCTCCTACACGCCCTGCGCCATCGCCTGCAGGAACCCGGCGTTGGTCCGGTGGCCGGCCATGCGCTCCGTCAGGAACCGGATCGCTTCCGGCGGGGGCATCGCCGCGAGGAAGTTGCGCAGCAGGAACACCCTGTTCAGCTCGGTCTCCGTGAGGAGGAGCTCCTCCCGCCGGGTCCCGGAGCGGTTGAGATCGATGGCCGGGAAGATGCGGAGGCCGGCGATCTCGCGGTCCAGCACGAGTTCCATGTTTCCCGTGCCCTTGAACTCCTCGAAGATGACCTCGTCCATGCGGCTGCCCGTCTCGGTCAGGGCGGTGGCGATGATCGTAAGCGAACCGCCCCACTGAAGGTTGCGGGCCGAGCCGAAGAAGCGCTTCGGGTGGGCGAGCGCGTTGGCGTCCACCCCGCCGGAGAGGATCCTTCCCGACTGCGGCGCCAGCGTGTTGTAGGCCCGGGCGAGGCGGGTGATCGAGTCCAGCAGGATGACGACGTCGCGGCCCCCCTCCACCTCCCGCTTCGCCTTCTCGATGACCATTTCCGCGACGTGGCGGTGCCGGCGGGCCGGTTCGTCGAAGGTGGACGAGACGACCTCGCCCTTCGTCGACTCCTTCATCTCGGTGACCTCCTCGGGGCGCTCGTCGATGAGGAGCACGAAGAGGCCGACCTCCGGGTGGTTGGTCGAGACCGCGTTGGCGATGTTGCGCAGGATGGTCGTCTTCCCGGCCTTCGGCGGAGACACGATCAGCCCCCGCTGCCCCATCCCCACCGGAGCGATCAGGTCCATGACGCGCATGGCCACGTCCCCGCCGGGGACCTCCAGCGTCAGGCGCTCGTCGGGGTAGCGGGGACGCATCGCGCCGAAGGAGGCGCGCATGCGTGCGGCTTCGGGGCGCTCGCCGTTGACGTGATCCACGCTCACCAGCGCGAGGTGCCGTTCGCCGCTCGAGGGGGGGCGCACCGGCCCGGCCAGGACGTCGCCCTTGCGCAGACGGTAGGACTCGATCTGCGCCCTGCTCACGTGGGGGTCGTCCGGGCCGGCGACGTAGTTCCACTGCGGCGACCGGAGGAAACCGCAGCCGTCGGGCAGGACGTCGAGCACGCCTTCGGCCCGCGGGGTCTCGTTCCGCCCCAGGAGCCCCTGGCAGATCGTGAAGATGAGGTCCTGCTTGCGGAGCCCGGCGTAGTGCGGGATGTTCAGCGATTCCGCGTAGCCGTGCAATTCGGCTACCGTTCTGTTCTTGAGTTCGGCGATTTCCATCGGGAAGGCGGAAAGAGGTCCAGATGCCCCGTGCAGCCGGCGTGGAGGGCCCGCGCCGCGGCGAAGACGGCGACACGGCCGGCCGGCCGCGGGACGCCGCGCCCCCCTGGATCGACATCCTCGAAAGCCACGGGGCCGGGAGGGCCGGCGCATACCGCGTGATCCGGGGACGGATCAGGCCGGGCGTCTCCAACGAGGACATGGGAAAGGTCGCGGAGTGGGCCGACCAGGTCCAGACCCTGCAGTACGGGAGCGAGACCGAGCTGGTCGCGGTGCGCCGGGAGGCTCCGCCGCCCCGGGACAACCTTTCGCTGCACCTCCTCCTCTTCGCGGCGGCTCTGGGGAGCGCGGTGGTGGCGGGGGGGTTCCTCGCGGGGACCGATCTTCTGGACACCCGGTTCGCCGAGATCGGGGGAACCCGGCTTCCCGTGCCGACCGAGGTCCGGTTCGCCGAAATGTCGGTGGGGCTGCCCTTCGCCCTCGCCTTCATCGGGATCCTCCTGGGACACGAAATGGGCCACTACGTCACCGCGCGACGGCACGGAGTCCACGCGTCCCTCCCGTATTTCATCCCGTTTCCGCCGTATTTCTCCATCGTGGGCACCCTGGGGGCCTTCATCCGGCTCAGGGGTCCGATGATGCGGCGCTCGGTGCTCTTCGACATAGGGGTCGCGGGCCCGCTGGCCAGCTTCCTGCTGTCGTTGCCGCTCCTGTTCGCGGGACTGCGTCTCTCGGAGCCGGTGCCGGCCGCCGACCCCGGTCTGTACCCGTTCCTGGTCCACTTCGCCGGCGAGCCCATTCGGATCGGCAGCAACGCGATCCTCCAGTCCGCCGCGGCGCTGAGCGTGCCCGGTTTCGACGCGGGCTCGGCCGTCGTCCTTCATCCGCTCGCCTTCGCGGGGTGGCTGGGAATCTTCGTCACCGCGCTCAACCTCATTCCGCTGGGGCAGCTCGACGGGGGACACATCCTCTACGCCGTCGCCGGGACAGCGCAGCGCCAGCTCGGGAGGGTCTTCGTCCTGATCCTGCTGCTGCTCGGGCTGGTGTGGTGGGGCTGGTGGCTCTGGGCCGGGATCGCGCTGGCGCTCGGCCGGGGAAGGACCGCGCACCCGCCGGTGCTGGTGGAGGAGGTCCCGCTGGGAAGGGGGCGGAGGATCCTCGGTTGGACGGCGCTCGCGCTCTTCGTCCTGAGCTTCTCCCCCGCACCCCTGCAGCTATAGCAGCCCGTGGACGGAATCCCCCCGGCGTTCGAGCGGCGATGCATCCGTGCCGGACCGCTTCGCTCTGCGTTGCTCCTCCGGCCAGTAGCGCTGCTACTGCCCTCTCGTCGCGCCTTGCCGGCCCGGCGCCTCGCCTCTCTCGGCGCTCGGGCGGCTCCGTCCGCGGACTGCTAGCGCCGATGGCACGCCACAACCGAGTGGGCCGCGGGGTGGACCAGTGCGGGTTCGGCTACCGGATCAGCTACCAGCCCGACTGGCTGGACCGGATCCGGGTGACGCGGCGGCTGCCGTCGGGGAGACGGTCCACCAGAACCATCTTCCGGAATCCGGCCAGGAATCCGAAGGGGAAGGCGGGAGATCTGGTGAGAACCAGGATCGAGAGTCCGGCGCAGAGCCTGGCGATCGAGATATCGTTCCGGACGGCGTCCGGACCCGTGGGGGAGGTCGAGGTCCACTGGCGGGGGAACGCGGCACCGGCCTACGAGGCGGACCGCGTCCGCTTCATCCTCACCGCCCTGCCCACGGCCTGACGCTACGCGCCCCCTCCGGGGTCTTTCGATTACCTTGTCCCATGGTGCTTCTTCCGGTCACGGACCCCCTGTCGAGGCCGTTCGCCGCTTCGGGGCGGTCCACCCTCGCGGCTCTCGGTTCCGTCGGCCAGGCCGCGGCTCTCTTCGCGGGTTCGGTGCGCGCTCTGCGCGACATCGGAACCTGGGGGCCCCTGCTTCTCCCCCAGATGGCCCGCGTGGGTGTGGCTTCCGTGCCCATCGCCCTCTTCATCGCGACCTTCACGGGCATCGTCATGTCCCTGCAGGCGTCCTACACCCTCACCGGAACGATCCCGCTCTACTTCGTCGGCACCATGGTCGGCAAGACCATGATCCTGGAGCTCGGGCCCGTGCTGACGGGACTGATCCTGGCGGGCCGGGTCGGCGCCAACATCTCGGCCGAGCTGGGGACCATGCGCGTCACAGAGCAGGTGGACGCCCTGGAGACTCTCGCCTACGACCCGGTCTCGTACTTGGTGGTTCCCAGGACACTGGCCGGAATCTTCATGTTCCCCTTCGTGGTCCTGCTGGCCGTCGCCACCGGAATCGCGTCCGGGTGGCTCACCGCGCTCCAGCTCCTGGACATGTCGTCCGCCGAGTTCGTCAAGGGCCTGCGGCTCTTCTTCGAGCCCTGGGACGTGTGGTTCGCGGTCATCAAGTCCGTTTCGTTCGGGGCCGTCGTGACCGGGATCGGGTGCTTTTGCGGACTTCAGACCGAACACGGGGCGGAAGGGGTGGGACGGAGCGCGACGCGGACGGTGGTGACCTCGAGCATGATCATTCTGTGCCTGGACGCCTTCTGGGCGGCGGTGCTGCTGTGAGCATCCGTCTCGGAGGGCTGCGCAAGTCGTTCGGGACGAAGGAGGTCCTGCGGGGCTTCACGCTGACCGTCGAGGAGGGCGAGACCGCCGCGATCGTGGGTCCCTCGGGCTGCGGCAAGTCGGTCCTTCTGAAGCACCTGGTGGGGTTGCTGCGCCCCGACGCGGGCACGGTGGTCGTCGACGGAACGGCGGTACCCGGTCTGCGCGGGAAGGAGCTGGCGGCGCTGCGGCGGAAGATCGGTTACGTTTTCCAGTTCGCGGCGCTGTTCGACTCCATGACCGTCGCGGCCAACATCGCGATGGGGCTCAGACGGCTGCGGGGCTGGGACCGAAACCGCATCGCGGAGCGCGTGGCCGAATGCCTCGGGCTGGTCGACCTGAACGGCATGGGCGGACGCTATCCGGCCGAGCTGAGCGGCGGCCAGCGCAAGCGCGCCGGGCTGGCGCGGGCGATCGCCGCTTCGCCCAAGTACCTGCTCTACGACGAACCCACCACCGGCCTCGATCCGGTGATGACCTCGGCGATCGACCGCCTCGTGTTGAAGATGCGCGACGAGCTGGGGGTCACGGCCCTGGTGGTGACGCACGACATGACGAGCGCCTTCCGGGTGGCCGACCGAATCACCCTCCTCCACGAGGGGAAGGCCCGCTTCACGGGCAGTCCGGCGGAGGTGCGCACCGCGGGCGACGACGTCCTGCGAGGCTTCGTGGAGGGGGATCCCGCGCTTTACTATGGACTCCGGGGAGGACGGAACGATGGAGCGTAGACGAGAAACCCTGGTGGGGCTGGTGGTCGTGCTGGGGATCGCTGTGGGCGTCGTGGGGACCATCTGGCTGCAAGGCGGGTGGGGACGCGACCGGGTGACCCTGCGGGCGGCGTCCCTCAGCGCGGGACAGCTCGTGGCCGGCGCGTCGGTGAAGTTCCGCGGCGTCGCGGTGGGAAGCGTCGAGTCGGTGACCGTAGTGCCGAGCGGCGAGGCCGTCATGATAGAGATGAGCGTGCGCCCGGACCTGGCCATTCCTCCGGAGGCCGCGGTGCTGGTGGCCCCCGAGTCCTTCTTCGGGGACTGGCAGGCGGAGATCATCACGCGCGGGGAATACCGGGCGCAGCCATTGCTGGAATACCCGGAGGAGGGGGTGCTTCCGGGCGTCGCGCTCCCCGACTTCTCGAGACTCACCGCCACCGCCGACCAGATCGCCGGGAGACTCACCACGATTTCCGAGAGGTTCGAGATCGCCTTCACCGAGGAGACGGCGATGAACCTCAAGAACATGATAGACAACCTCGGAGTGATCAGCGACGATCTGTCGACGATAGTCTCGCAGCAGGCAACCCGCTTCGACGAGCTGGCGGTGGGCGTGAGCGAGTCGGCAAGCGAGCTCGCAGCCGCGGCCAAGGCGGCCCGGACGACCATCGAAAGGGTGGACGGCATGCTCGCCGGCACGGACCTGGAAACCGCCCTGGGCAACGCCCGCGAGAGCTTGGCGAACCTGAAGACCCTCACAGGGGACATGAACGTCGGCGTGGCCGACATGCGCGCCGCGGCCCAACAGGCCTCCGCCACCATGAGCCGCCTCGAGGGCCTGATGGCCAGGGCGGAGACCGGAGAGGGGCTGCTGGGGCGTCTCGTGGGCGACGCGGAGCTGGCGGAGGAAGCCGTGCAGGCGGTCGACAACCTGAATTCGCTGATCGCCGACATACGGGAGAACCCGCGGCGCTACCTGAACTTCTCCATCTTCTGACGGCGCGACGAGCGGGGAATGGCAGCGCCGTCCGTCCGAGGAACAACTCGGAGCGGAACCTTGGGAAGGGCGGAATGTATACCATACATGACATTATGTAAAGTTGTCATTACATCGTGACCAGAGTGAGCGAAGCGCCCGGCGCGGATGCACCGCCGCTCGAACGCCGGGGGGATTTTGTCCGCGGGGCGCCGGGCCACGACGGGCGGAGGTCCGTCCGGACGGAACGCAGCGCCGGCGGCGTGGTGGTGCGCACGCTGGCCGGGAGCTGGCACGCGCTGCTGATCAGGGACCCCTACGGGAAGTGGACGCTTCCGAAGGGCCACCTGGAAGACGGCGAGAGCCTGCGGGAGGCGGCCATCCGCGAGGTGGAGGAGGAGACCGGGATCGCGCCGGAGGTCGTGGGTCCCAAGATCGACACCGTCGACTGGATCTTCCGCGACGGGGAAGAGACCGTCCACAAGTACTGCACCTTCTTCCTCATGCGGAGCCGCAACGGCGAGGCGGTGCCCCAGTCGGAGGAGGGAATCACGGCGTGCGTGTGGCTTCCGGTGCGGGACGCCGCTTCCCGGGTCGCGTACGCCGACACGCGCGAGGTGGTCCTGCGGGTGGACGACAAGATCGCCGAGGCGGGATGGTGAAGACGCCGGCGGGCGACCGGAACGAGGGTCCCTGGCGCATCGCCCAGGGGGCGGTTCCGGTCCTTGTGGCCGGCTTCTTCCTCTACGGCCTGCGGGACCTCCTCAACCCGTTCCTGCTGTACTGGGTGCTGATCGCGGTGCTGCTGCCCTTCCGCGGCGTCCGCGGGCACGCGCTGCTGGTTGCGGTGGCGACTCTCCTCGCGGGCGTCTGGGTGCTCGAGACCGCGGGCTCGCTGCTGGCGCCGTTCTTCCTCGCATTCGTCCTCGCGTACATCCTGGACCCCGTCGCGGACCGCGCCTCCGCGCATCCGCGCGTCAACCGCACGGCGGCGGTCTTCCTGATTCTCGTCGTGACGCTGGCGGCGGTCGCGGTCGTGCTGGGGTTGGGATTGCCGGAAGTCGCGCGCCAGGCGGGGAACCTGATCGCGGATCTCGCCGGCCGGGTTCGGGGGCTGGATCCCGCCGACCTCGGATTCGACGTTCCCTTCGTGGACGAGGCGGCGCTGTTGGCGAGCGTCCAGGCCCTGGACCCCGAGACTGTGGTGGCGTTCCTGGAGGAACGGAAGGCGGCGATCGCCAAGGGTGCCTGGGAGACCGTTCTGGGGCTGGGCCGCGGCTTCGGCACCCTGTTCACGTTGCTCGGCTACATGGTGCTCACGCCCGTGTTGATTTTCTACCTGCTGCGCGACTACGACCGGATCGTGGCCCGGGCGGGGAGCCTTCTGCCGGGACGGTTTCGGGAAGGGGCGTACGGTTTCTTCCGCGAATACGACGACCTCCTCTCCCGCTACCTGCGCGGACAGGTGGCGACCTCGCTCCTGACCGGGGCGATCACCTGGATCGGCCTCCTCGTCGTCGGGTTCCCCTACGCGTTCATGCTGGGAGTGACCGTGGCGGTGCTGGGAGTCGTTCCCTACCTCGGGGTGGTCGTCTCGCTGATTCCCGCGGTGGTCCTGGCGCTCGCCAGCGGCGATATCGGCGCGTCGCTCCTCAAGGTGGCCGTCGTCTACGGTGTCGCCCAGGCGCTGGAGAGCGCGGTGATCAGCCCGCGGATCGTGGGCGAATCGGTGGGACTGCACCCCGTGTGGATTCTGCTTGCGCTCTCGCTCGGCGGCTTCTTCTTCGGCTTCGTGGGGCTCCTGATCGGGGTGCCGCTGGCCGTGGCCGCGAAGCTGCTCCTGGCGCGAACGTTGGAGCGGTACCGGCGCACGGCGCTGTACCGGGACGGGGCGGCCGGCTAGCAGTCCGTGGATAACGCCCATCGAGGACCGAGAGCGGCGACGAACTCGACCACTACAAACCCCGCACTACACATGTCCGACACCCCGATCGAAGACCTGGTGATCGTCGGCTCCGGCCCCGCCGGCTGGACCGCGGCCATCTACGGAGCGCGCGCGAACCTGAACCCGCTCGTCTACGAAGGCGCCGGCAGCCGCACGATGATCCCCGGCGGGCAGCTCATGTTCACCACCGACGTCGAGAACTACCCGGGCTTCGCGGAAGGGATCGGCGGCATGGACATGATGACGGAGTTCAAGAGGCAGGCGCTGCGCTTCGACGCGCGGGTGGTGACGGAGGACATCGTCGAGGCGGACTTCTCGCGGCGGCCCTTCCCGATGAGGTCGTCGGGCGGGCGGGAGGTGCTGGCGAAGACAGTGGTGCTGGCGACGGGAGCCAACGCGCGCTGGCTGGGGGTGCCGGGCGAGGAGCGGCTCGCGCAGAGCGGGGGCGGCGTGTCTGCGTGCGCGGTCTGCGACGGCGCGCTGCCGTTCTTTCGCGGCCAGGTGATCGCCGTGGTGGGCGGGGGGGACAGCGCGATGGAGGAGGCGCTCTACATGACCAAGTTCGCCGGCCGGGTTCTGGTGATCCACCGGCGCGACGAGCTGCGGGCCTCGCGGATCATGCAGGAGCGGGCGCTGGCGAGCGAGAAGATCGCGTTTCTGTGGAACAGGACGGTGGAGGAGGTGCTGGGGGACGAGGTGATCGCCGGGCTGAGGCTGCGCGACACGGTTACGGGGGAGATCTCCGAAGTCGCGGTCGGCGGGATGTTCGTGGCCATCGGGCACGATCCGAACACGGCGTTTCTGCGGGGGCAGATCGACCTGAAGGAGAACGGGTACGTGCGGCTGCCGACGCCGTGGCGGACCGAGACGAACGTTCCGGGCGTGTTCGCGGCCGGGGACGTGATGGACGACTACTACCGGCAGGCGGTGTCGGCGGCGGGGACGGGGTGCATGGCGGCGCTCGAGGCGGAGCGGTTTCTGGCGGCCCGTGAATAGCAGCCCGTGGACAAAGCCGCCCGAGCACCGAGAGCGGCGAGGCGCCGGGCTGGCAAGGC
>JAPPNM010000176.1 GCA_028873825.1 Gemmatimonadota bacterium | reverse complement strand
CTACGCCGAGGCGACGCCCGACCAGACGGTCCGCCACTGGACGATGGCGCACCGGCGTGCGCTCGAGTACTTCGGCGGCACCCCCCGCCGGTGGATCATCGACAACCTCAAGTCGGGCGTGGACGATTCCGACCGCGACGATATCCGGCTCAATCCCTCCTACCGGGAGTTCGCGCAGCACTACGAGATCGCGGTGCTCCCTGCGCGCAAGGCGCGGGCCACCGACAAGGGGCTGGTCGAGGGCTGCGTCAAGACCGTGCAGACGCGCATCCTGCTGGCGCTGCGCCACCACACCTTCTTCTCCCTCGACACCATGAACGCGGCCATCCGCCGCGAGCTCGACCGCCTCAACGATGCCCCCATGGCCAAGTGCGGCGAGAGCCGCCGCGCGCTCTTCGAGGCCAATGAGCGGGCGGCGCTGGCCGCGCTGCCGGCTCGCGCCTGGGAGTGGGGAGAGTGGATCGATCGCAAGGTCGGGCAGAACTGTCACGTCCGCTTCGACAAGAATCACTACTCCGCCCCGGAGCGCTACATCGGCCGCCAAGTCGACGTCCGCATCAGCGAACGCATGGTCGAGGTGTTCCTCGAACGCGGCGGCGAGCGCATCGCCGTCCATCGCCGCAAGGCCGGCCGCAACCAGTACGGCACCAACCCCGATCACATGCCCGAGCACCACCGGGCGGTCTGCGATATCCGCCGCCCCGACTACGGCGACATCCTGCTCGGCCGGGCGCGCCGCATCGGAGCCAATGCCCTGGCCTGGGCCGAGCGATGCTTCGCCTCGAGGGACTTCCCCGAACAGGCCTTCGCCACCGTGCAGGGCATGATCCGACTCGCCGACGACCATGGCGACGAACGCCTCGACGCGCTCTGTGCCGAGGCCCTCGACCTCAACCGCCTCGCGTCTGGCTTCCTCAGGGAGCGCATCAAAAACGGCGGCGAACCTGACCCGCCGCGCACCGAGCCCGACGAGACCATCCCCAGCCACGGCAACATCCGCGGTGGCGAATACTACGGCAACGATGATGGAGAGACACCATGACCCTGCGCCAACCCAATATCGATCGCCTGCTGCAGCTCGGCCTCAGCGGCATGGCCGAGGCACTGGAGGAGCAGCGCGACATCGCCGACGTCGACCAGCTCGGCTTCGACGACCGCCTCGCCTTGATGATCGAGCGCGAGGCCGAGCACCGAGATCACAAGAGCTACCTCGGCCATCTTCGCCAGGCCCAGCTGCGTATCCGCGCCGACATCCAGGACGTCGACTGCCGCGCAGGGCGCGGCATCGCACGGACCACGCTCACCCAGCTCGCCGCCGGCGACTGGATCCGTCAGGGCCACAATCTGGTCCTGGGCGGGCCGACAGGATCGGGAAAGACGTTCGTCGCCTGCGCCCTTGCTCACCAGGCCTGCCGCCAGCACCAGTCCGTCCTCTATCGCCGCGTGCCCGAGCTGGTCGCGGCGCTCACCCGCGCCCGTGACAAGGGCACTCACGAGCGCCTGATGGGCCGCCTGGGCAAGGTCTCCCTGCTGGTCCTCGACGATTGGGGCCTGCAGGGCTTCTCCGCCGAGGGCCGGCGCGACCTGCTGGAGATCGTGGAGGCGCGCCACGGACGCAAGTCAATCCTCGTCGCCAGCCAGATCCCCGTGGAGCGCTGGCCGAAGGTGATCGGAGAGCCGACGATCGCGGACGCGGTCCTCGATCGCATCGTGCACAACGCCTATCGCATCGAGCTCACTGGCGAATCTCAGCGCAAGCGCAACAAACCGCCGCCACTCGACGGCGGCGACAACAGAGCCCCGGCCTGAAGGCCGGGGTCCATGGGCGCCTGCGGCGCCTTCCAGGTTGCGAGGACGGAGGTGCGCGGCGGCATGCTGTGTGAGAGCTTGCCGCCGCGCTCCGACGGCCGTTGCATGCCCAAGAGGCCTCGCATACGCTCGGCTCGGGCTGGCCAAAAGGCCAGCCCCCTGACATCACCAAGGGAGGGTCCCACCGCCAAGTCCGGGAGAGACGGCGCGCTGGCGCGCGCCCGCAGCACGGTCAAGTGTTGCCAGAATCCCGGTCAAATAGAATCAGAACCG
>JAPPNM010000111.1 GCA_028873825.1 Gemmatimonadota bacterium | reverse complement strand
CCGGCGCCTCGCCGCTCTCGGTGCTCGGGCGGCTTTATCCACGGACTGCTAGGGGACCCGGTGTCGTGACTCCCGGAAAGTGGTGGCCCCGGCGCGGGAAGATCGAGATGTCGCTGGACGCGGGCGTCCGGCGCGTGCTCTCGGAGTTCCTGCGGGAGTTCGCGGCCCGCATGAAGTGGGGCGACGAGGCTGCGGAACGCCTGTGCTCGGCCGGTGAGGAAACGCTGATGAGCCTCGTCGAGCGCGGTGACGACGCGGGAGGCATGCGCAGACTCCGCGTGGCTGCGCGCAGCGACGGAAGCGATGCGGTGATCGAGTTTCTGGCTGCGCCGCAGGGAACCAACCTCGAGGAACAGCTGGCCCTCGTCCGCAGGAACGCGCCGCCCGCGGACGGGCGGGAGATGTCGCTCCGTCTGCTGGGCCACTACGCGTCGTCCGTGCGGCACCGCCAGTATCGGGCCAACGACCTGGTGACGGTGCGGGTTCGCGGGTAGCGGCCGCCGACTACCCCCCCAGCTCCCGCGAAATGAACTCGACCGCCCGCTCGACCGCCATCTGCAGCGTAAAGTAATCATGCCCGCCGTCGTCGTAGATGTACGCCTCGAAATCGGGCGGTTCGCGCCCCAGCTCCTCCATCGTCCGGATCAGCGACTCGGCCTGCGACACGGCGACGACCTCGTCCAGCACCCCGTGATGCAGCTGTACCGACGGCAGGTCGGCCGCGTAGAGAACGGGCGAGCGGCGCACCAGTTCCAGGCGCGCCCCGGCGCGTGTCATCTCCCCCCGGATGAAGGGTTGGATGATGGTCGAGTCGAGATGGGCCACTCCGGTAAGCTGGCGGGGCATGCGCAGTGCCGCCTCGCGGACGATCTCGCGGACCCAGTCGTCGAAGAAGTCCGTCGGACCGAAGAAGGCCACCAACCGCTCGACCCGCTCGTCGCGGGCGCCGACCAGGAGCGCGACCCCGGCTCCCCGGCTGCCTCCGATGATGCTGTAGCTGCCGGGCTCGGCCTCGGGCGTCATTCCGAAGGCAACGCTCACCAACGCCATCGCGTCGTCGACGTCGTAGTCCCAGAGGCTTGGGGCGCCTTCGGAGACCCACGTGCGGCTGCCGTGCCTCAGCGGCTCGCTGCGGAAGGACGGAACCACGTAGACGAACCTGTCCGTCAGCTCGCCGAGCGCGCTGCCGACGAACTGCAGGTCGTTAAGCGAGGTCCCATTGTCGCCGCCGTGCAGGTATGACACGAGATGGAGGCTCCCATCGGGGGCTCCGTCCGGTACCACGATCGCCCCGTAGTGGCGCGCTCCCGCGACCACGTGCGAGACGACCCGCAGCGTGGCGGCGGTTCCGGATAGGGACAGCGCCTCGGATAGCTCGACCCTGACGCTCGCGGCCGAGTAGTCGCGCGCGGCCCAGTCCGCGCTGATCGAATCGATCTCGGCCTGCGATGGAGAAGCGAAGAGGAGGTCCAGCTCGGCCTCCAGGTCGAGCGCCTCCGCCGAGACGGTCGCGGTCACCTCGCCCGCGGTGATCCCGAGGGTCTGCTTGCCCGGGTCGGGGCCCAACTTCCAGAAGGCCTGCGCCGCGCCGTCTTCGTCGGTGGCCGAAGCCGAATCGATCAGGCCGTGGCCCGGGGAGGGCGCGAAGACGACCTCGAAATCCGGAATTGGTCGCCCGTCTTCGTCGAGGACCCGGACCACGACGGGTTCTTCCAGCGAGAGTCCCTGGACGGCGCGCTGGTCCGCGCCGGAGATCACTTCGATCTCGGCGGGCGCCTCCGTGGCGACGGGATCGCCGCACGCGCTGGGCGCGGTGGCGGCGAGGAGGAGGGCAGGCGGGACGAAGAGCCGGCGGACGGACCCGCCCGAGCGCCGGGAGCGGGGAAGCGCCGGGGCGGTCCGGCCCGGCGAGAGGGGAATGGCGGCGCTGTTCGCCCGATACTCGACGCGGGGCGAAGCGGTCCGTCCCGGATGCGCCGCCCGTCGAATGCCGGGGCAAGCGCCGCTGCGGGTTGCCGGACAACGTGTTGGTTTCATCGGTGACATCCCTCCCGCGGGCCTGGCGGCCCGTCGATGAATCTGCGCGAGCGCCGAGAAGGGCGATGCGCTCGCGGCGACTGCTCGGCGACAGCCCGAAAGATACCCCGTCCGGGGTCCTGGCGTCGACTCCGGGGACGGGCGTTGGCCGCAAGGCTTACAGGCGAGCGCGGCCGCTCCGCGTCACCTCCGCCAATCCGCCGGATCCGGAATCCCGCGGCTGAAGGAGAGCTCGAAGCCCTTCTCGGCCGCGAGTCGCGCCGCAACGGCCCGCGCCTCCGGCCCCGGGGGGAGGTTGCGGACGAACCGGCGAATCTGCCCGGTCTCCGGACTGCGCAGAATCGCCATCGGCAGGTCGGTGTTCCGGTCCAACGTGAACGATCCGCCCGGCCCGGCCAAGGTGATGCTCGCCAGCAGGTCCGCCCACTCCTCCCGCGCCGGCAGGAAGAAGACGAAGGAGGAGCTTCCGTCGCCGTCGGCCACTTCGGGCATCTCGAATCGCAGGGAGAACAGATCGGAGCCGCGCGCGTCGCGCCCGGCGATCAGGTGCGGACCCCCGGAGACGGGGATGTGGGGCGAACCGTCGAGGACGAAGGAAGGGTCGAGGCGAGGAACGCCGCGGGCGTCCACGCCGCCCCACAGCATGAGCATCCGTTGCTGCCGGCCTCCGACGGCTCCGCCGCCGCCCGCGCATGCGATCCCCCACGCGGCGAGCAGGCCTCCCCACACCAGGGTCGCGCTTAGCGGCCCGCGGACGAACCGAGCGGGCGGGGCGGTCCAACGCGGATGCGTCTCCGGTCGAATCTCCCATGGAGGACTCCGGCGCCGGGAGCTCCGCCGGAAGCGAGGTGGTTCGTTCATGCCGGTTTCCCGTCTCCGGGTCGGAACCGTAGTAGCCGGACGGTCCGGCGACGGTTCATGCTGACCCGGCCGGCGCCGCAGGTCAAGGAGGAAGCCGGATCGGTGGGGGGGTCGGCGGGGCCCCGGGGCGGCCGGGTGGCGGTCCCGCCGGGCGGTCGCGCGCGCTTGACGGACGCCGTCCGCCCCCCCATGGTATTGACAAGAGCGACCCTCCCGCCCCCTATTGTTGGCAAGCGGACCTGTTCCACCCTCCATTCCCGGACTGCGAGCGACCGCCGGACTCGAAGAAACATCGCACGGGGGAGCTGGCGGCTCCGGTCCCCCCGACCGCCTTGGCGCGCCAGGGCGCTGACACCTCACTTCGCAAAGGAGGACTGACCGTGAAGAAACGCTACTACCTTCTGGGCTACCTTCTCGCGCCGGTACTGGCTGTGGCCCCTTCGGCGTGCGGATGCGTGGCGGACTCTCAGTGCGTCGACCGACCAGTGATGCCGATCGCCCTAATCTACCTGTGGGGAGACACGGTCGGCTGGGGAATCACGGACGTCGCCGTCGACTCGGTTCACGGATTCGAGCTCAACCTGGAGCGCGATCGAGACGGTTACTTCGGTACCAGGCACTCCATGCCCTGGGAGCTGACGGACACGGAGCACGGGCTCCTGGAGCTCGCGGAGGACGGCTTCTTGGGCCCGAAGGTCCCCGCCTTGACTTGGTGGGGTCTCGTGGCGAAGGACATCTGCAGGCGTACCCGCAGGATTGACTACAGGACGGGACTGATGCACGTCCGGGTCTTCCGGTTCTACGACCTCAACGGCAACTTCTGGGGGGGGGAGGACGCGATCCCCTACGAAGGCCGCTGGATCGGGGACGCGAGCGACCCGTTGGATGCGGATCCGGACAACAACGAGCCGTTCGATCACATCACCTGGCCTGTCAATTGCGACGGGCGCGTGCGCTGAGTCCTGATCCCTCCGCGCTGAGTCCCTGATCCCTCGCGGGGCTGATCCTCGGTCGGACGACCGAGGATCTCGCCCCCAGGGGGCCGCCTCCGCGCCCCCAGCCCCGATCCGCCACGCCGGGCGCCTCGACCCGGCCATCTTCGACTTCCCCATCGAGAAGATGCGGAGCGGGTACTACTCCGACAAATACTTCGTGCGCGCGCGCGACGTGCTGCTCGCGGCGGGACGCGGTCCCTCGGTCACGATGCAGGTCTTCCAGAAGGGGGACGCAGTCGTGGCGGGCACCGACGAGGCCATCGGAATGCTGAAGCTCTGCCTCACCGAGGGCTACGGCTTCGGAGACCTGGAGGTCAGCTCCCTGCGAGACGGGGACCGGGCCCGCCCGTGGGAGACGGTCATGTTCATCGCCGGGCCGTACCCGGCGTTCGTGCATCTGGAGACGCTGTGCGCGGGAGTGCTGGGGCGCCGAACCCGCATCGCCACCAACACCCGCGCGGTGGTGGAGGCCGCGTGGCCCAAGCCGATCATGTTCTTCCCGGCGCGCCACGACCACTGGAGGGTGCAGACGGGGGACGGCTGGGCGGCGCATGTGGCCGGCGCGATCGGGGTGTCGACCGATGCGCAGGCCTCCTGGTGGGGTTCGTCGGGGATCGGCACCGTCCCGCACGGCCTGATTGCGGCCTTCGGCGGCGACACGGTGGCCGCGACGGCGGCGTTGGCGGACTTCCTTCCGGAGGACGTGCTCATCGTGTCGCTGGTGGACTTCCGGAACGACAGCGTGGGCACGTCGCTGGCGGTTGCGCGCGCACTCGGGGAGCGGCTTTGGGGGGTGCGCCTGGACACCTCCGGCACCATGGTGGACCGGTCGATGGAAGGCGAAATGGGCGACTTCGACCCGCGGGGCGTGAATCCCCGGCTGGTGGGAAAGGTGCGGGACGCGCTGGACGGCGCCGGCTTCGGACACGTGCGCATCGTGGTTTCCGGCGGGTTCGATGCCCCGAAGATCCGGGTCTTCGAAGAAGAGGGCGTGCCCGTGGACTCCTACGGCGTCGGGTCGTCGCTCATGCGGGGCTCCTGCGACTACACGGCCGACATCGTGCTTGTGGAGGGCGAGCCGGTGGCCAAGGCCGGGCGCTGGCACCGTCCGAACGACAGACTGGAGCGCGTGGAATGAGCGAGTCGCCGGCGGGAGGGGGAGCGGCCGGGTTCGCGCGGGTCGGCTGGATCGTGGACGCGCAGGAGGATTTCATGAGACCGGAGGGACGGCTGTATGTCCGGGACCTCTTCGACGACTCCGATCCGGGTGCGGTGCAGGTGATCCCCGCGCTGGAGGCCGCCGCGGCGTGGATGCGGGAACACTGCGACGCTGTGGTCTACACGGGCGATTGGCACGGCCCCGACGACCCCGAGATCGACCCGGTCGACCCGGATCCGGCCCGCGACACCTACCCTCCGCACTGCATGGGGCGTTCGCCGGATCCGGAGGAGCGCGCGGGAGCGGAAGTGATTGCGGAGATCCGCCCGGCCGACCCCCTGGTGCTGGCCCACTGCGCGGCCGGCGATGACGCCGCCGTCGTGGCCCGCCTGGCCGTGACGCGGCGCCGACCCGTGTTCGTGCGGAAGACGCGTTTCGACGTGTTCGAGGGCAACCCCGCCTGCGAGGCGTTCGTGCGGTCGCTGGCAGAGGCGCTGGGCCGCGCGCTCGAGTTCGTGGTGATCGGCGTGGCGCGTGACGTGTGCGTGACCCGGGCCGTCGACGGGCTGCAGGAGCGCGGGTACGCGGTCACGGCCGTGCGGGACGCGACCTGGGGGCTCGGGCTGGAGCCCGAGGCCGAGACGCTGGCGCGGTGGGCGGGGAGGGGGCGGGTGGTTACGTTGGCCGAGCTGGAGCGCCGGCGGTTCGTGCGTGAATCCGCGCCGGAATCGGGGGGGCCGGGAGGCCGGGTCACCGGATACTGAGACCGCCCAACCCGGTCGCGCAGCCCTCCAGGTCGTCCAATAGGCGCACCAGCGGTGCCTTGGCCGCCTCACCGACTTCGCTCAGTGTGGTCCGGAGTTTACCTACGGCCTCGGCGCCTCCCCGCTCCTCCCAGCCCGCCACTTCCAGCCACCGCGCCTCCCATGACCCCGGCTCGGCGTCCCGTGCGGCCCGGCACCCTTCGAGCTCGGGGTTCAGTCGGTCTACCGCCCTCGCCACTGCGTCCGCGACGCGGGGCCCCTCCGGATAGCCGAGCCAGTAGACCGCCGCACGGTCCAGGACTTCCGCCTCGATGAAGCATGCGAGATCGCCCGCGCAGTCGTGCAAGGCCGTGGAGGTCGCGAGTTTCCAGAGGATCTCGTGCGCCCGGGGATGGTCGCGATATCGCTCGTGGAGACTCAGCAGCGCGTCGTCGCGCAGGAACCATTGAGCACCGGGTTCAAAGTGGCCGACATCGGCGCCGAGCGTCCGGATCACGGCCAGCGCAAGGGGATCCGCGCCATACGACGAGAAAGTGCGGAGCCACCCTTCCAGCAGCTCCAGCCGCCGCAGACTCAGAACGGGGGACCGTTCCAGCGCGTCCCCGTGCCCCGGGCGCCGGCCCGAAAGGACGTTGTAGACACGCAGGAGGTCCTCCCGGGACCGTCCGGCCGGTGCGGTAAGGAACCGCTCGGCGATTCGGACGACATGCTCGTCGGTGTCACCGGGTGCGGTCAGTGACGCCTGCACCCAGCAGCCCTTGCGGGATACGAAGGTCCACTGCTCCCCGGCCACGGCGGTGTCTGGGCGGTCGCTGGAGAAATGGTGATCCAGGGGGAGCGTCGACCGGACCTCGGCGTCCGGGGAGGGCTCGCGGCCGCAGGCTGCATCGGGAGCGATGGTGGCCAGCGCCCGGGCCCGGGTCGGCGGGGGGGTCTCCTCCGATTCGGGGCTCTCCTCCTCGTGGCTGGACGGGGCCCGGTCGGCCCTTCGCACGATCTCGCCGGCCAGCGAGTCGCCTTGGTGCGCTTCGTGCACCGCCGCGAACGCCTCGCGGCTCACCCTCCACCTGCCGCCGGGAGCGTACGCCACCCGGTCGCCGAGCGTCTCGATCCAGGTGTGAACCAACGGATCGAGTTCGACGAAGGTATGCTGCTGCCACCAACCGGGTCTCCCCACGACCGCCAGGGCGCGTTCCAGCAGCTCCAGCCGGCGCAGACTCAGGATGGCCGACGCGTCGACCGTCGCGCGGTGCCAACGGTCCAGGAAGAGGTTGTGGGCCGCCACCCACTCCCGCAGCGGCCTCCCTTCGGGGGCGGCGAGCAGGCGGTCCGCGATGTGCAGCAGGTCGGCTTCGGCCCCCCGGGACAAGGGCAGGACCGATTCGGGAAGCCAGCACTCGACGCCCGCGTTGGTCCACCTGAGGTAGCCGGGTGCCTGGAACCACTCCTCCCCCGCGTCGCCGGAAACGGTCTGCACAGGTGTGATCCGCCGTCCGAGCGCGCCGAACAGGCCTGGCGGTACGAGATGGGCGACCACCTCGGCCGCGTGAGAGGGGGCCGCCCGGCAGACGGCATGCGTCGAGACAAGCACGTGTGAACCGGGCCGCTGCCCCGCGGCCGGTCCGGGGGCCGCGGCCACGACTGCCGCGAAGAGAGCGATGGATGTTCGTGTTCTCGCCGCCATGTCCGATTCCCTTGCCTGAACGACCGGGTTCGCCGGCGGGGCGGGGCGGTCGTCGATCGCGGCCGCCCGGCTCAACTCCGCTTCGAGCGGTCCAGGAACCCGGCCGGCCGCCGGTTGCGCAGGCGGGTGCCCTCGAACTCCCTCGCGTGCGCCCAAGCGATCATCGACTGGAAGGTGCCTGTTTCGCGGCGCGCGGGCGGAGTCCGCTGCGTGTAGCTGCCGTCCGCCGACATCTCCCAGGCGCAACGCCGGTCCGAGAGCTGGATGTCCAGCACCTGCCGGAGTTCGGCGCGGAGCGCCACGTCCTCCACCGGGACGAGCGCTTCCACCCGGGCGCCCAGGTTGCGCCCCATGCAGTCGGCAGAGCCGATGTAGTACTCCTCGTCCCCGCCGTTGCGGAAGTAGTAGATGCGGGAGTGCTGCAGGAAGCGGCCCACGATGCTGACCACGCGGATGTTCTCGGAGATCTGCGGTATCCCCGGACGAATCCGGCAGCTGTCCCGCACGATCAGGTCCACGGATACACCCTTCGCGGACGCGCTGTAGAGAGCCCGGGTCACCTCCGGGTCCTCCAGCGCGTTCATCTGGAACTGGATCTTCCCCGGCGACTGCCCGGAGTGGAGCTCGCTCTCGCGCTCGATGCGCTCCAGAATGGCGCCGCGCAGGTGCTTCGGCGCGACCAGGAGCTTCCAGTACCTGCGCTTTGGACGGTAGCCGGTGGTCAGGTAGTTGAACAGTTCGGTCAGGTCCGCGCCGATCGCGGGGTCGCAGGTCAGGATCCCGTGATCGCAGTACAGGCGGGCGGTGCCCACATGGTAGTTGCCGGTCCCGGCGTGCGCGTAGCGGCGCAGCCCGTCGCGGTCCTGGCGCACGACAAGGATGAGTTTGCAGTGCGTCTTGAGCCCGAGCACTCCGTAGGTCACGTGAATGCCGTGGGCCGACAGCGCGTTCGCCCACCGGATGTTGGCGGCCTCGTCGAAGCGCGCCTGCAGTTCGATCACCACCGCCACCTGCTTGCCCTGGCGCGCCGCGTGGACGAGGTGGTCGATGATGCTGCTCCTGGGCGCCATCCGGTAGAAGGTCATCTTGATGGCGCGCACCTTGGGGTCCCGCGAGGCTTCCCGAAGGAAACGCAGGACGGAGGTGTCGAAAGCCTGGTACGGGTGATGCAGGAGTACCGGCCCCTCTTCGCGGATGACGTGAAAAAGGGGGCGGTTGGTCAGGAGCTCCGGATGCTCGGCCGGGTGGTGGGCGGGATCCTTGAGGTCCGGCCGCGGCAGATCGTGAAGCGCCAGCAGGTCCCGCCAGCCCAGCAGGCCCTCGCTCCCGAAGATGTCGCTCTGCCTCAGCCCGAGCTCGTTGGAGAGCATTTGCCGTCGTCCGGAGTCGAACCCCGCTTCCACCTGCAGGCGGACGATCGGCGCCAGGTGGCGTTTCCGCAGTCCCGCCTCGATGAGTTCGAGGAGGTCGTCGGCCGTGTCCTCGTCCAGGTCGTAGATGGCGTTGCGCGTGACTCTGAAGATCTCGCAGGCCAGAATCTCCATGCCGGGGAAGAGCAGGTCCAGGTTGTTGGCCATGACGCTTTCGAGCGGCACCCACTCGCCGGACTCGGCTACCCTGACGAAGCGTGGGATGCCGGCACCCACCGGCACCTTGACGCGCGCGAGCGACGTGTGCTCGTCGCTCCTGTAGCGCAGGGTGACGAGCAGGTTGAGCGACAGGTTGGAGATGAACGGGAAGGGGTGGGCCGGATCGGTCGCCTGCGGCGTGACCAGGGGGTAGATGTTGCGCACATAGTGTTTGCGCAGCCACTTGCGCTGTTTCCGGCCGAGATCGCTCCAATCGGCGATGCGGATGCCCTCGGCCGCCAGCGTGGCCAGGATGTCGGCCCCCGTCTTCCGTTGCCGCGCCTCCAGCTTGCGCACGACGGTGTAGCACTGCTCGATCTGCTCCCCGGGAGTGCGTCCGTCCACGGTGCGCTCGGTAATCCCGGCCTCGACCTGCTGCTTGAGTCCCCCGATCCGCTTCATGAAGAACTCGTCGAGGTTGGATCCCACGATCGCGAGGAACTTCAGGCGCTCCAGCACCGGAGTGCGCGGGTCTTCCGCCTCGTGGAGCACGCGGAAGTTGAAGTTGAGCCAGGTAAGCTCGCGGTTCAGGTAGTATTCGGGCCTGCTCAGATCGTGCCGGTCTGCGGGCTCCGGCACGGGAGTGGGGTCGGCCGGCGTGCGGACCGGAGCCGTTTCCGTTTGCGGGGCGGAACGCCGCGTTACTCCGGGGGTAGCAGGTACGGAACCCCCGAGGCCTGCTTCCGAAGCTGCGGGAACGTCGTGCCGGATGCGGGTGTCGGACATGAGTAAACGTATGGTGACGAGGTCTCCGGAGCCAGCGTCGGCCGTTCCCGGTTGGTTGACGAGCGGGACCGCCGCGGCCAGGTTGCTTGCGTCGCCCGACCGTTTGTCCACATACAGAAAGAAGGATCAGACACGTGAAAATCGGAAGACACGCCCCGTTCCTCGGCTTCCTTGCGGTCGCTTGTTCGTCCGCTCCCGTCAACTATCTCGGCGTAGCGCCTCCCGGAAGGGAGACCGCGTACGAGTGCGCTGTGGCCCAGCTCAACATCATGGGCTACACGGTGGAAGACGGGAACAAGGACACGGGGTTCGTGAGAGGGCGGAAGCAGACGTCCGGACTCGGCACGCAGCTCTTCACCGGCAACACGCATCACGACGTGTTGACCGCCGCCACCTTCGACAACCCGGCGACCGGCGAGACCAACATCAAGGTCACCGTCACGCGGATCGCCGACAAGGACGCATCGGCGGGCTGGACCGCCAACGAGGGGCCGGAGGAGGGCGAGGGAGTGCTGGCGCCTTCGGAGACGGGCAAGGCGGACGCCCAGACGCTCCTGACCAACTGCGGAGTGAGCAACATCTCGGATTTGACGCAGGGCGGGGGGGATTTCGCGCTGGAGGGCGTGACGGCTCGCGACGGGGTTGCGTCGCACGTCGACCGCGGGTTCGCGGGCTCATAGGCCGCATTCGACTTTGGCGCGAACCGCACCGCCGGAGACGCGGCCGCGCCATTATCAGACCCGGCGCGAAATAGAGGCCGTCTCGGCCACGGCCTTCCTCCGGCTGGGGGAGGGAGGGCCGCGCGGGTTCTGGGCTTCGGGCGGTCGATGGGTGGCTCACGCGGGAGTTCTCCGCGAATTGGCGGTTCGGGAGAACGCCGGCGACCCCCGGCCGGCCGCGGCCTCCTGCCGCTTCGGCTCGGTGCGGCGACGGGCGACGAGGTTGTTTGCGCGAATAGGGGGCGAGGGATGCGCGCGGATCTTCGGAGGTTTCGCCTTCGCGCCGCGGCCGGCCGGCGATCCGCCGTGGTCGCAGTTTCCGTCGGCGCGCTTCCAGCTTCCCGAAGCCGAGCTGGAGCACGACCCGCGCGCGGGCAGATGCACGCTGGTAGCCCGCGGCCGCGACCGGGAAGACGCCGAGGGGTCCTGGGTCCGGTGGGCGGAGGCGCTGGCCGCGGCCGGGGCGGCCGAACCGCTCGAGGCATCGCGCCGGCGAAGTCGCGGGGCGCCGCGGGGGAGAGGGATGCCGGTGGCCGAGCGAGCCGCCTGGAGCAGGATGGTCTGGCGGACGTTGCGCAGGATCCGGACCGGCGAGGCCCGGAAGGTGGTGCTTGCGCGAACCGCGGATGTGACGCCGGCGCGGCCGGTGTCGCCCCTCGACCTCGTCCTCTCCCTCTGGCAGGAGGGCCACGGGAGCCATGTGTTCCTCTTCGAGCCCGTAGCCGGGGAGGCGGTGGTGGGGGCGGCGCCCGAGATCATCGCCTCCCTGGCGAACGGGGTGGTGCGGGCCACGGCCGTGGCCGGAAGCGTCGGGGTGGGGGTGGATTCGGTGGAGACCGCCAGGCTGGCGCGCCGGCTCTTCGACAGCGAGAAGGACCGCGCGGAGCACGATCTCGTTGTCAGGGACATGGTGGCGCGGCTCGCGGCTCTGGGATGCGCCGTGCGGCGGGACGTGGAGCCGCACGTACTCGCGCTGGCTCGGATCCAGCACCTGGAGACCAAGATCGAAGCCGAGATTCCGGATGGGGTCGCCCTGCTGGACATCCTCGCCTCCCTCCACCCGACGCCGGCCGTGTGCGGGATTCCCCGCAATGTGGCGCTGTCGATCCTGAGCGAGAGCGAAGTCTTCGACCGGGGCTGGTACGCGGGACCGGTGGGCTGGCTCGGGTCGGACGGGAAGGGAATGTTCGTGCCGGCCCTGCGTTCGGCCGTGTCGCGCGGCGAGGGTTGGCGCCTCTTCGCGGGCGCGGGGATCGTGCCGGGGTCGGATCCGGCGCTCGAATGGGAGGAGACGGAACTCAAGTTCGATCCGGTCCTCCGGGCGATGGCGCGGGCGGAGGTCGCCGCGCCTCGCCGCGCCATGGGGTCGGGGTCGCCGGTGCCGTGACCGGCGGAGAGCTCAACCTCGCGTGGGCCCGCGCCATATTCGCGGCGCTGGCCGAACACGGGGTGGAAGAGGTCGAGATCGCACCCGGTTCGCGGTCCGCGCCTCTGGTTCTGGCCGCTCAGATGAGATCCGAGCTGAAGATCCGGGTGCATCTTGACGAGCGCTCCGCGGGCTTCTTCGCGGTGGGCTACGGCCGCACCCACCTCGGTCCGGCCGCGGTCGTCACCACATCGGGCACCGCGGTGGCCAACCTGTTGCCCGCGGTGGTCGAGGCGGACCAGTCGGACGTTCCGCTGATCGTCGTCAGCGCGGACCGGCCCCCGGCCATGCGCGGCGCCGACGCCAACCAGACGATTCTGCAGCCGGGGATCTTCGGCGATCGGTTGCGCTTCGAAGCCGATCTGCCCCTGCCGTCCCCGGACGGGCTCGAGAAGTCGGGTCCGGGCTCCATGACGGAGGTAGTTCGCCGGGCAGCGCGGCGCGCTCTCGGTTCGCCGAGCGGGCCGGCTCACCTCAACGTGCCCTTCGACAAGCCCCTGCAGCCGGATTCTCCGGAGGGACTCAGCCTGTGGGACCCGACCCGCCGCGCGTCCCCGGACCTGGCCGTGGCGGCGGAGGAGATCGAGCGCGGCGGCGACCCTCCGAGCACCTGGCGGCGCCTGCCGGAGCACAGGGGACGCGGACGCGACCGGCACACGTTGCTGGCCCATCGGCTGGAGACGGCGCACCGCCCGCTCCTGGTGGCGGGCCCGTCCTGCGACCCGGGCCTGCACGGCCCGGCCGTGGTGCGCTTCGCGGCGGAAAGGGGCGTTCCGGCGCTGGCCGACTCTCTCTCCGGCGCCCGTTTCGACCGCGGCCTCGCCAACGCCCGAAAGACGCCGGTCCTCGGCGCCTACGACCACTTCCTGCGCGTCCCGGAGGTGCCCCGGCGGTTTCGCCCCGACCTGATCGTACGCGTTGGACGCACTCCCACCTCGGGGGCGGCCGAGAGGGCGTTGGCGACCTGGCGCCACTCCGCCCAGATCGTCATCGACGACGGCGCGCACCGCAAGGACCATCAAGGTCTGGCCAAGCACTACCTGCACGCCTCGGCCGCCTCCGTCCTCAACCGGCTCGCCGAAGACGGACGTTCCGCCGAAGGGGACGGACGCCCGCCACCCCTTTCCCCGCGCCGCCGCGATTGGACCGGCTGCTGGACGGAGATGGAGGCGGCGGCCTGGTCGGCGATCGAGGAAGACGCCTCGGACGCGAACAACGAAGGCGCCTACGCGGCCGCCACTCTCCGCGCCCTCCCGCCCGGAGCGACCCTCTTCGTGTCCTCCTCCATGCCGGTGCGGGACGTGGACGCCTACGGCCGCCCGGCGGCGCTGGACATCCAGGTGCTCGGCAACCGCGGCGCGAGCGGCATCGACGGAATCGTCTCGACGGTGATGGGGTGCGCGGGCGGCGGTGCCGGTCCCGTGGTCGGGCTGGTCGGCGACATCGCCTTCTATCACGACATGAACGGCCTCCTGGCCGCGCGCGACGGCGAGCTCAACGTCGTCTTCGTCTTGGTGGACAACGACGGAGGGGGCATCTTTCACATGCTCCCCATCCGCGACTTCGAGCCGGTCTTCACCCCCTGCTTCGCGACGCCGCACGGCCTCGATTTCCGCCATGCGGCGCGCATGTACGGATTGCGCTTCACGGATGCGTCGAGTCCGGCCGAACTCGAAGCGGCGGTATCGGCCGGAGTCCGGCGCGCCGGAACGGAAGTCGTCCGGGTCCGAACCGACCGGGAGCGGAACCGGCGGTGCCACGAACGTACCCGCGCGCGGGTGGCGCGCCGGGTGGAAGAGATCCTCAACCGGAAAGAGACATGACCGCTCCCGCCTGGCGGACCGTCAAGGCCTACGAAGACATCACCTACCGGAAGCGCGACGGAGTCGCCAGGGTGGCGATCAACCGTCCGGAGGTGCGCAACGCGTTCCGCCCCGAAACGCTCTTCGAGCTTCTCGACGCCTTCGAAGACGCCGGCGGGGACCCGTCGGTGGGCGTCGTGTTGCTAACCGGCGAAGGGCCCGCGCGGGACGGCAAGTACGCCTTCTGCTCCGGCGGGGACCAGCGCGTTCGCGGCGACGAGGGCTACGTGGGGGGAGACGGCGTGCCCCGGCTCAACGTACTCGTTTTGCAGAGGCTGATCCGGAGCATGCCCAAGCCCGTGATCGCGCTGGTCGCCGGCTACGCGATCGGCGGGGGTCACGTCCTGCACGTCGTCTGCGACCTCACTATCGCCGCGGACAACGCCGTCTTCGGGCAGACCGGCCCAAGGGTGGGGAGCTTCGACGGCGGCTTCGGGTCGTCGTACCTGGCGCGCATCGTGGGGCAGAAGAAGGCGCGCGAGATCTGGTATCTGTGCCGCCAGTACGACGCGGCCGAGGCGGTGGAGATGGGTCTGGTGAACAAGGTCGTTCCCGTGGAGGATCTGGAGGAGGAGGGCTTCCGGTGGGCGCAACGCATCCTCGATCACAGCCCGCTGGCCATCCGGCTGCTCAAGTCGGCGATGAACGCCGACGTGGACGGACAGGCGGGACTGCAGGAATTGGCGGGCAACGCCACGCTGCTCTTCTACATGACCGAGCAGGGCCGGGAGGGGCGCGACGCGTACCTGGAGAAGCGCAAGCCGGACTTCCGGCGGTATCCGTGGCTGCCGTGGTGACCGCGTCCGGCCCGGTGTCCCGCGCGGCCGCCCGGAGCCGGACGCCCGCGCCGACGGGACGGTCGGCGAGGTGACCGCCGCGCGGCCGGACGCGGGGGTTCCCGTGGCGGGCTTCCGGGCGTGGGTTCTGGCAACCCGGCCGCGCACGCTGTCCGCAGCGGCGGCCCCGGTCGCGGCCGGCTCGGGCTTCGCGGCGGCCGACGGGGTCTTCGCCGCGCCGCCCGCCCTTGCCGCGCTGCTGGGCGCGCTCCTCATCCAGATCGCCACCAACCTGGCGAACGACTACTACGACTTCGTCAAGGGGGGCGACACCGCTGAGCGGCTCGGCCCGGTGCGGGTCACCCAGGCGGGCATTCTCGCGCCCGGGGCGGTGTTCCGGGGCATGATGGCGGCGTTGGGGCTTGCTCTGGCGACGGGGTGCTATCTCGCGTGGGTCGCCGGATGGCCCGTCGTGGCGATCGGCCTGGTCTCCATGCTGATGGGCGTCTGCTACACCGGCGGTCCCTATCCCCTTTCCTACCACGGCCTCGGGGACGTCTTCGTCTTCCTCTTCTTCGGGCCGGTCGCCACGGCTGCCACCTACTACGTGCAGGCGCAGCTCTGGTCCCCGGGCGCGATCGTGGCGGGGGTGGGGCTCGGGGCCTTCAGCACGGCGATGCTGGTGGTGAACAACCTGCGCGACCGCGAGACGGACGGAGCCGCGGGCAAGCGAACCCTCGCCGTTCGGTTCGGGGACCGCTTCTCGGTCGCGCAGTACTTCGGAGCGCTCGCGGTCGCCGGAGCGGTGCCGGTCATCGGCGTCGTCACGATGGGCTGGTCTCCGTGGACGCTCATGTCGCTGGCCGGTTTCCTGGCCTGCATTCCGGCGGCCGGGCGCGTCCTGGACTTCACCGACCGGCGCGCCCTCAACCCCGCGCTTGGAATGACCGCCCGGGGCGTGGCCCTGTACGGAGCCGGGCTCGGTGCCGGGGCGCTCCTCGGTGCGGCGGGGCTCTTCGGCGGACCGTGACGGACGAGAGGGGCTCCCGCCGCTCCGCCGCGCGAGTCGGCTACGGGGCTGCCGCCCGCCCGGCGACCCCGGCCGACAACCTGGCCTGGCGGGCCTCGGAGACGCCGTCCGCCACCGCCCTCTCCTGGGACGGCGGGCGATGGACGTACCGGGACCTGGACGCGCGCGCGACCGCACTGGCGAACCGTCTTCGCGCCCTGGGAGCGGCACCGGGAGAAGCCGCGACGCTTTGCGCAACCCCCTCCGCGGTTGCCGTCGCCGCCCTCTTCGGGGTGTGGAGGATCGGGTGCGTGGCGGCGCCGCTGCACGAGAGGCTCACGCCGCCGGAAGTCGACCACGCACGCCAAATTGTAATGTCCAGATTACATATTGACAACTCCACTTTACATATGGCGTCCGGACCAGGGATGCGAACGGCCTTCGAGGAAGTCCGTACCGGAATCCGCGGCGCGCCCGCGAGAGTGAATGGACGATCCCGCTACGCCGGCTTTCCGGACGTCAGCCTGCTCATCCTCACCTCCGGATCGTCGGGCGCACCCAGAGCGATCGGCTTCACCCAAGGCACCCTGGCCGCCTCCGCCTCGGCGGTCGCGCGCCGGTTGCGGCTGACCGCGGACGACCGCTGGGGACTGTGCCTCTCACCGGGTCACATCGGCGGTCTCTCGCTCATCGTGCGTGCCGTGATGACGGGGTCGTCGGTACGTCTGTGGCCGTCGTTCGACGCCGGCGCGGTGGCTCGCTCGATGCTGGCGGGCAGGGTGTCCCATCTGGCGGTGGTGCCGGTGATGCTGAGACGGATGCTGGACCGGCTGGCGGGCGAGCGCGCGCCCCCGACGCTGCGTTGCGTGCTCGTCGGGGGCGCCGCGGCGTCGCGGCCCCTTCTGGAGAAGGCCTGGGAGGCCGGTTTGCCCGTGGCAACCACCTGGGGCATGACCGAGACCGCGTCCCAGGTGGCCACGGCGCCTCCGGAGCTCGCCAGGATGCACCCGGAAACCGCGGGGCGCCCGCTGCGCGGCGTGGAGGTCCGGCGGGCGCCGGGCGGGGCGCTTTGCGTGCGGGGGCCGACCCTGGCCTCCTTGGTCGTGCGCGGTCCCGGCGCCCCCCCGGAACCCCTGCCAACCGACGCGGACGGCTGGTTCTCGACACGCGACCTGGGCGAGGTCGACGCCGCCGGCCTCGTCCGGATCGAGGGGCGCGCGGACGCGACGATCGTGAGCGGGGGGCTGAATGTGAGCCCCGCCGAAGTCGAGCGGGTGATCGAGGAACTTCCGGGCGTGTGCGAGGCGGTGGTATTCGGGATGCCCGACGAGGATTGGGGCGAAGCGGTGGCGGCGGTGGTCGAGGGCGGCGCTTCGGCCGTCACCGCCGAAGACGTCGACCGTCACTGCCGGGAGCGGCTGGTGCGCGGGCGATGCCCCACGCGCATCGCGGTGGTGGACGAGCTGCCCCGCACCTGGACCGGAAAGGCGATGCGGTCCCGGGTGAGAGAACGATACGGACCGGAGCTCCGCGCGAGGAGTACGCTAGCATGATCGAGGAACTCCGCTGGCGCGGCCTGCTTGCCGACGCGACCGAACACGCCGCGAAGGCCCTCGCGGCCGGCCAGGTGACCGGGTACATAGGCTTCGACCCCACGGCCTCCTCGCTGCACGTGGGGTCCCTGGTCCCGATCATGGGGCTAGTGCATCTGCAGCGGGCCGGCCACTGTCCGATAGCGCTGGTGGGCGGCGGCACCGGGCTCATCGGCGACCCTTCGGGGAAGACTTCGGAGCGCGTGCTCCTCGACCGGACGAAGGCGGAAGAGAACGCCGAAGGGATCCGCGGGCAGCTCGCGTCGTTCCTGGACTTCGAGTCACGCTCGGCCCCGGCGCGGATGGCGAACAACCTGGACTGGCTGGACGGGCTGGGACTCGTGGCCTTCCTGCGGGACACGGGGAAGCACTTTTCGGTGAACGCAATGCTCCGGAAGGAGTCGGTCCGCCGCCGGATCGCCGACGAGGAGTCCGGCATCTCCTTCACGGAGTTCAGCTACCAGCTGTTGCAGGCCTATGACTTCTGGGAACTCAACCGCCGCTACGGCTGCACTCTGCAGATGGGCGGCTCCGACCAGTGGGGCAACATCACCGCCGGGATCGACCTGGTGCGGCGGTCGGGTGGAACGCGGTGTCACGGTGTGGTCTTCCCGCTCGTGGAGTCGGCCACCGGGGTCAAGTTCGGCAAGACGGAGGAGGGCACGGTCTGGCTCGATCCGGACCGCACGTCGCCCTATCGCTTCTACCAGTTCTGGCTGAACACCGACGACGGCGACGTGGTCCGCCACCTCAAGCTGTTCACGCTGCTGAAGCGGGACGCTGTCGAAGAGCTGGCCCTCGCCGTGAAGGAGCGGCCGCACCGGCGCGAGGCCCAGAGGCGGCTGGCGGAAGAGATGACGCGCGCGGTTCACGGGGCCGCGGGGCTGGATCGTGCCAGGCTCGCGTCGAATGTGCTCTTCGGGGGAAGCCCGGAGGGGCTGGGGGCGTCCGATATCGCGGAGATCTTCGCCGACGTGCCCTCGACGGTGGTGGCGAGGCCGGCGCTGGAGGGGGAGGGGATCGAGCTTGCCGCGCTCATGGCCGACCACGGGATGGCCGCGTCCCGCAGCGAGGCGCGGCGGCTGATCCGGGGGGGCGGGGTCTACGTGAACGGGATTCGCAATGCGGAACGGGCGGGGAAGGTGAGCGTCGAGGACTGTGTCGGGGGCCGCTTCCTGATAGTGCGCACGGGGAAGAAGCGGTATTTCGTGGTGGAAGCGAGGTAGATTGTGCCGGGCGGCACCGGCGTTGCCGCAATTTCCCGTCCGGTCGCGGTGGCAGCGCCGCCGGCCGCTACCCTTTCGCCGCCACCGGATCCACCCTCACGCTCACGATGTCGGTGTCGTGGTACTTCTGGTGCCGCACCGATGTCGCGAGATGGCTCAGGAGCCGCAGCGAGAAGTCGTGCTCGACCGGGATCTCGGCCGCGCGTCCGCCGGCGAAGGCTAGGCGGTCCTCGATGTTGCCCTCGCCGGCCGCGGCCAAGTACTCGAGTTCCACGCCCCCCGAGTCGGTCCGGGCGGTGACGCGCAGCCGCCGCCGGCCGAGGGCGTCGTCCTCTTCGACTTGGTCGAGCAGCGCCGCCAGCGTCTCTTCGGCGGCGAGCCCAAGGCGCCCGCCCATCTCTTCGCCCATTCCCGCGCGGGAGGCGAAATCCTCCAGAAACCTCCGGATCTTCGGGTGCGCCTCGGCGTTCAGCCCGGTCTCGATGCGTCGCCGCCGGGGTCCTGACAGCTCCATGAAGGCGGAAAGCGCGATCGCGACCAGCCCGCCCGAGGTCATCCCGTTCTCCAGCAGCTGCCCCGCCCAGGCGCCGAAGTGTTCGGAGGGGATTTGGCCGCTCTGGAAGCCCGCCCCGACCCAGAACGAGACGCCTATGATCGTGGCCTTCCGGTAGTCGATCCCGTCCTGGGCGACCATTTCCACGCCCAGCACGAAGAGAATCGCGATGAGCACGACGATGTAGGCGCCCACCACGGCGTTGGGGATGGCCAGCAGCACCGCCGTGGCCTTGGGGAAGAAGGCGAGCGCGACGAAGGTCAGCCCGATGCAGACCCCCACCCGGCGGGCCGCGATCCCGGTGATGTCCACGATCGAGACGCTGTTCGAATAGGTGGTGTTCGGGACCGTCGCGAAGAGGCCCGAGAGAAGGTTGCCCACCCCGTCGGCGGCCACGGCCCCCTGCACGGCGCGGAAATCGGTGGCCCGCCGCTTGCGCCACGACACGCGCTGGATGGCCATGCCGTCGCCGATCGTCTCGATGGCGCCCACGAGGGTGACGAAGACGAAGGCCGGGAGCATGGCCCAGAACTCCGGGGTTGGGCGGAGGTCGAACCCCGGCCAGCCCGCCGCGGGCACCCCGAACCAGAGCGCGTCGCCCACGACGCCCACGTCGTAGATGCCGAAACCGGCCGCCACCAGACACCCTCCGACGGCCCCGATTACGGACCCCCACAGGCGCAGAGCGCCCTTGGCCCGCAACACGATCACGATGGTGATCGCCATGGTTGCCAGCGCGGTGAGCGGTGCGGCCGCCGGCCCGGCCCCGTCCGGCGTCCGGAAGCTCAGGTCGAAGCCGATGGGCATCACCGTAACGGCGATCAGCATGATCACGGTACCGGCGACGGTCGGCGTGACGACGCGCCGGAGCAGGGAAAGCCTCGAGGAGATCAGGAACTGGAACAGCGACGACGCGACTATCAGGGTGGCGAGCAGTCCCGGGCCGCCCAGCCGCAGCGCCGCCACCGATACCGCGATGAATACCCCGGAGGTGCCCATGAGCAGGATGTACCCGGCGCCGATCCTGCCGAGCGGCCGAGCCTGCAACATGGTCGAGATGCCGCATACGAGCAGCGCGGCGAAGGCCGCCCAGGCCAGGTAGCTTTCGCCGCCTCCGCCCGCGCGCACCACGATCGCCACGGTGATCACGATTCCCGCGATGTTGAGCAGGACGTACTGGAAGGCCAGCCCGAAGGACACGGGGTAGCTCGGCTTCTCGTCCGCCTGGTGGCGGAGGTCGCGGTGGCCGCCGGGGCCGGCGGTCACGAAATCGCCTGCGTTCGCCGCGGGGCGGGATCGACGCGCACGGTCACGACGTCGGTGTCCGCATACTTGTGGTGCTGCACGGACGTGGCCAGGTGCCGGAGCAGCCTTAGCGAGAACTCCTGTTCTCCGGGCGCCTCCGCCACATGCCCCCCGATCACGGCCAGACGGTCCTCGATGTTGCCGTCGCCCCCGGCCGCCAGAAACTCCATATCAACCCCGCCGCCGTTGGTCCGGGCGGTCAGACGGAGCCTGCGCCCGCCCGGGCGCTCGTCGCCCTCCGCCTCCCCGGTCAGGAGCAAAAGGGTCTCTTCCGCGGCGTGCAGGAGTCGGCCGGCCGTTTCCTTCCCCATCCCCTCGCGGCCGGCGAAGTCCTCCAGGAAGCGACGGATCGCGGGCAGCGACTCGACGGCCAGCGCGGCCTGCATGCGCACGCGCCGGCGCCCCGTGAACTCCATGAACGCGGTGAGCAGCAACGCCGTCAGCCCTCCCGACGTCATTCCGTTGGCGAGCATATGCTGCATGAAGGGCGAGAGTCCGTCGGTCGGAATCTGGCCGCTCTGGAAGCCGACGCCGACCCAGAAGGAGAACCCGACGACGGTGGCCTTGCGATAGTCGATGCCGTCCTGCAGGACGATCCTCGTCCCCAGCATGAAGAGCACCGCGATGATCACCATGGCGTAGGCGCCGATCACGGGGTCGGGGATGACGAGGAGCAGCTGCGTCACCTTGGGCAGGAAGGCCAGCGCGCAGAAGACCAGCCCGATGCACACCCCGACCCGCCGCGCCGCGATCCCGGTGATCTCGACGATCGAGACGCTGCTGGAGTAGGTGGTGTTGGGCACCGTGGCGAAGAGTCCGGAGAGAAGGTTTCCGAAACCGTCGGCGGCCACCGCCCCCTGCACCGCCCGGTAGTCCGTCGCCCGCCGGTCGCGCCACGACACGCGCTGAATCCCCACCGCGTCCCCGATCGTCTCTATCGCGCCCACAAGCGTGACGAAGACGTAGGCCGGGAGCATCGCCCAGAAGGCCGGGCCGAAGTCGAGGCCGAACCCGGGCGAGCCGGCGACGGGTACTCCGACCCACATGGCTTGCCCGACGGGGGCGCCGTCCAGGAGGCCGAAGAACGACGCGGCCAGGCACCCGGCCACGATACCTATCAGGGGCCCCCACAAGCGCGCGGCTCCCGTGAACCTCAGAGTCACCGCCAGGGTGACGCCCAGCGTCGCGAGCACCGTGACCGGGGCGGCCAGGGGGTCCGTTCCCGCGGGCACGTTGTCCAGGAAGTCGAAGAGGAAGGGCATCACGTTCACCGCGATTAGCATGATCACGGTGCCGGCCACGGTCGGAGTGACGATCCGCCTGAGCAGCGACAGGCGTCCCGCGAGGAGGAACTGGAACAGCGACGAGACGATCACGAGCGTGGCCAGCAGGATCGGACCGCCCTGTTGCAGGGCGGCCACCGAGACCGCGATGAACGCCCCCGACGTGCCCATCGTGAGCACGTACCCCGCCCCAAGCCTCCCCAGTCGCGCGGCCTGGATGATCGTCGCGATCCCGCTTACCAGCAGCGCGCCGAAGGCGCCCCAGGCCAAGTAGGCCTCGCCGCTCCCCGCGCTGCGAATGACGATCGCGACGGTGAGAACGATGCCCCCGAGCGCGAGGACGCAGTACTGCAGAGCCAGACCGGCCGCCAGCGGCCACGGCGGCCTCTCGTCAGGCTGGTAGCGAACGCCGGGCCCGCCGCCCTTCGCTGGCGAATCCAAGCTCGTTCTCCCGGGAGGCGGGGCCGCTGGCCGGCGTGACGTTCAGGGTACGGCTATGTCGCGGCCTTGCGTGTCAGGGCCATCGGTCCCGAAATCGAGCCGTCGTCGGTGCTGAAGGTTCCTTCCATGCGGTCGTCGGTGGTCAGCTTGCCCTCGTACTTGCCCGTCAGCTCCATCCCGGCCAGGGTGACGCTGAGGTTCAGCGACACGTCAGGGTATTTGTGGGTCCCCGTGACCGGACCTGTGCCCGTCTGTCCCAAGACGTTCCACGTCATCGTGCCGGTCACCATCCCCGCGTCGTCTTCGGTCAACCCGAGGGTAACCATGGCCGTTACGCTACCGAGATCGGGAATGGTCACCTCCACCTGGCCGGTCCACTCCCCGGTGAGCGTCGGGTCTTCCTCGGGCTTCATCTCGTCGTCGCCGCAGCTCGCGAGACCGGCCAGAAGAAGGGTTGGGAGTACGGCAAGGGAAAGCCGCGGGTTCAAGCGCATGATGGTCATGGTCGCTCCTGTGTGCATGGGCCGGACCCGGCGATTGTTGGCGAGTGGACGCCGCGAGTGTCGCACAGCGCATGGTCAGGCCGTTCGATTCCGTACCATGGGGAATATATGGAGGTCGACGCGGTGGGGAAACCGTTTCGCAACGGGCGGCGCCGCGCTCGCGTCGCCGAAGCCGGCCACCCGCCCCGTCCGTTCGCCCGCGGGCTGCGGAGGCTCGGGATTCGCGGGCTCTTCGACACCGGGCGGCTGCGAGCGGGATCGGCGGGAGCGGAGATGGCATCAACTACAGTAGATTGGTTGCCGAATGCACCGTCCCGCCCCCGGGTTCCGGGAGACCCGGCTCGCGCGCGGACCGATTCCAGTCACACTCGGGAGGATCGCACGCCCCGTGAACGCCGATCAACTGCATCACTACCGAAGAAAACTCGCCTTCGAGACGGATTCGTGGGATCTGCACGAAGCGCTGGCCCGCAACGAGCCGGTGGTAGCGGTCGATGGCCGCTCCGCCGCCGCGTATGCCCGGGAGCACATCCCGGGGTCGCTGAACCTACCGCACCGGGAGATCGACGCGACCTCCACTGCGGCGCTCGACCGCTCCAAGCTCTACGTCTGCTACTGCGGCGGAAGCAGTCGTGTTCACAACCTGCTGTGAACATTGATCTTACGGGAACCATGCCCTGTTTTCCCGCTTTTCGATTCCCGCCGTTCGCCTTGGGTCAGGCGCGAGCCCTCGGGCGGCTCTCCAGAGCCTTCCTGAGCTGTCCAGCGTCGGCCTGCTGATAGCAGCGCAGCACCGTCTGG
>JAPPNM010000053.1 GCA_028873825.1 Gemmatimonadota bacterium | reverse complement strand
GGCATGCTCCGCATCGTGGCCGTGGTCGACCCGGTGGCCGTCGACTACGAGTCCGACGCGATGCTCGGCATCAAGACCGCGCCGGGAGTGGCTCCGTCCGCAGTCGCCGAGCGGCTCGATCCTCACGAAGCCGTCGTCTACGTCATGTGGGTCAGCGGCCGGTTCGACCTGCTGGTCGAGGTCGTGTGCGACGAGGACGCCGAGTTTGCGAACTTCCTCAATGAGCACATACACGGACATCCCGATGTTGCGCATGTCGAGGTCATGACCCGCATCGGCATGTTCAAGAACCAGTTCCTGCTCAAGGGCCACCTGCCCTAGCCCGCCCCGCGCTCTCAGGAAACCGGCATGAGCTCTTCACTGCAGTCAATCCTGGGGGCAGAAGCGTTGGCCGCATTCGAAACGCCGGGACCGGTAGCAAGCGGATTGCCGGCCGCAGCCTACACGAGCGACGCGTTCTTCGCGCTCGAGAACGAGCGGCTCATTCCGGACACGTGGGTCTTCGCAGGTTTCGCGCACGAACTCGCCAGTTCCGGCGACGTGGCGCCCGTTACCGTCGCCGGCCGGCCGCTGATTCTGGTGCGCGACCGCGAAAATACGCTTCGCGCGTTTCACAATGTATGCCGGCATCGCTGCCTCAGGCTGGTCGACAAGCCCGGCAACCTCGGATCGCGGATCCGCTGTCCGTATCATTTCTGGACTTACGGTCTCGATGGGTCGCTGCAGGTCGCTCCGCATTTCGGCGGGCAGGACCCGCGCGCGGTGCCCGACGGCTTCGACCGGGATGAGCACGGCCTGGTCCCGGTGAGATCGGCGGTGTGGCACGACTGGATCTTCGTCAACCTGAGCGGCGATGCGCCGCCGATCGAGGACTTCGTGGCTCCGTTGCAGAAACGGCTCGGCGGACTTGACCTCGCCGAGCTTCGCCATGTGGTTACCATCGACCTGGGCGAAGCGGCCGCGAACTGGAAGCTCCTGATGGAAAACTTCATCG
Organism: Gemmatimonadota bacterium; assembly: GCA_028873825.1. Classification (GTDB taxonomy): domain Bacteria; phylum Gemmatimonadota; class Gemmatimonadetes; order Longimicrobiales; family Gaopeijiaceae; genus Bin94. Next base: position 22,537 of record JAPPNM010000053.1, on the reverse strand, counting down.
AGCCCTACCACGTCCAGTTCGTCCACGCGACGACCACGGAGCAGCCGCTCACCGACCACTATACGATCGACGATCCCGGCTGCCTGGGGTGCGCGGTCGATGTTTCGGGCGCGGCGAGGCGGACGGATACGCTTTCGGCCGACGCCCGCTATCTCACATTGTTTCCGAATTTCGTGTTCGGTCTCTACATCCCGGATCAGGTCGGCGTGCACCTTAACGTGCCCCTGGCGCCGGACCGCACCCTTCATCGCCGCGCGATCTACAGCATCGGGGCCGATTCGGTCCTCGCCGAACGGAAGGAGCAGCTCGCGGCGCTCTGGCGCGAGGTGCATCTCGAAGACGTGGCGATCTGCGAGCGGCTCCAGCAAGGACGTGCCTCCGATCCGGCGGCTGGCGGGGTGCTTTCTCCGGTGTGGGAAGACGCCGTACGCAGCTTCCAGGAACTCGTGGTGGACCGCCTGAAATGAAGGCGGCGTCGATATGGAGCCGGCGTCGCCGCACCCGGCCCGGGCTACCGCCCTCCGCTCGACACGAAACCGTCCCGCTTCGGCGCTATTGGGCGCGCGAGACAAACGCGATAGTTTGACGGCCCTGGCGCAGACCGGTCCCGGCGCGCCGCCGCCCGAGGAAAACGACCATGCAATTTCTACACACGATGCTCCGGGTGGGCGAACTGCAGCGCTCCATCGATTTCTATACCAAGGTCATCGGCATGGACCTGCTGCGCACCACCGAGCGTCCTGACCAGGGGTATACCCTCGCCTTCGTCGCTTTTCAGGGCGGCAACAGGAACGGCGAGGCCGAAATCGAACTGACCTACAACCACGGAACGTCGGAGTATGATCTCGGTACCGCGTACGGACACATCGCGCTGGGCGTGGACAGCGTTGCAGAAACCTGCGAGCGGATCCGCGCCGCGGGCGGCAATATCACCCGCGAGCCGGGACCGGTCAAAGGCGGATCCACGGTCATTGCTTTCGTCGAGGATCCGGACGGGTACAAGGTTGAGTTGATCGAAGCCGGTACGCGCGAGATCTGACGCCGCGCATCGGCGAAGGCCGGTTCCCGGCACCGAAAGCTATCCGATGAATCGCTACCGTATCGCTGTCATTCCCGGCGACGGCATCGGCCGGGAGGTCGTGCCCGAAGGCATCCGGGTGCTGGAGGCCGCCGGCGCCCGCTTCGGCATAGAGTGGGATTGGACCGAGTTCGACTGGGGCTGCGAACGCTATGCAAAGACCGGCGGGCTCATGCCGGAGGACGGTCTCGACCGGCTGGCCGGTTTCGATACCATCTTCCTCGGCGCGGTCGGCTTCCCCGGCGTGCCCGACCATGTCTCGCTCTGGGGTTTGCTGATCCCGATCCGCCGGCGCTTCGAGCAGTATGTCAACCTGCGCCCCGTGCGCCTGCTCGAAGGCCTGCCCTGCCCGCTCGCCGGACGCGAGCCGGGCGACATCGACTACCTGATCGTGCGCGAGAACTGCGAGGGCGAGTATTCCGAGATCGGCGGCCGGCTCCACCAGGGCACCGACGCCGAACTGGCGATGCAGGAGACGGTGTTCACCCGCCGCGGCACCGATCGGATCATGCGCTACGCCTTCGAGCTGGCCCGCGGCCGCCGCCGCCGGCATCTGACCTCGGCGACCAAATCCAACGGCATCATCCACACCATGCCCTATTGGGACGAGCGTTTTGCCGCCGTCGCCGCGGAGTATCCCGAAGTCACGACCGACCAGTTCCATATCGACATCCTGGCGGCCCATTTCGTCCGCAACCCGGATTGGTTCGACGTTGTCGTCGGCTCCAACCTGTTCGGCGACATTCTGTCGGACCTCGGCCCGGCCACGACCGGCACCATCGCCGTTGCACCCTCCGGCAACATAAACCCGGAACTGGAGCATCCGTCGATGTTCGAGCCGGTCCATGGCTCGGCGCCGGACATCGCCGGACAGGGGATCGCCAACCCGATCGGCCAGATCTGGTCCGGCGCGATGATGCTCGACCATCTCGGCGAGCCGGATGCAGCGGCGGCGGTCGTCGCGGCCTTCGAGGGCGTTCTGGCGGAAGGCGCAACGCTGACTCCGGACATGGGCGGCGCGGCGCGCTGTGCCGATCTCGGCAGGGCTGTGGCGGAACGGCTGTAGCGCCGAACATTCAAACTGGAGCGTATGATGTCCGGGATACACTACCGATCGGCGACCGAGTTGATGGCGTTGCTCGATGCGCGGGAGATCGGCGCGCGGGAACTGCTCGATCATTTTCTCGAGCGTGTCGACCGGCATAATCCGGCGATCAACGCGATCGTCTGGCGGGACGCAGAGCGCGCGCGGGCGGAAGCCGATGCTTCGGACCGGCGCCGCGCGGCAGGGGAGGACACCGGTCCCCTGGACGGCCTGCCGGTGACCGTGAAGGAAAGCTACGACCTGGCGGGCTCGCCCACGACCTGGGGCGTCCCGGAATACAGGGACAACATCGCGGATAGGGATTCGGCCGTGGTCGAGAAGTATCGCGGCGCCGGCGCCGTGGTCTTCGGCAAAACGAATGTTCCGTTCATGCTGAGCGACTGGCAGAGCTTCAACGAAATCTACGGCACCTGCAACAATCCTTGGGATCCGGCCCGTTCGCCCGGCGGTTCCTCCGGCGGGTCGGCGGCGGCCCTCGCCGCGGGGCTGACGGGGCTGGACGCCGGCTCGGATATCGGCGCCTCGATCCGCAACCCGGCCCACTATTGCGGAGTCTTCGGCCACAAGCCGACCTGGGAGATCGTCCCGGACCGCGGCCAGGCGCTGCCGGGCAACCGGGCGCCGACTGACATCGCCGTCGTCGGCCCGCTTGCCCGGTCGGCGGCGGACCTGAAGCTCGCCTTCGGCCTTCTGGCCGGCGCCGACGGCCCGGCCGCCCGGGGATGGCGCCTGGAACTGCCCGCGCCGCGCCGGGGGAGCCTGAAGGAGTACCGCGTCGGCCTCCTGCTGAGCGATCCGCAGGCCGAGGTCGAGCAATCCTACCAGGACGCCATCGCCACCCTCGCGCATTGGCTGGAAAGCGAAGGCGCGACCGTCGAGATCGGCGCGAAGCCGGACTTCCCGACCGAAGAGGCGATGGAGGTCTACACGATGCTGCTGCGCGCCGAGACGTCCAAGCCCCTGAGCGACGAGATGATGGCGCAGGCGCACGAGGATCTGCGCCGCCTGCCGGCGGACGCGATCCCCTACCGCCGCCGGATGCTGGAAGCCCAGACCATGCTGCACCGGGACTGGCTGCGCTGGAACGAGCGGCGCTACAAGCTCATGGAAGGCTGGGAAGCGTGGTTCGAGACCTGGGACCTGCTGCTCTGCCCGGCCGCATCCTCGCCGGCCTTCCCGCACGATCAGGCGGGCGAGCGCCACGACCGGACGATCACCGTCAACGGCAGGGTGCAGCCGGTCGTCGACCAGCTCTTCTGGGCCGGCTATCCCTGCGGCTACTACCTGCCCTCGACCGTCGCGCCGATCGGCCTCGTGAACGGCCTGCCCGTCGGCGTCCAGATCGTCGGGCCCCGTTACGACGATCTGACCTGCCTGCACATGGCAGGGCTGATCGAGGAGGGCTATTACCGCTTTACGCCGCCGCCCGGATATTGAAGCCGCAGGCAGCGCTCACGGTGCTTCCCTGCCCGGTCGTCCAGCCGGTCCGCTACCCGGACACCGCCGCGACCGGTCCGGCGGCAGCGCTTTCCCGCTTGAGGCCCGAAGCGAGTTCGATAAAGGTCGCGCCAGTCGATTTCGCGGCGGACGGAAAGGCGCGCCGAAGCGAATAGTCCGAGCCGTCCGCAGGCAGGAAAATCCGGATTGAACCGCGCAGCCCTTCGGATTCCAGGCGGCGGCCGCCATGCCCCCCCTCTTCCGCGGCAGCGCACCCGCCGAAGCAATCCGGATACTGCGCCAACACGGCGTTGAGATGACGGACCACCAGTGCGGCGGGCCGGGGGTTGCACAGCCGGTCATAGGCGCCGTGGCGTACGAAATAGCCGCGGTCGTGATCGACCAGCGTATCGGCGAAGACTCCGGCATGGCCGAGCGTGTTAGCAGTGAACAGGGCTTCGGCCATCCGGGAGGCGATCCTGAGATCGTTGCGCTCCGCCTGCGAAGGATCGAAGCCCGCCGTGCGCAAATGGATCGAGGCGCGAAGACCGAAGCTGCCGGCCAGCTTGTCGATCCCGACCAGCGTTTCGCACACCGGCGCGTCGGCAGGCAGGCGGAATACAAGGCCGGCAAGCGTTCCGGCGAGATCCGGCTGCGTCAGCAACGCTTCGATCCAATCCCGGTCGGCAATGTCGAAGCCATGGTTGACGACATGAAAATAACGCCCGGCCTCGGCGCGCAGTTCGTCATGGGAACGCAACCGCGAAAGATAGAGCGGAATACCGGCAACCGCGGCGGCGGCTGCAATTTCCGGTACGCTGCTATCCGCCCCCGGGTCGAATCCGGCCTCCCATGCGCTCAACAGGTCTGCATTCTCCACGATCAGCCCGCGCGCCCGCGTGTCTGGCAGGCCGAAGGTGAACAGGGTGTAGGCGAAGCCGTGTTCAGCCAGCGCGCGCAGCCGCTCCCGGCGCGAGGCCGTAGCGAGATCGCTCAACGGGATACGCAGGTTGCGGATGCCCATTTCCCAAAGGCCGAGCACGGGATAATCGTTGCGCGCCCGCTTGCGGTCGAACTCGTCGAGCCCGCCCGAGGGCGGCACCTCGACCGTCTCCATCCAATCCTGCCGCATGTCGAAACCGAATGCGCTCCGGTCGATCAGTTTGGGGTGCGGCGGCGAAGGCGGCGCGGGCATTTCGCCGGGAGGCACGAGAGCGTCGGCGGTCTCGCCCCAGGTGCGCACCGGTTCGCAGACGTGGCCGAATTCGTGCATATGGACAACGACGTAGCCCAGCTTCGGCGTGTCGTTGCGGCCGGATTCGTCGTCCGGCCCGGGCGGAGCGCGGTACATCTCGGCATAGTCCTGCCGGACGAAGGCGGTCGACGGCAGGAGATAGCAGTCCGTCGCGCCGATCCGGTTGAACCAGAAATTGTGGACATGGCCGGCGAACAGCGCCTCGACGCCGTATTCGCGGACCAGGCCGGTCAGCCAGCTTCGCCCCGGCTCGCCGATATTGTCGTAGTGCTCCGGTTCGTCCTCGTCCGCGACGAAGGGCGGATAATGGGTGAACAGGAAGATCCGCCTGCCCCCGTTGGCCGCGAGATCGGCCTCCAGCCAGGCGCGCTGTTCCGCCTCCGCTTTCAGGCCGCTGTTCAGCAGCTGGGCGTTGACGATGACGAAATGGCACGCGCCATGGTCGAACGACCGGTAGTGCGGCCCGAAATGCTCCTCCCAGCAGACGAGATAGGCGTCGCAGACGGTTGCGGTCGGCGCCCAGTCATTGGGCTTGTCGCCGACATCGTGATTGCCGGGGGTCAGGTATTGCGTGTGCCGCAGCGCCGCCGACTGTTCCAGATAACGGGCGGCGGCCCGGTCGTACAACGCCGGCACGGCCGGTACGGGATGCAGCAGATCGCCGACATTGACGACGAAGGCGAGGTCGCGCCGGTTCAGGTCGTTGACGACATGGCGCAAACGCCGGTTGGCCAGCGCATTCACCGCGAAGGGCGAATTGCACTCGTCCTCGCCCTGGTTGAGGTGGGTGTCCGTGACAACGGCGAAAGTAAACAGCCGCGCGCCGAGGCCGCGCCGCCGGTCTCGCGCCGATCCCGCAGGTTCCGTCATCGCCGCCCCGGCGAACCCTATCGGCTCGGCTGTGCCGGTTCGACCCGGGGAAGGCGCGCCTTCGCCTTGGTGTCCGCGGCGCCGGCGTTGCGGACGTAACGGGCGTCATCGCCCTCGCGCACGAGATTGACATAGTCCGGCTCACCACCGGTCGTGCGATGGATGAACAGGCGCTGCTGCTGGTTTTCGGCGATGATGTCGGTATAGGCCTTCGGATCCCAGTCCTCGAACAGGATCGCCTCCAGTTCCGCGCGCTGGCCGGCATGAGCCGGATCGGCGGACAGGTCGTTCACCTCTTCGGGGTCGTCGTCGAGATTGTAGAGCAGCGTATCGACGCCCTCGAGCCACATCAGCTTCCACGGCCCCTGACGCACCATCCGGCTGACGCCGGTCGAGCCGTCGGCGGCGAATTCGGAGACGACCGTATCGGTCATGCCGCCTTTCTCGCCCTCCAGCGCGGACAGCAGAGAGGCACCGTCCAACGGCTTGACGAAGCCGTTGAAATTCCCGCCGCTCGCCAGGTCGGTGAGCGTCGGCAGCAGATCGACCAGGGAAACCGCTTCCGTCACCCTGCCCGGCTTCCAGCGGTTCGGGGCATGGACGATGAACGGCACCTTGCCCGACCAGTCGAAGAAGTGCTGTTTGAACCACATGCCGCGCTCGCCCATCATGTCGCCGTGGTCGGCGGTGAAGATGACGACCGTGTCGTCGGCTAGGCCGGTCTCCTCGAGCGTGCGGACAATCCGGCCGACCTTCTCGTCGATGTAAGAGATCATGCCGTAGTAGGCGTGCCGCGCCGTCCGTCGGTCCTCGACGGTCAGGTCGTAGAGATGCCGCGCCTGGCAAAAGTGCAGGTTGCGGCTGAGATGGTCCATTTCGTCGGGATCGAGCGGCGCGGTCGCCGGCGCCTCGATCGCGTCGTGGTCATAGAGGCCCCAGTATTTTTCGTCGATCACATAGGGATGGTGCGGACTGGTGAACGAGACCGTCAGCATGAAGGGCCGGTCGGCGCAGTAGCGCGCCAGGTCGTAGAGCGCCTGGACGCTGAAATGCTCGACTTCGTCGTCATAATCCATCTGCATGGTGCGCACGGCGAGGCCGGCCTCGAGGATCGGCGCCATGGTCAGGTTGGTCGGCCGGTATTCCCGCCCCTTCGACCAGTCGACGGTCCACGCGAAATTGGCCGGATAGATTTCGGTCGTGTGGCGCCTTTCGAAACCGTGCATCTGGTCCGGTCCGACGAAATGCATCTTGCCGCTGAGCTCCACCCGGTAGCCGAGATGGCGCAGATAGTGGGCGAAAGTCGGGATGTCGGCGTGAAATTCCGAGGCATTGTCGTACATGTCGATGGTGAAGGGCAGGATGCCGGCCATCATCGAGGCGCGGGACGGCGCGCACATCGGCAGGTTGCAATAGCAGTTCTCGAAGACGACGCCTTCGTCGGCCAGACGGTCGATATTCGGCGTCAGCGTCGTCCGGTTGCCGTAGTACCGGAGCGCCCGGGCGCTCATCTGGTCGGCCATGATGAACAGAATGTTCGGCTTGTCCGTCGCCATCGGATTCCGTCCCTCTTGCGTTCAAACGGAAACGGGCAGGCGCAGGCCGCCCGCCCGTTCCGCAGGTTTGGCCGGCGGGCCTATTTCTTCAGCTTGGCGACCACTTTCTTGAAGGTCTCGTACTGGTTCTTGACAAAGGCCTTTGTGTCGGCCGGGCTGCGGATGTCCGGAATCGACCCAAGGTTGCCGATCAGCTTGTTGAAGGCCCGGTCCTTCTTGAGGGATGCCAGCACGCTCACCCATTTGTCGACCACCGGCTTGGGCAGATCGGGCGGGCCGAAAATGCCGCTCCAGCCGATGATCGCCTCCATGTTCGGATAGCCCAGCTCGCGAACGGTCGGGACGTCCGGCACCGCCTTGAAACGCTTGTCGGTGGTGATTGCCAGGGCGCGCAGTTGGCCGGCCCGGATCGAACCGATCACACCGGACAGGTTCTGCCACAGGAAATGAACCTGGTTGCCGACGATGGCCGCGCGCGCCTTGCCGCCGCCCTTGAACGGAATATGAGTGATCTGGTCCGGATCGAGGCCCATGTCGTCGGCCATCACCAGCGCCGCCAGGTGCAGCAGGGTGCCGACGCCGGCGGAAGAATAGGTCTTGATCTTGCCCGCCTTGATCCCCGCCTCGAAGTCCTTGAACGTCTTGATGTCCGACTTGGCGTTGACCACAAGGACGAACGGGTTGCGCTCGGTCAGTCCGAGAAAGGTGAACTGGTCCCACTTGTAGGGGATGCTCGGGTTGAAGGCGGGAACACCCGCATTGCTGCCGACGCGCGCCGACAGGAGCGTATAGCCGTCCTTTTTCGCCCGCACGACGTGGAAGGCGCCGATGCTGCCGGCCGCGCCCGCCTTGTTGATCGCGAGTACGGCATGGTTGAGATATTTCGGCGCCGTACCGGCGACAATGCGGGCGTGCAGGTCCGCCGCGCCACCCGGCCCGTAGGGCGCAACCAGCGTGATCGGCCGCGACGGATAGTCGGCGGCAACGGCCGGGATCGCGGCCGCCGTCACCGCCATCGCGGCAACGGCTGCGGTTGTCCATTTCGTCAGTTTGTACACGTCGGTTCCTCCCTGGAATTTTCCCGTCTGTGACGCGGAAAACAGCACAGATGTGCGCCTGCTCCGGTGTCCTTCGGCCGGTGCAGCGCGCGCGATGCAGGAACAGGTTGACAGAACCGGTTTTTCAAATCAAGAAATATTTACCGACGTTAAAAAATAGGCCCGACCTTTGGCTTCCTCGGCTTCCATCGCCGATTTGCGACGCCAGAACCGGCATCTCGTGCTGCGCGCCATTGCCGAGCACGGCGCTGTATCGCGCACCGTCATCGCCGAGACCGTGAGGCTGACGAACGCCGCCGTCTCCCGCATCGTGCGGGAGCTCGTCGAGGCGCGCCTGCTCACCGAATACCCGGCGACCGGCAAGCGGCGGCAGGCGGGCCGGCCGCGGGTCCGCCTCGGATTCGCCGATGACGGCGCTTTCGTGCTGGGCATGGCGATCACACTGAACCAGAAGGAGGTCGTGCTTGCGACCTGCCGCGGGAACGTCGTGGCGCGGCGGGACTGCAGCGACGTGCCGCTCGACCGGCCGGAGCCGGCTCTGGCGGCGCTGGCGCAGGCGGCGGTCGAGTTGATTGCAGAGTCGGGCAGGGATCCGACGCGCATTCTCGGCGGTGCGGCGCTGATCGCCGGCCGGGTCGATCCGGCGACGGGCGAGTTGCGCAGCGGCGGCCCCCTGGGCTGGCGCACGGTCGACGCTGCCGGCATCCTCGCCGGCCTGACCGGGGTGCCCTTCGTCGCCGAGGGCCGGGCCGCAGCGCTGTTGCAGGCCGAAGCCCGGCAGGGCTGCGCCTCCGGCCTGCGCGATGTCCTGCTGGTCAATGTCGGGCTGCGGCTCGGCTCTGCGCTGATGCTTGACGGCGCGCCGGTGCGCGGTGCGGCCAATGAGGCCGGGCAACTGGCCGGATTCCCGTCAGGCGGTGCGACGCTGGACGATACGGCATCCGGAATCGCCATTCTGCACCGGCTGGACAGCATGGGCCTGACGAAGAGCGCCGGACCCGAGGACGACGGACAGCGGCTTCGCGGCATCGCCGAACCGGGCCGGAATCTGCCGGCCGATGCCCGGAGCGTTATCGAGATATGCGGCGCGGAACTCGGCAAGGCCTTACGGCTGCTCGCGACGGTCCTGAAGCCCCAGGCCGTCCTGCTGGCCGGCCAGGTGGGGCGCCATCCGGACTATGTCGCCGGCGTCCGGCGCATCGCAGCCGATGCCGCCCTGTCCGGCCGCACCTTCGATACCCGGGTCAGCGCGCTGACCACGGCCCACTCGGCGGTGTGGCTGGCGCTCGACCGGCACCTGTTCCACGAGCGCTTCGACCTCGGCCGGCTCGCGCCGGAGCGCGCGGCCGACGCCGCCCCGGCAGCGGTCTGAACGATGAAGCTCAACCGAAACATCGTTGCCGGGCTGTGCTTCGTCGGTTTCGGCGTCCTCGCGATTGCCGTGCTTATTCCCTACGGCATCGTCCAGCCGCCTTCGGTCAAATACCGCGCGCTCTCGCCCTCATTCTGGCCCTACATCGTCTGTAGCGGCATTGCCGTCATCGGCGCGCTGCTCCTGGTCTACGAGCTGCTGGCCGCTTTCCGGACCGAGGATACGACAGCCGGCGACGCAGCGCCGCCGGCCGGCCGGCCCGCGTGGATAGCCGGGCGGCCGTTCATCGTGATGGCCCTGCTCCTGGCGATTTACCTGACCCTGGAATTCCTCGGCTTCGTTCTGACCACGACGCTCGGGCTGGTCGCCCTGATGCTGCTGGCGGGCGAACGCCGCCCCCTGATCGTCGTGCCTGTTGCGCTGCTGCTGCCGCTGGCGCTGCACCTGTTCTTCGTCAAGGCGGCGCAGCGGCCGATCCCGGGCGGCGTGCTCGATTTCCTGCTGCAGCGGATCTGACGCCATGTGGGAGACCCTCGCCGCCTCCTTCGCCATGTTCGCCCAGGTCGACAATGTGCTCGCCCTGTTCGTCGGCGTCATGATCGGCACGGTGATCGGCGCCATTCCCGGCATGACAACCCCGATGGGCGTGGCGCTCGCCCTGCCCTTCACCTTCACCATGCAGCCGATCACCGGCATCCTGCTGCTGCTCGGCGTCTACAAGGGCGGGCTCTACGGCGGCTCGATCACCGCCATCCTGATCAACGCGCCGGGCACGCCGGCGGCGTCCTGCACCGGGCTCGACGGCTATCCCCTGGCGCGCAAGGGCGAGGCGCGGCGTGCGCTCGACATGGCGCTCTACGCCTCCTGCACCGCCGATTTCATTTCCAACCTGTCTCTCATCTTCTTCGCCGGCATCCTCGCCAGCTTCGCGCTCAGCTTCGGCTCCCCCGAATTCTTCACGCTGATCGTGTTCTCGCTGACGATCATTGCCAGCGTAAGCGGCGACGACCTGCTGAAAGGCCTGGGCGCCGCCGGGCTTGGACTGGCGCTCGCAATCGTCGGTCTGGACGCGATTTTCGGCACGCCGCGCTTCAACTTCGGCAATTTCGACCTGATGGGCGGGCTGAACTTCATCCCGGTGCTGATCGGGCTGTTCGCAATTCCCGAGGTGCTGAACTTCTACTCCAAGACGGAAACCGCGCAGAAACTCTCCGCGCTTGCCGGCAAGGGCGCCTCGCTGCTCGACTATCGCCGGGCGCTCAAGTCCATCCTGCGCGGCTCGGCGATCGGCGTGATTCTGGGCGTAATTCCCGGCATCGGCGGCGCGCCGGCGGCCTTCCTGTCCTACAGCGAGGCGCGGCGGACGTCGAAGAACCAGGGCAATTTCGGCAAGGGCGAGCTGGAAGGCGTCGCCGCGGCCGAGGCCGGCAACAACGGGGTCGCCGGTGCGACCCTGATCCCGCTGCTCGCGCTGGGCGTGCCGGGCGACATCATCACCGCGATCATCCTGGGCGCCTTCATGATCCACGATCTGCGGCCGGGGCCGCTGATGTTCCAGCAGAACATCACGCTGATCTACGCGCTCTTCATCGGCATCATGCTGAGCTCGGCCTATCTGTTCATCGTCGGCAAGCTCTCGATCCGCTCGATTGCGCGGATCGCCGACATTCCGCAGCGCATCCTGTTTCCGGTCGTGCTGGTGCTGTGCGTGTTCGGCGCCTACGCGATCAACAACACGATCTTCGACGTGCTCGTGATGTTCGTCATGGGGATCGTCGGCTTCGGGATGCTGCGCCTCGGCATACCGGCCGCGCCCTTCCTGATCGCCTTCATTCTGGGGCCGTTGCTCGAGGACAATTTCCGCCGCTCGCTGCGCCTCGGCGACGGCGACTGGACGATCTTTTTCCAGGGCTGGATCACCTGGTTCTTCTGGGGCCTCACCGTTTTGACGCTCGTCCTGATCGTCTGGCAGCGCACCAAGGGCAGGAACGGCCTGCCGCTGGGCGAGGGCAGTTAGCAGACGTCGAGTCTGCCTTCCAGGAGCACCGCGCGGAGTTCGGCGGCAGCATCGCGCAGCATCGGCACATGCCGCCTGGCGTCATCCAACGACATGCGGTGCATCGGGCCGTGCACCGCCAGAGTCGCGACCAGGCGGCCCTTTTCGTCTTCGATCGGCACGGCTACCGCGACCATGCCTTGCACGAGTTCTTCATTGTCTGTTCCCACCCCGTTTTTCCGTATCCGCTCAAGCGCGGTCAGCAATCTTTCCGGATCGGTTATGGTGTTGACCGCGAGCGGCTCCAGTCTCAGTGAATGAACCAAGCGGCGGCGCTGCGCTCTCCGCAGCGTACTCAGGTAGAGCTTGCCGCTGGCCGAACCGTGGAACGGCACCGTCGCCCCCACCGGCAACTGGATGCGCAGCGGCCAGCGCGTCTCGACCCGGTCCAGATAAAACATGCCCTCCCTGTCCGGAATTGTGATGTTGCAGGTCTCTCCGATGGTCTCCGAGAGGCGCCGAAGGATGGCGATCCGGGCCTGCAGGTATCGGGAGAACACGCCGAGGCGGCCGGTAAACGCAGCGAGGCGCCGGCCCGGCAGCACCCGTTTGCCGTCCATATCCCGGACCAGCCATCCGGCTTCCAGCAGTTGCTGGCATATCCGGTGGATGGTTGCTTTCGGGAGATTGAGGCGGTCGTTGATCGCCGTCGGCGTAAGCGGGACGCCGGCATCGAGCAGCGCCTCGATGACCGCCAGGGTACGAATTCCTGCCGGGAGGCGGTCTTGCTGCAGCGGTGACCCGGGATTCAACAAACGTCCGGCCGACAATCAGTTGTGCTGGAACGTGCCCGCCCCCTCATGCACGAGCAATATGGTGGAAATGTCGGGCACAAGAGCAACCACCAGCCACACGACCGACAGGGCGATGAAATAAGGCATGGTGTAATACAACAATCGGAAGTACGGGATATTGGTGATGCTGCTGGCGACATACAGATTGAGCCCGTAGGGCGGCGTGATGAACCCGATGGCATCGCCGATCAGGAACACGACGGCGAAGTGGATCGGATCGACGCCGAACTGGGCGGCGATCGGCGCCAGAATCGGGGCGAAAATGATCGTGTTCGGCAGGCTCTCGAGAATGGTCCCGGCCAGCAGCACGATCGCCATGCAAACGAACAGCACGGCGTAGTAGCCGCCCATCCCGCCGACGAAATCGGTGAAGAAATCCTTGGCCCCCAGCAGGGTCAAGATCTGCTGCATCACGACGGAGATCGCGATCAGCGGCGCGAGAACGCCGGTTATCTGGCCGGACCGCATGATCAGGTCGGGCAGTTCCCGGTACGAAAAACCCGGAATGACGATCCGCTCGAGATAACCGGTATTTTCGGAATACTGCTCGGCCACCGGATTGCCCCGGCCGGCCCGGTCGGCCGCCGAGAGCGCCGCGACTTCCTCTTGCTCCTGTTCGATCCAGTCCGCGTCGGCCGTTTTGCCGCGATGAACGTAACGGTAGATCGGGAAGAAGATCAGGCCGACGATCATGCAGAAGCCCGCGGTCACGCCCGCCGCTTCGGTCGGCGAGAATTTCCCGGAATAGATGCCCCAGATGACCAGGACGATCGCGCCGAAGCCGATCCACGCGCCGATCGCCGTCTTCACGATGCGGCGGAACTCGATCGAGATCAGATGTCCCCAGCCGTTCAACTGGCAGATCAGCCAGCAGACGAACTGCATGGCGACGATCATCAGGATGCCGGGCAGCAATCCGCCGATGAACAGGTCGGAGATCGACAGGTTCATCAGGAAACCGTAGACGATGAAGATGATCGAGGGCGGAATGATGATCCCGACCGTGCCGCCGGCCGCGATCGTGGAAGCGGCGAAATTCCGGTCGTAACCGCCCTTGGTCATTTCCGGATGCATGATCGAACCGATGGTGGCGGTGGTCGCCGAGTTCGATCCCGAAATTGCCGCGAACAGGCCGCATGCCCCGAGCGACGCCATGCCGAGGCCGCCGCGCAGCCAGCCGAGCATGGAATAGGCAAACTCCGAAAGCCGTTTGGCAATGCCGGCGCCCTTGATCAGGTCGCCTGTCAGGATAAAGAGCGGCAGCGCCAGCAGACCGAAGAAATTGAGCCCCTCGAACAGCGTTACGCCGAGATTGGCGAGGGTGAAGTCGATTACCAGGCTGACCCCGATGACCCAGAAGCCGATGACGAGGAAAATCGGTACGCCGACGGCGAAAAAGACCGTAACGGCGCCGGAAATCAGCAGGATCCAGAACGTCTGCATGCCCGCCTCCTAGTCGCCGAGCATGCCGGTCTGAATTTTCAGCGGCCGGCCGTTGCGATAATCGGAAATATCCTTCGCCACGTTTTGCAGAACCCGCACGATCAACAGGGCGAACGCAAGCGGCGTCACAATATAGAACCACCACTGCATGACTTCGTCGGTGCCCTGGACGATGGCGAAATTATCCCTGGAAAGCATGACCTGCTTCGCCGTGTAGTAGATGACGATGACGGAAAAGACGATCCAGAGGAGGGCGTCCAGCAGCAGGCACATCAGTTGCCCGCGCTGGGAGAACCGGGAGCGGATTTCATCGAAGCTGAGATGCGCCCGGATGCGCACATTGTAGGCGCAGGCGATCCAGACGACCCAGAGAAACAGGTAGATCGGGATGGTTGAAGACCAGGCAACCTGCTCACTCAGCAGGAAACGCCGGATCACTTCGACAAAGATGATCCCGGCCATGAAGACATACGCGACCAGGATGATGAACCGTTCGATCCGGGCGTCGATCCAACGCAGTAGCCGCATTGCCGCTCCCCGTTTCCGCCGGCCGAAGACGCTGCCGGCGTTTCGCTGCGCCACGCCGATCTAGCCGATTACCCGCGGGTCTGTCCACCGCTACCGCGCCGGCGGGGCGGCAGAATCGGAAAGAGATGACGTGCTCCGGAATAGACCCGGAGCCCGCCATTTTGCCTCTAACGCACGCCTCGGGACCGGCTGGCGCCTAGCCCTTCCACCAGCGCCGCGGCTCGACATTCTCGGCCAGCGTGTCGGCCGGAATCTCGCGTGCGACGTCGTAGATATACTTGTAGGTGTCGAGGCCGCCGGACCAGCCGTTCAGCCTCTCGCGCCACCGTTCCCAGTGTTTGGGCTGGAATTCCGGCGAACACATCTCCTCCGCCTCGCGCCGCGCCGCTGCGCTCATCCAGGCAACACGGACGTTGTGGTTGGCGAACAGTGTGTTGGGCAACTGCGGATTGGAGAAGCCGACCGTGTTGACCAGGGAGACCTCGTTGGCCGCCTGGACATGGACCTGGGTCAGAAAGGACGATTCCATCACGGCGTCCTGCAGTTCGCCGCCCAGCTTGTCGAACGTCTTGCTGCTCATCGCCGTATGTTCGGTGCCGCAGAAGAACTCGAGATTGACGCACTGCGAGACCACCGGCGACATGTTGGCGTAAGCCACGGCGGAGGGCCAGGTTTCGGCGCCGTCGACCAGGCCCTGTTTCAGGCCGTCCAGGGTTTCCGCCCAGGCGATCGGCGTCGGATTCAGGTTCATCAGCTTCATCGCGATCCGGCCCAGCTGCGTGCCCGTCACGCGGTTCTTCGTGCCGGCCAGTTCCTTCACGCTCTTGACGGTCGGTTTGTCCTTCCACTTCAGGCCGAGCATGATGCCGCGCAGTTCCGCATGGGAGAACAGGAATTCTATGCCATGCCGCTTGCGCATGGGCTCGCGCAGGATCTTCATGCTCTTGGGCGAGTACAGGAAGTGATACTGGGCCGCGCGGGACGGGAACATGTAGGCATAGTCCAGCACGTTCAGGTAGGGCGCGCCGCCGGCCGAGTTCTGCGTCGACGCGGCGTAGATATCGACGATGCCCTGCTGCGTCTTGGTCACGCAATTCAGCTGGCCGCAAATCTGGTTGGAGCCGATGAATTCGATCTGGATTTCGCCGTCGGTCCGCTCTTCCAGATCGTTGACGAATTGCAGGCACCCGGCCCGTTCGATCAGCAGATTGCGTTCGTTGAAGCCGGCAGCGCCGAATTTCAGCTTGAACCGCGCCTTCTTCTTGAAGCGCTTCTTGTAGGTGGAGTTCGCCGCCTCAGCGAGCTGCGGCGCCGTGATCGCGCCGGTCAGCCCGGCAACCGCGATCAACGTCGACGACAGGCCGAACTGCCCCGATATCCGCAGCATGTCGCGCCGTGAAACGTTCTTCAGTTTTTCCGGGATCGATTGCATGGATGCTTCCTCCTGATGCATCGGTTAGGAGCCGCCACACCCAACCTTTCGACAAAAATGTCAAAGTTTGAGACTGACAATCTCAATAATGGCAGATATTGTCGGTTCTGCAAGCGTTGAGTGACGATGAACGCTATTTTTTGACCGCAGCGCGCAGGTTTGCAGGCATGGGCTATGACTATGTCATCGTTGGCGCCGGTTCGGCCGGCTGCGTGCTCGCCAACCGCCTGTCTGCCGACCCTTCGAAAAACGTGCTGCTGCTCGAGGCCGGCGGCGAGGACCGCAACCCCTGGATCCATGTGCCGGTCGGCTATTTCAAGACCATGCACAACCCAAGCACCGACTGGTGCTACCGGACCGACTCCGATCCCGGCCTGAACGGGCGCACCCTGGACTGGCCCCGCGGAAAGGTGCTGGGCGGCTCCAGCGCCATCAACGGCCTGTTGTACGTCCGCGGACAGAAGGAAGACTACGACTATTGGCGCCAGCTCGGTAACGAGGGATGGTCATACGACGAAGTTCTGCCATATTTCCGCCGCGCCGAGGATCAGGAGCGCGGCGCCGACCCGTTCCACGGTACCGGCGGGCCGCTTGCCGTCTCGGACATGCGCGCCCGGCGCGACGTCTGCGAAGCCCTGATTGCCGCGGCGGAAGAACTCGGCATTCCGCGCAACGACGATTTCAACGGAGACCGGCAGGAGGGCGCCGGTTATTTCCAGCTCACGGCGCGCAACGGCAGGCGCTGCTCGGCCGCCACAGCCTATCTCAAGCCGGTACGCTCCCGCAGGAACCTGGAGGTCGTCACCGGCGCACTGGCGGAGCGTCTGCTGTTCGACGAGGCCGGCCCGCGAACCGCAACCGGTATCGCCTACTCCGTCAGCGGCGAACGACGGCAGGCGACGGTGCGCGGCGGCGGTGAAATAATCCTCTCGGCCGGCGCCATCGGTTCGCCGCAGCTTCTCCAACTCTCCGGCATCGGTCCCGGTTCCCTCCTGAGCGACCTCGGCATCGCGGTCCGGCATGAATTGCCGGGCGTCGGAGAGAACCTGCAGGATCATCTCCAGGTGCGCTCGGTGTACGAGGTCAACGTCCCGACGCTGAACGACGAGATCAACAACCTGATCCGCCGGACTGCGATCGGTTTGCGCTACATCCTCACCCGGCGCGGGCCGATGGCGATGGGCGCCAGCCAGGTGTGCATTTTCTGCAAGACGCGGCCGGAGTTGTCGACGCCGGATATCCAGTTCCATTTCCAGCCTCTCAGCGCCGACAAGCCGGGCCTGAAAATGCACCCGTTCTCCGGGATCACCATGTCGGTTTGCCAACTGCGCCCCGAAAGCCGCGGGCGCATTGCGATCCGCTCGCCGGACCCGGCCGCATATCCGTCGATCCAGCCCAATTACCTGGCGACAGAGCTCGACCGGCGCACGGTCGTCGACGGCCTCAAGATGACCCGCAGGCTGATCGGCACCGGCGCCCTGTCGAAATTCGTCCTGCGCGAGCATCTGCCGGGCACGGAGGTTCAGTCGGACAAGGACCTGCTCGACGCCGCGCGCAACATCTCCCAGACCATCTACCATCCGACCAGTTCATGCCGCATGGGCAGGGACCCGCTGTCAGTGGTCGATCCCCGGTTCCGGGTTCACGGCCTGGCCGGCCTGCGCGTCGTCGACGCCTCCGCCATGCCGTCGATCACCTCCGGCAACACCAACGCGCCGACGATCATGATGGCGGAGAAGGCAAGCGACCTGATACTGGAGGATTCGGGCTGACGCCGGTTCCGTTCCACGGCGCATGCCCGACCGGAGCGGGGCGTGTTGCAATCAGATCGCGGTCATGCCGCCGTCCGGCGTTATCACCGACCCGGTGCAGAAACTCGCCTCGTCCGAAAGCAGGAAACAGATCGGGGCCGCGATTTCCTCCGGGGCCGCGATCCGTTTCTGCGGCGTGTCGGCGACGACCTGCGCCGCGCCCTTGTCGAAGTCGCCGCCTCCCCGTTCGACATAGGCGGCTTCGGTAAGCCCGGTCCGCACCACGCCGGGCGCGACGACGTTGACGCGGATCCGGTCCCCGGCCAATTCGAGCGCGAGCTGCCGGGACATGGAAAGGATCGCACCCTTGGCGGCGGTGTAGGCCACGAGGTTCATCCGTCCCACATGCGCCGCGATGGATGACACGTTGACGATCGAACCGCCGCCCTGGGCGCGCAGCGCCGGCACGGCGGCCTTGCATACGAGAAAAGTTCCCGTCGCGTGGACAGCGATCATCCGGTTCCACCGCTCGATCGAATAGTCGTCGATCGGACCGAAATCGGCGTGTCCGGCAGCGTTCAGGACAGCATCGATCCGCCCCAGCCTCTTTCGGGTCTCGGCAACGGCGCGGTTCACCGATTCTTCGCTGGAGACGTCGCAGTGGATTCCGATAGCGCCGTCCAGCGAAGCGGCCATGTCCGCCGCCCGCTCGCCGTCGATGTCGGCCACCGCGACGCGGCCCCCTTCGGCCGAAAATTGCCGCGCCGCAGCCGCGGCGATGCCGGAGCCGGCACCGGTGGCAAACAGCACTCGATCCGTGAATCTCATCCCGGCCTCGGCCTCCTCCGCGCGCCGCCAGCGAGGTCTCGGGGACGCGTTTGCCTCACCGCAGGGTGGCCCCGCCGTCCACGATGACGATCTCTCCCGTGATGTAGCTTGCCCGCGGCGACGCAACAAAAACGATCACGTCGGCCAGTTCCTTCGGGTCCGCGAGCGCGCGGAGCGGAATCGATTCCTTCAGCTGCCGGGTCTGTTCGTCGGTGGCGAACCGGGCCAGACGTTCGCCTTCGACGAATCCGGGGCTGACGCCGACGACCCGGACGCCCGAGCCGGCAACTTCCTTGGCCAGGACCCGCGTGAAGCTGCGCAGCCCCGAGTTTGCCGCGCTCCCCGCGGGGTTGACGGTCACCACGATCTCGGTGGCGATCCCGATCACGTTGACGATCGCGCCCGAGCCGCGTTCGACCATGTGGGCAGCGACCCTGGTGCAGAGCTGCGAGGTGCCGACGACCTTGATCCGGTAATCCCGCTCGTACACGTCCGGCGGAATCTCCCAGACCGGCGCATAGGTGACGTCGCCCCCGGCGGCGCAGACCAGGATGTCGATCGCGCCGCCCAGAAGCTCCTCAGCGCGCCCGGCTGCCGCCGCTGTCGACGCCTCGTCGCGCAGATCGATTTCCACCATGCCGTGCACGTCGAGCCCTGCAGCGCCCAGCGTCCCGGCCATCCGGGCGGCAGAGCGGGCGCCGGCTACGACCCGCGCCCCTTCCGCCAGCAGCCGCTCGACGGTCGCCCGCCCGATGTCGCCGGTTGCGCCGACGACGAACGCGCCGCGCCCCTCGATCTCAAGATCCATGACTGATCCGCCGCTCCCGGTCCGGTGGTCCGCCTGTTTCGGGGAATTCGCTTCCGTGCAATGGACTGTCGCCTCTACGCCTGCCTTCGCGGTTTCGCCTCGAACTCGATATGCAGTTCCTTCAAGGCCCGCAGGAACATGTGCGGCGCGTAGCTGAGTTCGCCCTGTTCGGGAGCCAGCCGGAAATCGTCGATCCGGTCGATGAACGCCTGGAACCCGCAATGCAGTTCCCGCCGGGCGAGAGAGGCGCCGAGACAATGGTGCGTTCCGGAACCGAAAGCCAGATGGCTTGCGGCGTTGGCCCGCTCCAGATCGAGGCGCGCCGCCTCCGGAAACTGGCGCTCGTCGCGATTTGCGGCGCCGTAGCCAGCCATGATGCGGCTCCCTTTGGGAATGCGGACGCCGCAGAGGTCGAGGTCCCTGGCTGCAAACCGGAACAGGAACTGGACCGGGCTCTCCAGCCTGAGAACCTCCTCGACGAACGTGCGCAGGTACCTGTCGGGGTCGGCCTTGAGCCGGCGCCACGCCCCCGGATTCTGAATGAGGAGGAGTATGCCCCCTGACAGCGCATTGGTCGTGGTCTCCGCTCCGCCGACGAAGGTATCGGTCATCATCTCGGCGTGCAGTTCATTGTCGTTCAGCGTGCGGCCCCATTCGGGAATCTCGGTATTCACCAGGTGGCTGAGCAGTGTGTCGTCTGGCTCCTCGCGCAGGCGCTCGAAGATGGGCTGGAAATAGTGCTGCATCTCGATTTCCATCTCCGTCGCCCACACATCCGTTTCCTCGCCGTGCATGAGGCTCAATCTTTGAACGTAGGCGTCGGTCCAGGCCTTGATGCGCCACATATCCTCCTCGCGCGCGCCGACCTGATGAATAATGACGATGAGGGGCAGCGGGATCGCGAATTCCCGCACCCAATCGCACCGGCCCCGGTCGATGAAGCCGTCGACCAGCCGTTCGCTGACCTCGCGCACGAACGGTTCCATCTGCTTGATCTTGCTTGCCCGATACGCCTGCTCGAACAGCTTCCGCATCTGCCTGTGGTTCGGGTCGTCGCGTTTTGCCAGGTTGGGCGCGGGATACCATCCCTTCTTTTCGTAAAGGTTTCGAAGGAGTTCGGTGCGTTCCTGCGTAACGAACATCTGTTCCGGGTCCGGAATGTTGCTGAAGCGCTCCGTGTCGAGAAGAACCTCCTTCAGGATTTCGTAGCGGGAAATCACGAAGTAACCGGTGTTCGGATCGTGCCAGACCGGCGCCTCCTCGCGCAGCTTATCGTAGGCGGCATACGGGCAGTTCTGCGTCTCCGCCCGGCGCAGGTCGATATCGAGCGCGTGTGCCCGTTCTGGAACCCGGTCCGCTGCCGTCATGGAGCCTCCGCCGTTCAGAGAGTTTCTTCGGCGCCGAGAATGTTCGTCGCCTGGCTGGACAGCACACCGCCGTTGCCGTGGCACAGGACGAGCCTCGCGCCCTCGACCTGCCGCGCGCCGGCCGATCCTCTCAATTGCATGACGGCTTCAACGAGGGTGAACAGGCCGTACATTCCCGGATGAACGCAGGAAAGGCCACCCCCGTTCGTGTTGACGGGCAGCGGACCACCCGGCGCGATATGCGAGTCCTCGACGAAGCGGCCCCCCTCCCCTTTGGGACAGAAGCCGAGATCCTCCAGAAACAGGATCGTATTGATCGTGAAGGCATCGTAAAGCTGTACGACATCGATGTCCGACGGCGTTACGCCCGCAGACTCATACGCTCGCCGGCCCGACTCGGCCGCCCCGGTCGCCGTCAGATCGGGCATCTGAGCGATTTCCTTGTGCGTCACCGCCGAGCCGGCGCCCAACAGGAACACCGGCGGTCTCTGCAGGTCGCGGGCGCGGTCTGCCCGAGTCATCACGATCGCAGCGGCGCCGTCCGTGACCAGGCAGCAGTCCCGCACCGTGAGCGGGTCGGCGACCATGCGCGCGGTCAGGCATTGTTCGACGGTAAGGGGATCGCGCTTGTAGGCCTCCGGGTTGAGCTGCGCCCAGCGGCGCGCGGATACGGCGACCTCCGCCAACTGCTCCCGCGTCGTGCCGTACTCGTGCATATGCCGCGCCGCAGCCAGGGCGTATCCGGCGATCGGCATGGCGGGCTGGTACGCCTCCTCGAACGGGGAACCGCGCCAGGAAGAGACCAGGCGGCCGGCGCCGGTCCGCTGGGTGCTGCCGTAGGCGATCAGGGCGACGTCGCACATGCCGGCGGCAAGCGCCAGTGCGGCCCAGACGGTATGGGTGAGGAAGCTGGAACCGCCGGTCCTGTTGTTGTCGGTGAGCTTCGGCCGGACGCCGAGATATTCCGCAAGGGTCAAGCCCGACAGGTAGTCCTGCGGGAGTCCGACGAACAGGGCATCGACCTCGCGCACGGCGAGGCCGGCATCGCGCAAGGCGGCGAGCGACGCCTGCGCCGCCAGGTCGATCGCCTCGAAGCCCGGCACCTCCCCGAGGCCGAAAGTGGCGGCGCCGACGATGGCAGTGCCGCCGCGCGGAAATCCGGCTTGAGCGTTCACGCCGACGCTTCCCCGCCGCCCGCGCGCACGAAGACGATGAGAGGCTCCTCTTCACCGGCGATGCGCGCCTGCACCCTCATGCCGATACGGACAAGGTCCGGGTCCATACCCTCGATCCGGCTCAGCAGGCGTGGCCCTTCATCCAGGTCGATCAGGGCGATGTTCCGATGCGGTTCGGGCGGCCGGCGGCGAATGACCGTGGTCGAGTAGACGAGGCCGAGGCCGGAGACCTCGACCCAGTCCAGATCCGTCGAGCCCGTCCCCGGCTCTGCAATGCGCGGGTAAAAGAAGACCCGGCCGGTCGCCTTCGACCGTTGCAGGAGGATCCGGCCGTCGCGCAGAAACTTCATGAACTGCGGCGCCGGCGTCAGGGTCGCCGATTCATCCATTGCGATGTCCGGTGTCGGTTTGTCCGGGCCCTCTCTCTCGGGCGCCGTGACGGCAGGGAAGCACGCTTGGATTGTTATGGGAGTTATATACTTGACGGACAATTGATCTGCCCATAGCGTGCGCCCTTCTACCACGGGAGGGCGGTATGAGTGAAGACGGTACGCTGAAAGAGGGGCAGTCCGGCAGTCCGGCAGTCCGGCAGTCCGGCAGTCCGGCAGTCCGGCAGTCCGGCAG
>JAPPNM010000152.1 GCA_028873825.1 Gemmatimonadota bacterium | reverse complement strand
CGCTGCTAAAGTGTGAATCGCCGATCGGTCTCCTTCTAGCGGGGCCCCCACCATTTCGCCGTGGATGAAGCGCCTGAGTGTATGAGTTCACATCATGCCTAGTTTTTTAGACATTTGGCCGTCGTTTAGGCACAAAATCCCCTTAGGACGTGAATACGTACCCAGTGGATTTGGTTCGGAGGCTAGGATCAGCGTCAGTCCTCACAGTATGTTGCAGCATAACGTAGGTGTCCACGACACCCAGATCCAGACGTTCACGGCCCCGGATGTGTCGTCCGCTACTGATCCTGCCTTTGCCCTCTGGGTTCACGACGACGCCACGGCCTCCGTCCGCGCGGTCCACGTCGCGGTTGCACCCTCGGCCCGGGCCGGATGCGCCGACAGCAGAGCCCGAGCGGCCCATGGCACCGACGCGCACATGCGGGTGGCGCATTTGGTGGCGGCCATGCGCGGCGTGAAACGTCCCTCGTCCGTAGCCGGATAACTGTGCCTCGACTTGTCGTGGCGCGCCTTCGGCCCGTCATTGCCTGTGGCCGCGCGGACTCCGTTACAGATTCGCCCGTCGCGGGCCGTCGCGCCCTCGGTCCGTCTGGATGCGGAAGCCCTCAAACGCGCACACCGCGCCCCCGGGTTCTCTGAATACGTTCACGCGGACTCTCGCCAACCGCGTTTTCTAGAGAATCCGTCGCACGGCCTGTCGGAATGCGGGAACGCAGTCACGGCCGCCGGCGCCGTCACGCGGGCGCCGTCTTGCGCCTGATCAGGAACCTGCCGCCTGGCATGTTGTTTACAATGTCCCACCCGTATGCGACGCGCGAGAGCAGCTCCTCCTCGCCCGTGATTATCCTTGTCTGGTACGGCGCCCCGCGCGGGCCGTCCCGCGGCGGATCCGCGTCCTCCGGCATTATGTCTGTGGGGGCGGGCGCCATTCCGTGGGCGCCGTCTTGGGACGCCGCCTTCGCCCCGCCGCTTTTCGTCCTCACCATTATGCTGGACGGATCGATCCCGTGCGCCCTGGCCTGCTGCCGCAGCGACAGCAGGAACACCTCCCTCCTGTTCTCCGCATCGTCGCCGCCTTCGCCCGCCCGCAAAAACGCCTCGCTCCTTGCAAAGGCGCCCCGCATGTCCTCGACCATCTGCTCCGTCAGCCTCCCCTTGTTGGTGGTATACCTGGCCTCCATGTCGCCCGTGTGCCCCATGAAGAACTGCCTGTACGCGTGCGTCATGCACCCGCTGCTCTCGGCCAAGAGGAGCTGTGTGTCAAAGTACGCGCGGAGCACGTACGGCCTTGCCTTGGTGACGCTCCTGATGGCGGCCCTTATCGGCAGTGTGACCGCATGCGTGGACATGAACTCCTGTCCGCCGGTTGCCTGCGCGCACGCTGTTCTCCTCGTGCATATCAGGGGCGAGTCCGGGCCCATTCTCTCGCCTGCGGCCGCGCGGCCGCGGAGGTACCCTAGGAGGTACGAACACCCCTGGGATGTGAGGAACGTAAAGTACCTGTGGCCCGCCTTGCTTATCTGCGGCCTTATTGTAACCGTCGCGGGCGTCCTTTCAAGCGAGAGCGTGCCTCCTTTACCGCCGTCCGCGCGCAGCCCCTCGATATCCGAGACGCGCAGCCCGTCGGTCCCGTCGTGGTTGCCTATCACCTGCGGCCGCACCCCGGCAAAGGCCATCAGGGACATGCAGGCGCGGGTGCGCGGATCCGCGGCGTTCATGATCGACTCGAGCTGCGCCGGGGTGGGCACCTGCTCGTCCTCCAGCGTCACCGGAATCCTAGCGTTTGCTATCTTTATCTTGCGCCGTATGTCGACATAGTTGTACGTCAGCCACGACTTGAGCGCCTTGACGATGTCTTCTATGTAGCCCGGCGCGTACTCTTGCGATTCCATCCACGTCACATAGTCGAGCATTATGTCCTCGGCCCTCATGCTGTCCTCCCTTCCGATCTCCACCATCCCGGAGGGGTTATTCCTGTGTTCTTGTAGAACATGTTGAGCCTCCTTGCGCGCACGTCTGCCGTGATCTGGCTTGCGCGCGCAAGGTTTGTGGAGTGGTCCCCTGTCATGGATACCACTTTCTGCATCATTTTATTCACACT
>JAPPNM010000036.1 GCA_028873825.1 Gemmatimonadota bacterium | reverse complement strand
TGGAGAGGGATACGCATGCAAAAGTCTAGGCGGAACTATTTACTGGATACCACACGACGAGTTCGGGCGGGACAGGACGATATCCGTGACGTTTGGGGACGGCCGCGTCGAGAACGTGGTGGTCGGAGCATCCCCCTCGTCATCGAACACGGCCGTCATATACGGTACGGTCGCGGGGAAGACCGGCGTGGTCGCCACGCTGGAGGGCAGCCCCGGGGCCGCGGGCCCCGCATACGGCACCGTCACGCCGGGCGGCGTCCCGGTCTCGATAGAGATGGCCGTGCCGTCCGTAGTGCATTCGGGCGAGGACTTTCCGGTCGCCATCCACACGGTCGACCCGTTCGGGATACCGGTGGAGAGGGTGGATGTGTCGGCACCGGCAGCAAGGCAGGTGGGAGGAGATATGTTGTCTGCTGCGGCCGCCACCACGGGTTTCCTCTACAACAACGGGACGGCGGCCGCCGTATCCGGCGCCGGCTCCCATCTGGTCGGAGTCCTGCATTCGCTTGGGGGCGGCATTCAGGAGAAGATAGTCTCGTTTCTCAATCTCATGAACCTTACTGCAGACGCCCCGCCGCGGGTCGCCGCGGGCAAGCCGTTTGAGATCCGCGTGACGTCGTCGCCGGCTGCTGCGTCTGATGCTTTGTTGCCTGCGGACGGAAACAGTTATGGTGATGGTGGCGCGGCGAGCGTTGCCCACTCCTTCCCGCACGTATCATACGAAGTGGCCGACTCGCCCTGGCCCGTGGAGCAGACCACCCCCGGGGTGTTCTTGGTCACCCCCGCCACCCCGGGCGACGCCACCATTACGGTGCGGGGCCACATGGACGGGTTCGAGCCCGGCGCCGTGTCGGTGCCCGTACATTCAGAGATGGCGGTCCGCCTCAGGGTCGACGCCGTGTCAGAAGACGGCGGCAGCGGGCTCGAGGTGGAGTTCTCTCTGCGCAACGGCACCAAACTCGTCACGCCGTTTGAGGCTGTGTTGCGGCACCCGGAGCACCTTCAGTTTGGGTTTCCAGACACCCTCGACTCGGGGTACGGCCTGCTCGACGTGGCGTACGGGGGAGGAGGCGGATACCTGACCGACGAGGACGGCGACGGCATATACGACGGGGTGCGCGTGGTGCCCGGCGACGACCCCATTACGGTCACCGCCACATATGAGAGGAGCGTGCAGGTGTTCGTGAACGGCGGCTCGGGCGGCGGTATATACCCGTACGGGGCCGACGTCCAAGTGCGGGCGGAGCCGGGCCACGTCGTGCCGTACCTCGTACCGGAGCGCCTGGCGTACTGGGAGGGGGCGCCCGGCAGGCCGTCCTCGTTTGTGATGGAGGCCCACCGCGACATTGAGATGACCGCCGTGTACGAGCCGGACTATGCGCGCGCGGTGTATGCCATACTGGCGGGCACGGCAGCGGCTGTAGGATACATCGCGTACAGAAGGGCGGGTTCGCGCATATCGTACGTGGTCGGCGGCGCACTCGACGGGATGGCAAAAGTGGGGCGGGAGATGGCTCCCCGGACGGCCGCGGCGGCGCGGGGCAGAAGAGGGGAGGAGGAGGGAAGGCGCAAAGATGATTACGAGTAGCGCGGGAAACGCCATGCTGAGGTTTGGCGTCATCGTGAGGATGCACCGATATCTGACGGGGCGCTACTCGCGGGACATCCCCGCGGCCGGCATAGCGGCCTCCCCGCGCCAGAAGGCCGCGGAGTCTGTCGGCGCCACGATTCTCGGCGCAGTCCCAGCAGTCTGCATCTCGGTTGTACTGTACGCCGCCACCGGGATGCCGTACGCGTTCCTGTTTCTGGCGGCCCTGCCGGCCCTGTTTTTCATGAAGGGCATGGGGCTCCGTGGCATCGCGCGGAAAAGGGCGGCCGGCGCGGACGCGGAGCTCTTCTTTTTTGCCATATACTGCGACATCATGGAAAAGACCGGCCGCGGGCTGCACGGGGCCTTTGAGGCGCTCGGAGGCGGCAGCGGCTCGATGTTCCCCTCCATGTACCGCGAGTCCCTGAGAATACGGCGCGAGATGCGGGTGTTCTCGAGGTCGTTTGCCGACGTGCTGCACGACCTAGGCGCGGCGCACCCGTCTGACGCGTTCCAGGACTTTTTGCGCGGCTATGCCGTGTCGCAGACCACGGGCGGCGTCGGCACCTCGGCATACCTGCACGAGAGGCTCCGGG
>JAPPNM010000003.1 GCA_028873825.1 Gemmatimonadota bacterium | reverse complement strand
GCCGCTCCGCGCCTGACCACTTCCCCACAGGCCCAGCAGCAACAGAAGCGGTCAACTCATCGGGGACAAAAACCCGTCAACTACAGCGCCACCGCAAGCACGCGCCCCCAAGAACAGCGAATAAGCGCGGGTCTAGACCGTCATCAACACGCCTCTCACGGCACAATACCGCCAGGCATGAAATCGTCCGCGATGCTGGCAGCGACCCGCGCCGCGGAGGCCTTGACCGAGTCCCGCGTCAAGTGTGCGTATCTCGCTGTGGTCTGGATCTGGCGGTGACCGAGCAGCTTTCCGATAGCGGGCAGGCTCTCGCCCAGCGCAAGGGCGCGGCTCGCAAAGGAGTGTCGGCAGTCGTGAAGCCGGACGTGTTCGATACCGGCGCGCTCGCGAACGATCAGCCACGGATCATCGAGGTTCGTCATGTGCGTGCCGGGCTTCTGGCCGGGGATCACCCAGTGATTGCCGGGCACACGGGGCAACTCCGCCAGCACCCTGACTGCCGGCGGAGAAAGCGGCACTGAACGCGGCCCCGTCTTGCTCTCGCGGAGATTCAGCTCGCTGGCCTTGAAGTCAACATCCTTCCACCGCAGCGACAGAATCTCGCTCTTGCGGCAGCCGGTCAGCATCAGCAGCCTGATCGCCGCCACTGCATGGACAGATACTCCGCCCTTCGCGGGGGCCTCGGCCAAAACCTCGCCGAGGCGGCGGAATTCCGTGTCGGTGAGAAACCGCTCCCGCTTGCCCTCCCGGTGCCGCTCGATCCCCCGGCACGGGTTGGTGCCATCGGGCACCATGCCCCAAGCCGCAGCCATCGTGTACATGCGCGACATGAGCGCCACCGACCGGTTCGCCGCGTAGGGGGTTCCGTTCAGTCGGGCATGGAACGCCGCTACCTTCTCGCGCTCCACAGCCAGCAGCCTGAGCTTGCCGAACTCCGGCAGGACGTGGCGATCCAGAAGTATCCGGACGCCTTTCGCCGTCGACGCCCTGCAGTGCACGTCGACATGCTTCTCCATGTAGCGCTCGGCAAGGTCGGCCACGGTAGGCCCGCTTTTCCGGCGGGCAAGCGAAAGCTCCGGCACCGGGTCCTCGCCCGCCTTGATCCTGTTGATGATCCGGGACGCCCTCTGGCGCGCCTCGTCGGCGGAAATCACGCCGTGCCGGCCCACCGTCACCCGCACCGACTCGCCCTTGTGCCGGCACTGCACCACGTACATCTTCGTGCCCGAGGCGTAGACCCTGACGCCGAACCCCGGCTGGTCCCGATCCCAGAACACCGTGTCCTTCTCGACCTCTAGCGCCTCGACGGTGCTCCGCGAGATCGAGCGCCTGTTCAGCTTGGTCATGCCGCTTTCTCCTCCACATCCGCAGGCAAGATGTCGCTGCCGATGCTGCCGCCGACCTTGGCGGCCGATACCTTCACCGTGTCGCGCGCGAGGTGAGCGTAGCGAGCCGTGGTCTCGATGCTGTTGTGGCCGAGTATCTCGCCTATCATCGAGAGGCTCTCGCCGAGCGCCAGTGCCCTGCTGGCCCAGGAATGTCTGAGGTCATGAATGCGCACATTCTTGAGGCCGGCCTTGTCGCGCACGATCAACCACGGATCGTTGATGTTGGTCATGCGCGCCCCCGACCTCTGGCCGACAATCACCCACGGGTTGTCCGGCACTCGGGGAGTATCGGCCAGCACGTCCGCCACAGACGGCGTCAGCGGCACCATGCGCCCACCCGTCTTGCCCTCGCGCAATCGCAACTCACCCGCCGTCCGGTCGATGTCGTCCCACTTGAGCTCCAGCACCTCGTTGCGCCGGCAGCCGGTCAGCACCAGAAGGCGAATTGCCGCCGCCGCATGGCGCGACACCCTGCCCTTGGCCTCCAGTACTGCCACCGCCCGGCCGAGCCGGCGATACTCCGCGTCCGTAAGGAACCGCTCGCGGGACTGCGTGCGGTACTTTCGTACCGCCCGGCACGGGTTGGGCCCAGGATCGCGCAGTCCCCATTGCACAGCGAGCGAGATCATCTTCGCCACAATCTTCAGCGCCGCGTTCGCGGCGTGGGGCTCGCCGCGCATGGCATAGTGCAGTTCCGTCACGTGCTCGCTCCCAACCGCACCCACGGGCATCTTCCCCAGCGCCGGCAGGATGTGATGATCCAATGCTCGCCGGTAGACCTCCGCGCTCGACGGCTTG
>JAPPNM010000130.1 GCA_028873825.1 Gemmatimonadota bacterium | reverse complement strand
TCCAGACCCAGGCGCCTTGGGCGTCCGTGGCGCCGAAGGCGCGCGTCATGGCGTCCCGCAGGGTCGCTGGGTCGAGCGCCCGGCCGGCCTCCAGGACCGGCAGGAGGGTTGTGGCGGCGGTGAACAGCGCGTCGTGAGTGGAAGGCTCGGAGCCCGGTGCGGCGGGGACGGCAGGAAAGGCGTGGGGAACGGGAAGGCGCGCGGATGTGTCCGCCACCGTATGGGCGTCGAGCATGGATCTCTCCCTCCTGGGAAGTGCGTGAAAGTGCCGGAGCGCGGCGCGGAACGGATCCTCCCGCGCCGCGCCCGTGGCCTGCGCCGGGCCGGCTGCCCGGCCTCCTCGCGGCGGGGAGCGGAGGTGCGGAAGATCAGGCGGGGGTGGTAGTGGCGGGTTTGGGGGCGTCTCGCCGTTCGGCCGCACGGGCGCGGCAGGCGTCCATGAGCCGGCCGTACTCGCAGGGATCGAGATCGGAATTGCCCTGGACGAGGAAGGCCAGTTGTGTGGTCATGAGGCGGACAGCGGGGTCTTCCCGCTGACTGCCGCCCTCGTGGATGACCTGCGTGCACGCCTGGTGGATGGCGAGCGCCACGCCGGCCGGGTTCGAGGCGCCGGGATCGACGATGGCAAGGGCGTCCTTGTGGCGGTCATAGCCTTCGGGGAGATCGGGGAAGCTCATTGGCCTGTCCTCCTTACGCGGGCGACGAGGCCTTCCACCATGCCGGCATCGGCGCCGCAGGCTTCACCCCAGCCGCGGATGTTCGTCTCGAAGTCGTCGAGCGATCCGAGATGGCGGTCGAAGAATGGATTCTCGTCGGTTGCGGCCAGCACGCAGTTGCCGGAAACGGCGACGTTGGTGATGGCCGGGCTGGTTATGGGTTCGAGACCCAGGAGCCAGGACAGGAACGCCGCGAACATGGGCGAGAGGTCCCGGCCGCGGCGCGGGTCCATCGGGTGCATCGCCGGCGGCGGGCCGGGGGGATACTGACTGGTCATAGCAAGCCCTCCCTGCTGAAGCTGAAGAAGCGGTCGTGCCCACAGACGACGTGGTCATGGACCCGGATGCCCATCACCTCACCCACCTGCCGGAGCCGGTGGGTGATCTCCACGTCTTCACGAGAAGGGTTGGGATCTCCCGACGGATGCGCATGGCAAAAAATGACCCCGGCGGCGCTCTCCCGGATGACAGGGCGGTAGACCTCGCGCGGATGCACCACGGATGTGGACAGGCTGCCCGTGGACACCCGGTGGTGGCGGATGAGCCTGTTGCGGTTGTCCATCATCAGCACGTCGAAGTGCTCCCGGTACTCGTTGACGTACCGGGGGCGCATGTAGCGGTAGGCCTCGTCGGGAGAGCTGAGGATGGGGGCGTCTTCGTGGAGGGAGGCTTCGGCTTCGAGGAGTTGGCGGCCCAGGTCGAACGCCGCCTTGACCCTGGCGGCCTGGGCCTGGGTGAGTCCGTGTTGCCGCAGTTCCCGGACGGTCATGGAGTCGAGGTCGAGCAGGGAGAGGCCGTTGAGCCTGCTCGCGCCGTTCGCGCCGATCAATGCTTCCATCGGGTTCGGGGTGTCCATGCAGCGCTTCTCCTTGTGGCGGGATGAATGTGGCCGGCGGGCAACGGCCGCTCCCGCGCCCCGGCCGCTCCGCGACCGGGAACCGGCCCGGCTCGGCTCCGGGCGACGTGGGGAACGCTCGTGGGAGGATGGATGAAATGCCGGCCGGCCCAAGCGAGCCGTTCGGCCAACGTGCTCAGGCGGCGGGTTGGGCGGGATCGCCCAGAACGATCCGGACGTCGGGCCGGCTGATGGAGATCTCCACCTTGCGGCCGTTGGGAACGAGGTGGAGGATCTCCCGGCGGACGGTCTCGGCGATGGAGAGTTCCAGGGCCGAGTCCTCGCTGCACAGGAGCCTGGTGGCGATGTGGAGCGCGTCCTCGTCGAACCGCTGGGCCTGCGTGGACCAACTGTCAGCGTCTGCGTCGTCCGAGGCGGCGAAGTAGCCTCGGCGCAAGAGCTCCGCGAGTTGGTGTGGTTCCAGTTCGCTGTCCCGCGTTACGAGCGGCAGCGCGTCGCCAACCCAGTTCCAGGCCTTGCCCGCAAAGGCGAGATCGGCGGGGAGATGGAGCGTGCGGGTCCTGCCTCCGGCGGTCGTGACCGTAAGCGTCATGCGGATGGCGGCGGGACGTTGCGGC